>USCR01000075.1 GCA_900553295.1 uncultured Eubacteriales bacterium | reverse complement strand
TGCGAATGCCCTCCTGCCGCAGGCGGGTATCCACCGCCGCCAGGGCCAGCTCAATGGGGATGCCCACGTTATCCCGGATGCGGGTGGGCGCGGCGCCCGTGCCGCCCCGGAAGCCGTCAATGGCAATAATATCCGCCCCGGAACGGGCAATGCCGCTGGCAATGGCCGCCACGTTGTGCACCGCGGCAATCTTGACGATCACAGGCTTGGTATACCGGGAAGCCTCCTTCAGGGAGTACACCAGCTGGCGCAGATCCTCAATGGAATAGATATCATGGTGCGGCGCAGGGGAAATGGCATCGCTGCCCTCGGGAATCATGCGGGTACGGGCGATGTCGCCCACGATTTTCTTCCCCGGCAGGTGTCCGCCGATGCCCGGCTTGGCGCCCTGTCCCATTTTGATTTCAATGGCCGCGCCGGCGTTGAGATAATCCTTATGCACCCCGAAGCGTCCGGAAGCCACCTGCACAATGGTATGATCCCCATATTTGTAGAAGTCCTGATGCAGGCCACCCTCGCCTGTATTATAGTAGGTTCCCAGCTCCACCGCCGCCCGGGCCAGGCTTTCATGGGCATTATAGCTGATGGAGCCGTAGCTCATGGCAGAAAACATGATGGGCACTTCCAGCTTCAGCTGGGGCGGGGTATCGTCGATGAGGTTGCCCTCCGCATCCCGGCGGATGCCGTCGGGACGCGCACCCAGATAGGTGCGGGTTTCCATGGGCTCCCGCAGGGGGTCGATGGAGGGGTTGGTCACCTGGGAGGCATTGATAAGCATTTTGTCCCAGTACACGGGCATGGGTTGAGGATTGCCCATGGCGGAGAGCAGCACGCCGCCGCTTTCCGCCTGGCGGTAAATCTCCGTCATGGCCTGCTGGTTCCAGTTCACGTTGCTCTTGAAGGTGTTGTCCGTTTTCACAATTTTCAGCGCACGTGTGGGGCAGAGGGTTACGCAGCGCTGGCAGTTGACGCACTGGCTCTCGTCGGAGATCATCAGCCCCAGCTCTTCATCATACTGGTGCACGCCGTTGGCGCACTGTCGCTCGCATACCCGGCAGGTGATGCAGCGGTCCTGGTTGCGCACCACCTCATAGGCGGGATAGAAGAAATCAACTGCCATTATGCCTTGCCTCCTTCACGGGTAAAGATCACCGGTTCGCCGCCCCGGGGCGCCCATACGTTGGTCACCTGCGGCGCCACCCGGCGGATGGCGCATTCCTCGCTGGCCACATACGCGATGTCCTCGGTCTCCGCCACCACCATGGAGCGCAGCTTCAGCCGGTCGTTCAGGGCCATCATGCCGTTCTCAAAGCCCACCAGGATGGAGAAGGGCCCAGTGATCAGCAGGGAGGAAAAGCGGTTGCGCAGCAGGGTCATGCGCTTTTTCTCCGGCTCCGGCAAATGGTCGATGGTGGACCAGAAGGGCGCTGCCACCACCTCCGCGGCTTCCCGCCAGGTCAACCCCTGACGGCGCACCAGGTAGTCCAGCATATAGGCGATCACCTCCGTATCCGTAAGGAGGTTGCAGTCGTACCCATACATTTCCATGCAGCGGCGGTTTGCGTCATAGGAAGAGATCTCTCCGTTATGCACCACGCTCACATCCAGCAGAGTAAAGGGATGCGCGCCACCCCACCAGCCGGGCGTATTGGTGGGATAGCGTCCGTGGGCGGTCCAGCAATCGGCCTGATACTCCTCCAGGCGGAAATAACGTCCCATATCCTCGGGATATCCCACGCCCTTGAACACACCCATGTTTTTGCCGCTGGAGAAAATATAAGCGCCGTCAATGCGGCTGTTCACTTCCAGCACATGCCGGGCCGTATAGGCTTTTTCGTCCAGATCCTCCTCTTCCATCCGCCAGGCTTTGGGCTGAACGAAGTACCGCCAGATAATGGGCGCGTCCGTAATTTCCCGGCTCCTGCGCACGGGCATCAGGCTCATGGAGGCAATATCAAAATAACGCTTCAAGTACTGCTCGCATGTTTCCCGGCTGTTCTCATCGTCATAGAACAGGTGGAAAGCGTAGCACTGGGCATATTCGGGATAAATCCCGTACCCGGCAAACCCGCCGCCCAGGCCGTTGCTGCGGTCATGCATGGGCTCCATGGCGCGGATAATGGTTTCGCCACCGATTTTGCCGCCCTTTTTATGAAACATACCGGCGATGGCGCAGCCGGAAGGGATCCGTTCCTCGCCCTCTATGGGGCCGCACCGGCGCGGCCATGTTGCTTGAGCGTTTCGGACTTTTTGCATCATTGCAGCCTCCTTCATGCAAAAAGACGTTTACTCCGCCCTTTGCAAATGCGCACAGAAAGGGCGGAGCAAACGTCTTTGTTCGCTATATTCCGCATTATACGGAAGGAAACGGTTCCCGTCAAGGACGAAACTGTTCTTTCCATGTATTGAAAGCGTCCTCCTGCTCCGGGCCGTACCGCCGGGCTTTCCCGCGATTTGCATCATTTCTGCGTGAATCATGCAAAATTGTGTGATCTGGTCGCTCGTTTTTCCAAATGCAAGGCTCGAAAAAAAAGTTGCAAAATAGGTCTTGACAAATCATTGCCATTGGGCCTATAATCCGCTCATGCAGCAAGGACGCTGTGAGGTTGATCTCGCAGCGTCTTTTTCCGTGTTGCGGGCTGGATTTCATAACCCGGCTGTGCTATACTAGGAAAGCTGTATATTCCCATAGATGAAACAGGAAAGAGGAGGAAACTGTATGGCTCACATGGATGACCTCTTTGGCTGCAACGTTTTTAACGATGCCGTCATGCAGCAGCGTCTTCCCAAGGATACCTATAAGGCGCTCAAAAAGACCATTGACGAGGGCCGCCATCTGGATCCGCAGGTTGCCGCGGTGGTCGCTCATGCCATGAAGGATTGGGCAGTGGAAAAAGGGGTAACGCATTACACCCATTGGTTCCAGCCCATGACGGGTATCACCGCCGAAAAGCACGATAGCTTCATCTCCCCCAAGGAAGGCGGGCGGATGATTCTATCCTTCAGCGGTTCCGAGCTGGTCCGTGGCGAACCGGACGCATCCTCCTTCCCCTCCGGCGGGCTTCGCTCCACCTTTGAGGCCCGTGGATACACCGCCTGGGACCCCACCAGCTACGCCTTCATTAAGGATGGGGTGCTGTGTATCCCCACCGCCTTCTGCTCCTATGGCGGAGAGGCCCTGGACCAGAAGACGCCGCTGCTGCGCTCCATGGAGGCCCTGAGCAAGCAGGCTGTGCGCGTGCTGCGGCTTTTCGGCCGCATGGACGCCACCCGGGTCATGTCCACCGTGGGTCCGGAGCAGGAGTACTTCCTGGTGGACCAAAAGCTGTTTGACCAGCGCAAGGATCTGATCTTCACCGGCCGCACCCTTTATGGTGCCAAGCCCCCCAAGGGCCAGGAGCTGGACGACCATTACTTTGGCTCCATCAAGCCCCGGGTGCAGGCCTTCATGAAGGATCTGAACGAGGAGCTGTGGGCACTGGGTGTTCTGGCCAAGACCGAGCACAACGAGGTTGCCCCCGCCCAGCATGAGCTGGCTCCCGTGTTCTCTGTGAGCAACGTGTCCGCTGACCATAACCAGCTGACCATGGAAATGATGAAGAAGGTAGCCCGCCGTCATGGGCTGGTGTGCCTGCTCCATGAGAAGCCCTTTGAGGGCGTCAACGGCTCGGGCAAGCACAACAACTGGTCCATGACCACCAACACCGGCTACAACCTGCTGGAGCCGGGCGACAGCCCCCATTCCAGCGCGCAGTTCCTGCTGTTCCTCACCGCCGTGATCAAGGCTGTGGACGACTACCAGGATATGCTCCGCGTATCGGTGGCCAGCGCCGGCAACGATCACCGCCTGGGTGCCAATGAGGCGCCGCCTGCCATTATCTCCATGTTCCTGGGCGACGAGCTCACGGAGATTCTGGAGGCGCTGGAAACCGGCGCGTCCTATGCGGGCCGGGAGCACAGCGACCTGACCGTTGGCGTGCATGTGCTGCCCAAGTTCCCCAAGGACAACACCGACCGGAACCGTACCTCTCCCTTTGCCTTCACGGGCAACAAGTTTGAGTTCCGCTCCCTGGGTTCCTCCGCTTCCATTTCCGAGACGAACACCGTCATCAACACCATTGTGGCCGAGTCCCTGCGCCAGTTCGCCGACGAGCTGGAGGGCGCCCAGGACTTCAAGGCTACGCTCCATGACCTGATTGTCCGGGAGATCAAGGCCCATAAGCGCATCATCTTCAATGGCAACGGCTATTCCGATGAGTGGGTTGCCGAGGCCGAAAAGCGCGGGCTGCTGAACCTGCGCAGCACGGTGGACGCGCTGCCCCGGATGATCGAAGAGAAGAACATCCGCCTGTTCACCTCCCACAAGGTCTTTTCCGCCACGGAAATCTATGCGCGGTACGAGATCAAGTTGGAAGAGTACGTGAAGGTGCTGAACATCGAGGCAGAAACCGCTCTGGTGATGGCACAGCGGGAGATTCTCCCCGCCATGATGCGCTACACCGGAGATATGGCACGGCATGCCGCATCCCTCAAGGAGCTGTCTCTCCCCACCGGGGTCGAGGATGAACTGCTGCCCAAGCTCTGCGCGGATGTGGATCTGCTCCACAAAAACATTGAAGAGCTGAAGCGCGTTATGGCCGTTGAACGGCCCGAGGACGCCCTGGCCGCCGCCACTTACGAGCACGACACGGTAATCCCCGCCATGAACGCGGTTCGTGCCGTAGCCGACGAGTTGGAAACCATGGTAGACGAAAAGTTCTGGCCGTTCCCCACCTACGGCGATCTGCTTTTCCGGGTGTAACCCTTTCGCCCCCCTTTGCACAATGGCGTGCAGGCTCACGCGGTATCCCCGCGGAGCCTGCGCGCTTTTTGTTTTTCCCGCAAAGCGCAAATCAAATGATGGATGGAGGATGCAACGATGGAATTAACCTTGGAAAGCGTCTTGAACAGCACAAGCAGCCTGGTTTTCGGCGTATGGTTCCTCATCGGCGCGGCATGGGTATTCTGGATGCAGGCCGGATTTGCCATGGTGGAAACAGGGTTCACCCGGGCAAAGAACGCCGGCAATATCCTGATGAAAAACCTGATGGACTTCTGCATCGGCACCATCGTATTTATCCTGATTGGTTTTTCCCTGCTATTGGGAGAAGACTTGATTGGCCTGATTGGGAAACCGGGGCTGGACATTTTCACCGCGTATGAGAACTTCGATTGGTCCAGTTTCGTGTTCAATCTGGTGTTCTGTGCCACCGCCGCCACCATCGTGTCCGGCGCCATGGCCGAGCGTACCAAGTTCCTCTCCTACTGCATCTATTCCGCAGTCATTTCCGCGCTGATCTACCCCATTGAGGCGCATTGGATCTGGGGCGGCGGCTGGCTGGCACAGCTGGGCTTCCATGACTTTGCCGGCTCCTGCGCCATCCACATGGTTGGCGGCATTTCCGCCCTGATCGGCGCCAAGATGCTGGGCCCGCGCATTGGCAAGTTCACCACGGACCGGAAAGGCAAGATCATCCGCGTGAATGCTTTCCCCGGGCACAACCTGCCCCTGGGCTGCCTGGGCGTATTCATCCTGTGGCTGGGCTGGTATGGTTTCAACGGCGCGGCCGCTACCTCCATTGAGCAGCTGGGCTCGATTTTCCTCACCACCACGGTGGCGCCTTCGGTGGCAACGGTGGTTTGCATGATTTTTACCTGGATCAAGTACGGCAAGCCAGATATTTCCATGTGCCTGAATGCTTCGCTGGCCGGTCTGGTGGGCATTACCGCCGGATGCGACGTGACCGACTGCTTCGGCTCCATCGTGATCGGCGCGGTTTCCGGCCTGTTGGTGGTTTTCGGCGTGTGGCTGCTGGACTATAAGCTCCACATTGATGACCCCGTAGGCGCGGTAGCTGTACACTGTGTCAACGGCATCTGGGGAACGTTGGCGGTCGGCCTTTTTGCCACCAACACCGCTCCGGGATATGGCATTGTCAACGCGGCAGGCCAGGAGATTCAGGGTCTGTTCTATGGCGGAGGGCTGGAGCTCATGGGCCTGCAGATCGTGGGCGTGGTTTCTGTTGCCCTGTGGACAGCCGTTACCATTACGTTAGCCTTCCTGATTATCAAGGCGACCGTGGGCCTGCGGGTGGATGCCGAAGAGGAAATCGCCGGACTGGACAGCGTGGAGCACGGCTTGCCCAGTGCCTATGCGGATTTTGCCCCCATGCAGCAGATGTTCACCGCGCCCGTGGCCGCTTCTGGCGAGGTTGCCAGCACCAGCGCTCCTGTGGAACCCGACAAGGCGGTACCCGTGGAGCTCCGCACTGCTTCCAAGCCCGTTGCCTCTGACGTAAAGATGACCAAGATAGTCATTGTGACCAAGCAGAGCCGCTTTGAAGTGCTCAAGACCGCCATGGAGGAAATTGGCGTTACCGGCATGACGGTCACGCAGGTATTGGGCTGCGGCATGCAGAAAGGCCGCCCGGAATACTACCGCGGCGTTGCGGTGGAGATGAATCTGCTGCCCAAGATTGAAGTGGAAATTGTAGTCTGCAAGATTCCCGTGCGCACGGTGATTGACACGGCCAAGAAAGTACTGTATACCGGTCACATCGGCGACGGCAAGATCTTCGTCTACGATGTGGAAAACGTCATTAAGGTTCGTACCGGTGAGGAAGGCTACGACGCTTTACAGGATGTTGAGTAACAATTTCCCACACGAAAACGGCCCCGCCGCTGCATACAGCAGTGGCGGGGCCGCGCGTTTCCGGCTCGATACGATTTTCTTATTCGTAGGAAACAGTGGTTTCCGCGGGGATAATGCTGATGAAGGTCTTGCCGCGCTGCAGCGCGATCTCATTGCCTTCCGCATCGTAGAATACCGTACGGGAGGTGGCATCCGGCCGCTTCCAATAGCCGGCAATAAACTTGCCGCCCATGAAGATGTCCGCATTGCCTTCGCCGATATGCACAGTTATAGGCGCATCGGAGGAGCCATTCCAGGTAACGGTGGTGTGCTGCACAATCAGGTTGGAGAACGCCAGCTGCTCCTGGGTGTACTTGTCCTCGTAAGCCACTTCCGTGCCATCCTTCTGAAGCATGTAACGGAAATACTGGTTGCTGTCCACATCGTAGACAAAGCGGGAATTATACATCACCGCGCCCCAGTCAATGGTAATGATTTCGGCATCCTCACCGGTGGTGGGCATCTCATCAGTGAACAGGAAAGCGTGGTTGGGGGGCGTGAAGCTGGCATCAATCAGCTCGCTCATGGCCGCCACATTGGCGTCCACATTGTGGGGGGAGACAACCCCGCTCACCCGGGTGTAGTACTGCTTCCAAGGTTTGTTGTTGCCCACAATGCCGCTGAAGAGCACGCCCTTGTCATTTGCACCATACTCACGGAAGCGTTCTTCAATGTTGGAGCCCTTCCGGGTCTGGCCGCCGTAGTACAGGAAACCGGCGTCCCATTCCTCACGCAGATCCACGTGGCCCACGCGGGCGGAACGCACCGGGCCCACGCTGTCGGGGATCAGGTCAGAGAACAGGAAGGAAAGACGGGTAAAGCCGTTGCGATGCAAAGGCGTTTCATAGATGATGTCCGCGTAAGTGGCGCCCCAGGGAGCACGGTCACCCACACCGCCGTCGGTATTGTCAATCTGCACCAGCATGGGCATATACCGGCCGGTAATGGCCAAGCCCGCAAAACCCTCCGGCTGGTCCAGCTCGCTCAGGGTCAAGCCGGTGGTGGGGCTCACGCCGTCTATCACCTCATTGAGGCCTACCTCTTGCAGCGTGATATTCCGATCCGCCTGGCCGTCGATGACGGTTTCCGCCAGGGCAGCAGGCGTCAGGCACAAAGCCAGCGCCAACGCCAGCAGTACGCGCAGCGTCTTCTTCATGTTTTTCTTTTCCTCCTTGCTTGGCTATTCTCAAAAAAATGCCGGAAATTGCGCATCCGCATCAGCCTTGCTTCCGCGCACCGTAACCATTATAACAATTCAGCACAGGCAAGTCAATGCTTCTTCCAGGTTGATACATTTGTCACAGCGGCACTCCGAGAGGCGGCGTGCACAGTTTGCATGAAAATACAATTTCATTTTATTCGATCACTGGCAGTATATTGAATAGCACCACACACAGCCTTATGGATGCTTCCGCTGTCACGCGAAGGTGGAACGCCCGCCTCCGTTCCGCGTCCGCAAGTGAAGGCGTAGCACTTGGTCCTGTGCCCTGGTTCTTTCTCCTGCATGTCTTTCGGCTGCGCTTGTCCACCGCCCTCCGGCCAGCGTTCAGCTGAGCACCCTCTGCGTGCCTGATTGAAAGAAAAGCTCCGTCCTTGAATGCGACAAGGCAGGAGCTGCTATGTGTTATTTTTTACAATTCCGTCATAATTCATGGACCGGATTCGCGGAAAAGTACCGTTTTTTACAAGCCGAATTCGCCCCAGCTCAGGCTGGAAAGTTCCAGCGGAAGGCCAATTTCCGTGAGTTTTTGCAGCGTTTGCGGCATTAGGCGATAGGTAATATGCGCCCGATTGGAGCGAACGTAAAGGCGGAGTACCACCCGGTAACGCCGGGTCAGCTCCTCCAAAAAGTTCCGCCGGGCAAGCAATGTCTCCAGTAGCGCATTCAGTGCCGTATCTTCTCCCTCGGGGTCCGTAAGCGGAATCTCATAAACCCACACGTCCTCCGTGGCTTCAATGCGGGGAACGCGGCTAAGCAATTCCCCCTTGCGGATCAAGCCCGTGGCTGTCAGGGAGAGCTTCTCCGCCAGTTCCTGTTTCTGCAATGCTTCCCCACGAATCATCAGTGAAAAACGGCCTTCTCCCACGGTGGTTTTTTCCATCACAGCAACCTCCTTCCAACGGAAGATCAGTCAAAACACATGCTCTATGATGTTCGACAATCCTTTGCAAACTCCTGCCCCACACGATTTTCCCGGCAAAGCCCTTGCCGCGGTAGCACATCCATGGTATACTGAGCATGCATTCAGGCGCACATGCGCCCCCATCCGCGAAAAAGAGCATAGGCAGAAAAGGAGCGTCATCATGTTGCACAGAAACCCGTTGCTGGATGAAAATATGGGCGGAAAGAAGTTCATCACCGTGGGCGAGATCATGCTCCGTCTTACGCCCCCCAATTATGAAAAGATCCGCATGGCCACTTCTTTTGAGGCCAGCTATGGGGGCAGCGAAGCGAATATCGCCCTGGCCCTGGCAAACCTGGGGGTAGATAGCACTTTTTTCTCCGTGGTGCCCAACAATAGCCTGGGCAAGAGCGCTGTGCGCATGCTGCGCTCCAACGATGTGCACTGCACCCCCATGATCCTCTCCACCCCTGAGGAAACGCCCTCCCATCGCCTGGGCACCTATTACCTGGAAAATGGTTACGGCATCCGCGCCAGCAAGGTTATCTACGACCGCAAGCATTCCGCCTTTGCGGAATACGATTTCTCCACGGTGGACCTGGATGCACTGCTGGCGGATTTTGACTGGCTGCATGTAAGCGGCATCACGCCTGCACTTGGCCCCAGCTGTCGGGAACTGGTCATGAATCTGCTCAAAGCCGCGCAGCATCACGGCCTCACCGTGAGCTTTGACGGGAACTTCCGCTCTTCCCTGTGGAGCTGGGAGGAAGCCCGGGACTTTTGCACGGAATGCCTGCCCTATGTAAATATCCTTCTGGGCATTGAGCCCTATCACCTGTGGCGGGATGAAAACGACCACAGCAAGGGCGACTGCAAGGATGGCGTGCCCATGCAGCCCAGCTATGAACAGCAGGATGAAATTTTCCAGGCCTTTATCCGCCGTTACCCCAATCTCCGCTGCATCGCCCGGCATGTGCGCTATGTGCACTCCGGCAGTGAAAACAGTTTGAAGGCGTTCATGTGGTATGAAGGGCATACCTTTGAAAGCAAGCTATACACCTTCACGATTCTGGACCGCGTGGGGGGTGGCGACGCCTTTGCCAGCGGCCTGATCTATGCCATGCTCCACGACTACCGCCCCATGGATATGCTCAACTTCGCCGTGGCTTCCAGCGTTCTGAAGCACACCATCCATGGCGACGCCAATATCACTGACGATGTGCAGGGCATCCGCAATCTCATGAGCCTGAATTACGACATCAAGCGCTAAAGGGACCGCGGCCCCTCCCCTATCTTCCGTTTTTTGTCCATGTGCTGCGCCCTCTTCCCGGATAGCCAGGAAGAGGGCGCAGCTGCATTTTGCTCAGTTTCCGCTGAGCAGGCGATTGACCAGCCCCCGGTGGACGCTGACGGCCTTGGCGGGGCACATTTCCTGACAGCAATAGCAGCGGATGCACTTGTGATAATCATAGCGTGCTTTCTTCCCCTGCCCGGCCTTTACTGCTTTGCCAGGCACGGGACACGCCTCCTGGCAGATAGCGCAGGCCACGCATCGTTTCCGGTCCACCTGCGGCCGCGTTTGCACCAGGGGGAGCAGCCGGGCAAGGCGCTCGATTCTCCCGTGCGTTTCCCCGGAACGGTCCACGTCAAAATCGCTGCGCCCATAGGTTTCGACCGCCTGTGCGACGCTGATTTCGCCTCCCGGCGTCAGCACCCTGATCTGCTCCAGGTCCATTTCCCCCACTCCCGCGGCCGCGCCGGCCACGCAGGTGGGCACCGCCGCGGGCGGTACATGCACCAGCGCCGCAAAAACGCTGTCCAGCGCCACGGCATCATCGGAAAAAAGCAGCACGTTCATGGGCGTGGGCGTGCCCGAGGAAGGGCCGTTGCCTTCCATGGCCACAATGCCGTCCAGGATATGCAGCCGCGGCTTCACGCAGCGGTTCAGGTCCGCCAGCATTTCCGCAAAAGCATAGCGATCCGGATAGCTGGCATGCCCGGCCGCCTTGTTCACACCGCAAACGCAGCCGTAAAGGTTTTTCACCGCACCGGTGATTCTTTCCAGGGCATGGGTTTTCATCTTCGGCAAATTCAATACCGCGTCAGCCTGGCGCACCCCATGGCACAGGTAAAAGCTGTGTGCGCGTTTTCCCTCCGGAAAGGAAGTCATGGCGCCATGGTCAAAATCCGCGGCCGTCAAACCGTAGCGCTCCGCCATGGCCTGAAGGCCCCCTGTCTGCGCCGCCCGGGCAGGTGTCACCGCCGGGTTTCCAGGGCTGTCCCCATAGGTCAAGTGCTCCATACCCGCCTGGCGCAACAGTCGGGCCGCCGCGCCAAAAACGGCCGGATGGGTGGTCACAGCCTTTTCCGGCGCGGCCTTTCCCAGCAAATTGGGTTTCAGCAGGATGCGTTCCTCCGGATGAAAAAAGTGCTCTATCCCGCCCAGCAGGTCCACGCCTTCCTTTACGGCCCCATAGACCTGTTCTTCCTGATAGCTCTCACAGGGTACCAGCGCCACGTATGCCATGCAGATATCCCCCTCACCGTTGCAACTTTCGGGCTTCATTGTAACAGAGGAAGGGCATTGTGAAAAGTGGTTTCAAAAAGAATATTGTTTCTCCCTTATGGAAGAGAAAA
>USCR01000074.1 GCA_900553295.1 uncultured Eubacteriales bacterium | reverse complement strand
TTGGCCAAGATAATATGATTCTAGCTTCCCGCTACAAGAGACAAGACTGAACTGCGCATTATTTTTGAAATTCCACGAACCTCTCAAGCGTTGTGACCCTCCTAACCCTATAAAAGTACCCAAAGAGGTGTTCCCATGCCCACCAAAGCAACAAAATTGCCCTCTGGCAGCTGGCGCGTCCGCGTGGAAATGGAATCCGAAGGGAAACGCCGCTGGAAGTCTTTCACCGCCCCCACCCGCAAGGAAGCGGAATACCTGGCGGCACAGTATGCCTACACCCAGAAAGAGCGGAACAAGCCCCAGGACATGACCATCGGTGGCGCCATGGATGCCTTCATTGACGCCCGCTCCGCCGTGCTGTCTCCCTCCACCATTCGCTCTTACCGTCAAATCAACCGCTGCTATTTCCAGGACTTGCATGCTCTTCGCCTGCGCGATCTTACAAACACCATCGTTCAGCGCCAGGTAAACGCCATCTCTCTAAGGTGCAGCCCGAAAACCGTTCGCAACGCCCTTGCCCTGCTGACATCCGTTCTCAAGGTCTACCACCCGGATTTTGCCGTTCGCGTGGATCTTCCTCGCAAGATAAAGCACGAGATCACTATCCCCAGCAAATCGGACGTTCACCGGCTTTTGACTGCCGCCCAAGGAACGCCCCTGGAAAGCGCCATTCTCCTTGCCGCTGGTTATGGCCTACGCCGTGGTGAAATTTCTGCTCTCTGCTTCTCCGATATCGACCTCGACGCCTGCACCATCCACATTTCCAAGGCCTACGCAAAAAGCAACGATAATTCCTGGCTTCTCAAATCCCCCAAGTCCTACGCAGGCACCCGCACCATCAGCGTTTCCGCCAACCTCATCGACCGCTTGTATGCCAACCGCACCGACCCGCAAAGGGTGCTTCCTTTCCCGCCGGACTATATTACCAATCATTTCAGCCGTCTGTGTGACCGCCTGGGCATGTCGTTCCGCTTTCACGATCTGCGCCATTACAACGCCTCCATCATGCTGGCCATGAATATCCCCGATAAATACGCCATGGAACGCCTCGGTCAGTCAACCCCCGGCATGATTAAATCCGTCTATCAGCACATCATGGCCGACAAGCGCCAGGAAGTAAGCTCCCTGGTCAATTCAGCCGCAGATGACCTCCTCGTTCAATGTGACACGAAATGTGACACGAAATCAGAAACCCCATTAAAAATCAACGTATTATAAGCATTTTGCGTCGGGTTCGAGTCCCGCCATCAGCACAAAAAATCCAGCCTTTTACAAGGGCTGGATTTTTTTGTTGCAGGGCATATGCCGGGGCGCGGTATTGGGCGGGTTGGCCCGTTTACGATACTTCCATGGGCTTATCCAGGGAATTGTCCTCCAGAACCGTACCGCCCATATCCCCGTGGCACTGAATGCTGCTGCCCTGGCTATTGATGAATCGGTTGTCCAGAATGCGGCTGTAGGGAATGTCCCGCAGGTACAGCGCGCAGGAGCCGCTGCCCTGGAATTGATTATTCCCCAGGGTTACCTCGGCATCCCCATAGGCCATGACATCCACCCAGTTCCCCTCAAAGCGATTGTCCACGGCAATGGTAGGCGATACATCCAGCCGCAAGGCACACACGGTGTTGCCGGTAAAGGTGCAGTTGATCACCAGCATATCGTTTTCCTTCTGCACGTTCATGCCGTTCTCACAGTCGGAGGCCACGCACCGGGTAACCGTCGTATTATGATTGCCCGCGGCAAAGAAGTAGCCTTGCCCGGTCCCCGTTACCTGGCAGTCCACCATGCGGCTGTTATCCACGTAGGAAAAGAAAATGCCCTGATCGCAGTCCGTGGCGGCGCATTGCTCCAAAAGCAGCTCCCGGCAAGCGCGGAAATCCAGGGCGTGATTGGTCTGGTCGGCACTGGTGTTTCGCATCACCGCGCCGTCCACATAGGCAAAATAGGTGCCGAAGACACCGCAGCGGTCCGCCCGCACCCCTTCCACAGTGACATCATTGCAGTATGCCACTATTAGCCCCATGCTGCAGTCGGACACATCCGCGCCGCTAATGGTCACTCCGCTGCCGTCCACCACAATGATTTCCCCCGCATCCGCGGGCACGGCCATATGCTCCACACCCACCAGATAGTATAGGGGTTTGCCGTTCACCAGGTTTTGCTCCATGGTATGGGACGTGAAGAACGCCGTGTCCTCCCCCACTTCAAACAGTCCCGTGAGCACCGGTTTTCCCTGGCTGCTTTCGCTGATGGGCGGACCGGCCAGGCACACGCCGCAGCCCGTGAAGCTGTTGCCGCTCAGGTTGGCGTGCTTTGCCCCCGCCAGCCAAATGCCGCAGGAGGAGACCCGGTAGGTATCGTCATAGAGAAGGAACGTGCAGTCCTTCACCGTGAGCCAATCTCCCAGACCCACAATGCCCCAGCGCAGCAGGCGAAAATCTACATTCTCCACCGTGACATCCGGGGTCTCAATGCGCAGCAGCGGCGTAAACGGCGGGCTTTCCAGCACGGCGCCTTCCGCGCCCACCAGGGTGAGGGGCTTGTCGATTACAATGGGATACAGCTCCGTCTCCTGGGTATAGACGCCTGCAGGAAGGTGAAGCACATCCCCCGGTTGCGCCTGCGCCACCGCCTCCGTAAGGGTCTGCGCGCCCTCCGATCCAACGAGGATCTCATCCGCCTGCGCCAGTGCGCCAAGGGAGAGCAGCATCAGCAGGAAAAGGAATCCCATGGCCTTTTTCATCATATCCCTCTTTTCAGTAAGCAAAGAGGAGAGCCCCGCCGCGGAGGCTCTCCTCAAACTATCCAATACAGACTCCGTCGGGGGAGCCCATGCGCCGGTCAGGTCAGACACCCTCCGCCCATGCGTTACTCAGCAAAGGTCAGGCGGCCCCACAGGCTGGGATTGGTATTGATGTCCAGCGTACCGGTCCATGCCATCTGGGGAATGTACTCCGTACCGGGACAGGGATAGGAAATGTCGGTAATTGCAAAGTTGAAGTTCACCGTGTCACCCACCGCGGGGGTATATACGGGGATCTTGGCATTGGAGAAGTTACTCCAGGGAATCACCGCTTCATAGATGAAGCCGGTGGTGGTGAGCACAGAAGCCTTTTCATAGCCGGTGAGCACGTCTTCGCCGCCGTCCATGCCCTTGGTAGTGAAGCGCTCCAGCAGATCCTTTTCCACCATGGTGCGGTCAAAGGCGGTATCCCAATAGGAATTGTCCACAATCAGGTACAGGAGGAAGTCATTGGTGCCATAGGCCGTGCGGGCAGGATCGGCGGTGGGATCGGTGGAGATGTACACCTTGAAGTTATCCTCGCCGTCCAGGGGCAGCATTTCAATGGCGCCATAGAGGGTGTCCTCGGTCACATCCGCCGCCAGGTAGAGGTTTTCCTCGTCCCACATCACGTAGACCGTTGCGCTCAGGTCATTTTCGCCCTGCCAGAAGCTCACGTCACGGATGACCTGCGCTTCCTGGTCAATCACGATGGGCGAGGACGTGTTCCAATCGTCCAGGTTACCGTCGATCACAATGGGCGTGGTACCGGCAAGACACCTTCCCAATATTTCTCCGATGAAGATGCATAAAGCGTGCCGGTAAAGTGGCAAGCGCCGCTTCACCGCCAAATAGGAATGCACCTTGGCGGGGCCGCGGCCCCGGTGGAGCATATAAAAAAGTCGGAGGGGACGTGCCTCCTCCGACTTTTGCTCAGTGTTCCTGCAAATTTTCTGCGCCCTTCCTGCATCACCTGCGGAAGGGGTTTTCTGCGTTTTGAATCATGAGGGGGATGAGCTCATGTTTTCTCATCCTGATGCTGTCCCTCCCGGATGCGCCGCGCGGCTTCCCGGGCCGCCAGCGCCACCGCCTCCGTGGCCGGCAGGCGTTCACAGCCTGCCACCGTCACCTGGCAGCGGGACACGGGGATGAGCACCTTATGGGCCGGGCTGCGGCCAATGGCGCAGGCCATGCGCTCGGTGATCTCCCCCATCAGGGCATCGCAGAGCACAATCCCCATGGGGCCCAGGATCAGGTCCGCCCGGGCGGCGTTCACCACCACGGCATTCTCCCCCGTGGCGCCCTGGTCGGCCCCGGCGCGCAGCATGGCCGCGGTGGCCAAGGCATTGGTACCCACCGCCAGCAGCGGCTGGGTGGGGCAAAGCTGCTTGAGCTGCTCTACCAGCGCTTTGCCCATGCCGCCCCCCTGTCCATCCACAATCAAGACGCGCATGCTTCCTCCAGGGCGGCCTTTGCTAGCAGATACGCGCCGGTAACGCCGCTGTTCACCCCCAGGCCCGGGGCAACGATGTAGTCCACCAGGCCGTTTTCCACCACCGGATGCTGCACATACCCGCCCAGCAGCTCCACGGTTTTCTGCCGGATCATGGGGAACAGGTGCGCCTGCTGCATCACGCCGCCGCCCAGGATGATCTTTTCCGGGGAGAAGGTGAGCATGGCGTTGACGCACATCTGCGCCAGATAGGTGGCCTCCAGCTCCCAGGCGGGATGTTCCGGGGGCAGCTCCACCGCCGGACGGCCCCAGCGCTTCTGGATCGCCGGGCCGGCCGCCAGGCCTTCCAGGCAGCCCTTGTGATAGGGGCATACGCCTTCGGGCATGGGATCGCCGGGCACAATGGCCATGAGCTGATGCCCAAACTCCGGGTGCACCAGCCCGTGCACGGGCTTGCCGTCCAGTACCACGCCGCCGCCAATCCCCGTGCCCACGGTGACATATACGCAGCTGCCCAGGCCCTTGGCCGCGCCCAGGGCCTGCTCGGCAATGGCCGCGCCGTTCACGTCGGTGTCCAGCTTCACAGGCACGCCCAGGGCTTCCCGGAAGGCGCCCACGATGGGGTAGTTCCGCCAGGGCAGCTTGGGGGTGGAGGTGATATAACCATAGGTGGGAGAATCCGGCCGGAGGTCCAGGGGCCCAAAGCAGCCGATGCCCAGGGCGGCAATGTGCCGCTCCCGGAAAAAGTCGATCATGCCGGGCATGGTTTCCGCAGGGGTCAGGGTGGGCATGCTCACCCGCTCCAGCATGGTGCCATTTTCATCCATCAGGCTGAGCACCATTTTCGTGCCGCCTGCTTCCAGTGCGCCAAAGTGCATCATAGCGTGTCTCCTTTGCATAGCTTGCGGAATTTCTGTGTTTTATTGTAACGGTTTGGCGGCGCCTTGTAAAGGGGCCTGGCACACCTCCCAGGCCGCAAAGGGGTAGCATTCGGCTGGAAATTTTCTCGAATAAAACAAAGCGGCAGGAAACGGCCCCCGGACGTCGAATGTTTATCATACGTCGGGAGGGGTTGCGAGCCTTTCCCGGCTGGAAAGCCAAAATCCTTGAGAAAGGATGTGGGTTCCATGGCCCATAGGAGAAACGCGGCAGCCTGAGAAAAGCAACCAGGTTGGCCGCGTTTTGCGTTTTCCCGCTGTTGCTGAATTTTTTGCATAAGGAGAACATCGTCTATGAAGTTAACGATTACTGCGAAAAACATGACCGTTACCCCCGGGATTACCGCCCGTATTGAAAAGAAAACCGAGCGCATGAGCCGCTACCTGCGCGCCGATACGGAAATGCAGATCCGCATGCACAAGGAAAAGAACGGCATGCGTACCGTGGAGATCACCGTGCCCATGGGCAACAACGTGATTCTCCGCGCCGAGGCCTCCACGGACAACAACCTGTTTATGGCCATTGACGAGGCCCTGGCCAAGATGGAGCGCCAGATTCACCGCCACCGCACCAAGCTGAGCAAGCGCCTGCGGGAAGATGCCTTCGTGGCCGCCGAGCCCGAGTATATCGAGGAAGGCGAAGCCGTGGAGGAGGACGCCCCCAAGGTGGTGCGCCGCAAGCAGTTCCCCGTGCGGCCCATGTCCCTGGAGGACGCGATTTTGCAGATGGAGTTGCTGGGCCACAGCTTCTTCGTCTTTGTGGATATTGAAACCGAGCGCACCAATGTTATTTATCTGCGCAAGGATGGCACCCTTGGCCTGCTGGAGCCGGAAGCGTAAAGCGGCGGCAGGCAGGAAAACATCTTCGCCCACCCGGCACTTGCCTGGTGGGCGATTTTTGTTTTTCCGATGGGATTATTCCAGCACAATGCGGGGATTTTCCCGGCTGGGGCGGTAGAGGACGAACCGGCGGCCGATTTGCTGCACGGGTTCCGCGCCGGTCTGGCGGCACAGTTCCTCCAGGGCTTCCTTGGCGGTGACGGGAGCGCCGGGCTGCACCGCGCCCTTGATGAGCTCCCGGGCTTCCAGGGCGTCGTAGGCTTCCTTCACGGTGCCGGGGGTGACGCCTTCCTTGCCCACGTAGAGAATGGTTTCCATGGTGTTGGCCATGGAGCGAAGCATGGCGCGCTGTTTGCTGGTCATGGGATAAATTTCCTTTCTTTCGCGTTATTCCACAAAGTCAAATTCCATATCGCCGATGCGGACGGTGTCGCCTTCCCCGGCGCCGGCCTGGCGCAGGGCGTCAATGACGCCCCAGCGGCGCAGGGTGCGGTGGAACCAATTCATGCTCTCCTCGTCCTCAAAGTTCACGCTGTCAATGAGCCGCTGCATGGCCGGGCCGTCCACCTCGTATACGCCATCGTCATCCTTAACCACGGCGAAGGACTCAATGGCCGGGGTGGGCAGAGGTACCTCCTCCTCCGCGAAGGGATGCAGGGGGGGCAGGGTATCCAGCAGCTTCACCGTGGCGTCCAGCAGTTCCTCAAAGCCCTGATGGGTGGCGGCGCTCACGGGGAAGATGGCGATGTCCTTCCCCGCCAGGTGCGCCTTGAGCCGCTCCAGGTTCTCCGCGGCTTCGGGCAGGTCCATCTTGTTGCACACCACGATCTGCGGGCGCTGGCTCAGCTCGCCGTAAGCGGTGAGCTCCCGGTTGATCTGCTCGTAATCCTCCACGGGGTCCCGGCCCTCGCTGCCGGAAATGTCCAGCACGTGGAGCAGCAGCCGGGTGCGCTCCACATGGCGCAGGAAGTCATGCCCCAGCCCCACGCCCTCCGCCGCGCCTTCCACCAGGCCGGGAATGTCCGCCAGGACAAAGTCCTTGCCATAGCGGCGCACAATGCCCAGGTTGGGGGTCAGGGTGGTAAAGTGATAGTTGCCAATCTTGGGCTTGGCGGAGGTCACCACGGAGAGGATGGTGCTCTTGCCCACGTTGGGGTAGCCCACCAGGCCCACGTCCGCAATGGTTTTCAGCTCCAGCAGGAAGGTATGTATCTCGGTCTTGACCCCGGGCTTGGCAAAGTTGGGGGCCTGCCGGGTGGGGGTGGCGAAGTGGCTGTTGCCCCAGCCGCCCCGGCCGCCCCGCAGCAACGTTTTGGTGGAGCCGGGCTCGAACATGTCCGCCACCACCACGCCGGTGGCCTCGTCCCGGACCACGGTGCCCACGGGCACCTTGATGGTCAGGTTTTCCCCCCGCTTGCCGGTACAGCGGCCGCCGGAGCCGTCCGCGCCGTTCTCCGCGGTATACTTGGATTTAAAGCGGAAGTCCAGCAGCGTATGCATGTTGGGGTCGGCAAAGAGAACCACGTCTCCGCCCACGCCGCCATCCCCGCCGTCGGGTCCGCCATTGAGCACAAATTTTTCCCGGTGGAAGGAAACGCTGCCGTTTCCCCCGTTTCCGGCCTTGGCCGTAATTTTTACATGATCCACAAAATTTCCCATGGATTCCTCCTGAACATTTGACGGCCGCCTAAGGCGGTCCTGCGCGCATAAGGGCACGCAGCCCTTAGTATACCACAAAGGTCCGCCGCCGAAAAGATGGGCAGCAAAGAAAAAAAGCGGCGCATGTGTTACTGCTCCGCTTCTCAGGTCGCATTTTCTTCCAGCATGCCGGCAAACACTTCCCCGATTTGCCCGCCCAGGCGCTGCACCTCCCCCAGCACGGTTTCCCGGCCCAGGGGCGTGAGAAACCAATCCTCGGGGTTCAACCCCGGGCAGCGGGCCGGGCACACCAGAAACCGCGTCCCGGGAAAGGCCGCCTGGTAATACAACAGCGCCCGCCGGGCATGGCAGCCCTTGCAGCACAGGATGGCCCTGCGGATGTCCAGCCCCGCGGCGTCGGTGACCTGGCGGGACCTGCGAGCGTTGTCCCAGGTGAAGGTGGCCTGATCCTCCCGGAGAATGGCGCTGTCGGGGACGCCGCCCTCCAGCAGCACCTGGCGCAGATAGGCCCATTCCGTTTCAAAGGGGCCGGGGTAGGCTGCCTGATAGGGTTCCTCGGGGCCCAGGAAGCGGTTGCCCGCCTTGGCAAACCGTCCGGAAGGCAGCACCAGGGGCGCATAGCCCTGGCGATACAGCTCCGCCGCCCGCAGGGCATTTCCCGGCCAGCGGGAGCCGGGCACAAACAGGATATCCGCCTGTTCCGGAGCATCGTCGATAAAGAGAAAGTCATTCACCGCCTGGATGAAAGCCCGCGCGCCCTGGGTCATGGGGTTACCTCCCGTAATAGCGCCAGATGTCCAGGCAGGCCTGCCGTTCGGGGCCCGTCAGGGGCATCATGGAGCGCCGGTAAATGTCGCGAATCTCTTCCCGGGTGAAAATGCGGGGATTGTTGGACAAGCGTTGCAGATTCACCGACTGTGTCAGGTCCTCCAGGGCGTCCGCGTCCGGTGCAGGGGGGAAGGGCATCTCCAGGTCATAGAGCATGCCCCGCAAAAGCCGCGGTCCCATGAGCTCGCTGCCCAGGCGCATCTTCTGGGCCAGATCCATGAGCACGGGGAGCACGTCCGTATCCTCCAGCATGGCTTCCCACACCGTGGGCAGGGTGAGCATGCAGGCATGGCCGTGGGCCAGCCCATAGCGGGTGGTGAGCCGGTAGGACAGGGCGTGGGCCGCGGTGGTGCGGCTCACCGCAATGGCGCAGCCGCTGCGGTAGGCGGCAAACTGCATCTCCGCCGCCGCGCCGGGGTCGCCCGCAAGGTACGGGCGCAGGTTATCCAGCACCCCGGTGAAGGCCAGAAAGGCGTCCACCTGGCTGTCCTCGGTGGCCTTACGGGCCCAGTAGGACTCGATGCCCTGGCACAGGGCGTCCAGGGCGCAGGATTTTTTATGATACAGCGGCAGGCTGGCCAGCAGGTCCGGGTCCAGGATCACCGCCTCGGGAAGCAGCGCCGGATGGTCCAGGGAGTGCTTCTTGCCCTCCACATACATCACGGCAATGGACGTGGCTTCGCTCCCCGTGCCCGCGGTAGCGGGAATGGCCAGGTGCGCCAGGGGCCGGGCCTCCCATTGCCCGGTGAGGACGGCGCCGCCGTCGGGGGCCAGGAGCAGCGCCTTGATGGCCTTGGCAGTGTCCATGGCGCTGCCGCCGCCCAGGGAGACCAGGCCGTCGCAGCCCTGGGCCAGGTACAGCTCCCGCCCGGCGGCGCAGTCCCGGAAATCCGGGTTGGCATGGAAGCCGGAGAACACCGCGTGGGGATGCTCCCCCAAGGCCTTGGCCAGGGCCGGGCGCAGGCTGTTGGAGCAGACGGCCAGAGGTTTGCGTACCCCCAATTTCTCCAGTACCGCCGGGAGCTTTGCCAGGGAACCCCTGCCGCGGGTTAGTTGCTGTACCATGGCTTTCAGAAACTCCTTTACCTACAAAACTTGACATCAGCATAGCACACATGCGCCGGCAAAGTCAACGAAAACGCACCGGCGTCCGCGCAGATCATGAAATGGTAAAGAAAGCCGCAAAAATAGGCAAATTCGCCTGATGTTCCCTTGAAAATATGGGCAAAACTGATATAATAAATACGATCCTTGGTTCACAAGTTGAAATATGGAGGTAGGTTTGCAATGAAAAAGCTACTTGGTCTCCTGTTGGCCATGACCATGCTCTTCACCGGGTTTGCCCTGGCGGAGGATACCGCCACGGGACTGACCCAGGACATTGTGGTGCTCTTCACCAGCGACGTGCACTGCGGCGTGAACAGCGGCTTCGGCTACGCGGGGCTGGCGGCGGTGCGCGACACCCTGGCAAAGAGCAACCATGTGCTGTTGGTGGACAACGGTGACTCCATCCAGGGCGAGCCCATCGGCACCATGACCACCGGCGAAAGCAACATCCAGCTGATGAACGCCGTGGGATACGACATCGCCACCATGGGCAACCATGAGTTTGACTACGGCATGGATCGTTTCCTGGAGCTGGCGGAGAAGGCGGAGTTCCCCTACATCAGCGCCAACTTCACCCATAACGACGAGCTGGTTTTCGATCCCTACATCATCAAGGAATTTGACGGCGTGAAGGTGGCCTTTGTGGGCATCACCACCCCCAAGACCATCACCTCTTCCACCCCCAAGTACTTCCAGGACGAAGCGGGCAACTTTGTCTACGGCTTCTGCCAGGATGAAACCGGCGAAAAGCTCTACGCCGCCGTGCAGTCCGCCATTGACGCCGCCCGCGAAGAAGGCGCCACCTACGTGGTAGGCATGGGCCACCTGGGCATCGAGGCCGAGTGCGCGCCCTGGATGTCCACGGACGTGATCGCCAACACCACGGGCATGGACGCCCTGCTGGACGGTCACAGCCACAGCCTGATTGAGCAGGAAGCGGTGAAGAACAAGGACGGCGAGGATGTGCTCCTGGCTGCCTGCGGCACCAAGCTGCAAGGCATCGGCTGCCTGCGCATCGCCCAGGACGGCACCCTGTCCACCGGACTGTACCAGTGGAACAACGACGTGGCGCTGCCCGAGCTGCTGGGCCTGGAGAACGACGTAGCCACCGCGGTGAACGAAGCCGTGGCCGCCCTGGATGAAAAGCTGGGCGAAGTGGTGGCCAAGAGCGCGGTGGACCTGGTCATCAACGATCCGGAAACCGATGTGCGCATCATCCGCAACGCGGAAACCAACCTGGGCGACCTGTGCGCCGATGCCTACCGTGATCAGTCCGGCGCGGACATCGCCTTTGTGAACGGCGGCGGCGTGCGCGTGTCCATTGACGCGGGTGACATCACCCTGAACGACATCCTGCTGGTGCACCCCTTCGGCAACGCCATGTGCGTGGTGGAGGCCACCGGCCAGCAGATCCTGGATGCCCTGGAGTGGGGCGCCCGCGTGGTTCCCGAGGAGAACGGCGGCTTCCTGCAGGTATCCGGCCTGACCTATGAGATCCACACCTACATCGAGTCCTCCTGCACCCAGGACGAGAACGGCCTGTTCACCGGCGTCAGCGGCGAATACCGTGTCAAGAACGTGAAGGTGAACGGCGAGGACCTGGATCTGGAAAAGACCTACACCCTGGCCAGCCACAACTACATGCTCAAGAACGCCGGCGACGGCTTCACCATGTTCCAGAACGACCCCATCCTGCAGGATGAAGTCATGCTGGACAACCAGGTGCTCATCAACTACATCACCGGCACCCTGGGAGGCAACGTGGGCGAAGCCTACGCCAATCCTTACGGCGACGGCCGCATCGTGGCGGTGACCGAAGCCCCCGCGGAATAAGCCGCAGCCTCACCAATCAATTCTTCTCCGGCGGAGCGCCTGCCTGTGGGCGGGCCTTCGCC
>USCR01000073.1 GCA_900553295.1 uncultured Eubacteriales bacterium | reverse complement strand
CCGCCTATACGTCCTTTACGGATGCCAGCCTTATGTCCCTGGAGGAGCATTTCGTTGGGCTGAAAAACTATCAGGACGTGATGAAGGATCGATTGTTTTTAACTTCCCTGAAAAACACCGCCCTGTACCTGGTCATTGACGGCGTGGGCGTGGTGGTGTTCGGAATGCTCATGGCGGTGGCACTGAATCAAAAATTGCGTGGAACGTCCTTTTTTCGCACCGCTTTTTATATTCCCGTGCTGGTGGACTGGGTGATCGTTTCCATTGTGTTCATCTTTATTTTGGAGCCGAATTTTGGTGTGGCTAACTGGGTATTGACCCAGCTGGGTATTCCCCAACAAAAGTTTTTGACCAGTCCCCAGCAGGCCATGCCCATCATTGCGCTGGCATCGGTTTGGAAGGGCGCAGGCTATTATGCGGTGTTCTTCCTGGCTGCGTTGCAGGACGTTCCCGTGGACCTGAAGGAAGCGGCCCAGATTGACGGAGCCAATTCCGTACGCATTTTCTTCAACATCACTTTGCCCCAGATCATGCCGGTGGTGATCTTTGTGGTGCTGATCTCCTTTATCGGCTCGCTCAAGGGCTTTGACCAATTCTACATCATGACCCGCGGAGGTCCCGCACGGTCCACGACCACCATCATGTACTATTTCTACGAGGTTGCGTTTACCAACTGGAAGACAGGCAAAGGCTCGGCCATCGCCATGGTGTTTACGGCCCTTGTGCTGGCCTTCACAGGCGTTCAGCGCATTATTTCCAGCAGGCTTTCCGGTGCGGAAGGCGTGAACTGAAGGGAGTGGGTCTGTTGAAAAAAACCATCAAGCGTGGCTTGCAATATGGGGTAATGATCCTGTGGACCTGCGTTTGCATCGGGCCGTTTGTGTGGATTTTGCTATCCTCCTTCAAGCCACTGCGGGAAATTACCAGCTGGCCGCCCACCCTGTGGCCGCAAAACTTTACCCTGGATAACTACGTGGAGGCATGGAACACCATTCCCTATGGGAGATACCTGCTCAACAGCCTGCTGGTTTCCAGTGTATCCACCGTATCGGTGGTGCTGGTGGCCTGCCTGGCCTCCTATAGCTTGGTAGTATTGAAATCCAAGCTATCCAAGCTGGTGGAGGTTCTTATTCTCATTGGGCTCATCATGCCTGCACAAATTACCTTTATTCCGCTGTTCAAGATGTGCCGTACCTTCGGGCTGGTGGATTCCTATGCGGGGCTCATTCTCCCTTATCTGTCCACAGCCTTTGGCGTGTATATGATGACCTCTTTTTATAAGATGATGCCTTTCTCCCTGGTGGATGCCGCGCGGATCGACGGCCTGGGCGAGCTGGGAATTGTTACCCGAATTGTGATGCCCAACGCCAAAAGCGGAATTATCACGTTGATTATTTTCAATTTCCAAACCGTTTGGAAGGACTTGTTCTGGCCGCTGCTGTTGATTAACAAAACCGAGCTGCGGACCGTACCCATTGGGATTACCGCTTTTCTGCAAATGGAATCCCAGAATCAGGGACAAATTCTAGCGGCGGCGATCATATCCATTATTCCGCTGTTTATCGTTTACGCGGTATTCCAAAAGCAATTTGTACAGGGTGCGTCCTTCAGCGGTTTGAAAATGTAATGAATGTATTGGAGGAGACGGATATGATGCTTCCGCTCAGTACAGCGGTGGCCGTCAACGGCTTTGTGTTTCTCAGCGGAATAGCGCCCGTGGATCAGGGCCAGGTTGTGGCTCCTGATGACGCGCCTGCCCAGGCGGCGTTTGCCTTGCGGCAGATGGAGCGGGTATTGGCCTGGAAGGGCATGGGACTGGAGGACCTGACCTATGTTCAGCTTTATTTGCGCACCATGGCAGACTACGACGCGGTGAACGAAGTTTATGCGCGCATGATGCCCAGCCCCTATCCCGCCCGCAAAGTAATCGTGACGGCATTTGCCCGGGAACATGTGTGCATGGAGATCAATGGTATCGCGGTGCAAGGGCCCAAGGAGCATATAAACCTTTCGGAAAAGGAGTGATTCAGATGGTTTTCGATGCGGATGTCCATCTGTCTGTTACAGAGAAAAACGGCTTGACTGCGGAGGAAGCCCTGCGCGCCATGGATCGCGCAGGTATTGACCGGGCAAACATCTGGCTTCAACCGCCCTATATGCGCGAGATTGAGGAAGCCAACCGATACATTTATGAAGCGTGGCGCAACCACCCTGACCGATTTTCCCCCACAGGCTGGGTTGATCCTCACTTCGGGGCTCGCCGCGCAGAGGAAATGCTCCGCCGTTGCCTGGAAGATTACGGCATGCATGCCGTAAAGTTTAACGGCGCGCAAAACAGTTATCCCATTGACGATGAAGCCCTCATGCCCCTGTATGCACAGGTGGAACACGCGGGGGCAGGGCTTGCCTTCCACATCGGCGCCGATGCCTATGACTTTACGCACCCCTATCGGGCCCAGAAGGTCGCTGAGCGCTTTCCACGTATGCGAATCATGCTGGTACACATGGGGGGTGCCGGCAAGCCCGACCTTAGCCAGGCCAGCATCAGCGTGGCGCAGGCCTGCCCCAATGTGATGCTTACCGGCAGCGCAGTTTCCTACCTGGCGGTCATGGAAGCGATTCGTAAATTGGGGCCGGAGCGGGTGTGCTTTGGCAGCGACGCTCCCTTTGCCTTGCCCCATGTGGAACGCGCAGCCTACGAGGCATTTCTGCCGGATGTGGTGGATGCCGCTGGACGGGAACTGGTTATGGGACAGAATGCGCTTAGGTTTTTTCAGTAAGACAATAGCATCGTTACTCTGTACAGCGTGTCGAAAAGGTGGCAGAAATTCCGCTTTTCGACACGCTGAAGCTTTGGGCAAAATAAGCGGCCACCGGTGAGGACGTATTTGTCCCCCGGTGGCCGTGCGCTTTGTGAAACTGTTATTCCACTGTAAACATTGCTTGGGTAACCCGTGCGCCGTCAAAATACACCGTTACGGTATAAACCCCCGGTTCCCAGGTCGTGTTGTATTGCAGGTAGTCATCCTGAAGGGGGCCCAGGGCAAGGTACCATACATCCTCGTCCAGGTCGGCCTCAAAAAGGAATTCTCCCCAGGAGTCGTAGCATTCGCCGGAAGGCGTTATCATGGCAATGCCCATGTTCGCGGTGGTGTCCCGCTTTACGCGGTAGGTGGAGGTTACGTTCAGCCGCAGTTCCTGCCCCCGGGTGGAAAGCTCCTCCGAGGTGAAGGTGAACGCGGCAGGCATCGCATTATTTCCGTCCTCCGTGGTCAGGCAGAAATAAATCTCATCCTGCTGATAGCCGTACTTGTTGAATACTTTGGCCTCGGGAACATCCATGCATGCCACGCAGGCGATAATTTCCTCATCGCTCATGTTCAGCGTGGTGTCCACTTCTCCGTGGCCGTGCTGTACCCATACCGCGTAGGTCTGCCCCGGGATCACGTTCACAATCAGGGAAGTCTCCTCCCCGCTTGCTTCCTCCCACCAGGTGTAGGGGCTGTCCATGCCACCGTAGTAAACCGCAAAAACGCTGTCGTCGCGCAGGTCGGCAACCTCGCTGCCGGCCCAGTCCACTTCCAGCTCATCCGCGCCGCGCATGGTCAGGGAGATGTTCTGCAGGAACACCGTACCGCTGGCGGAAAGGGGCTCTTCCTTTTTGGGCTTGGAAGCAGTGGGCTCCTCCTGCTTGTTCTCGGGAGCGGCGGGCGCTTCCTTCTCGGGGAGGGGGTTCAGGACATTGGCTTGGGCATTGCCCTGCAGGGCGGCGATGGCCTCGGCGCCCAGGGCTACCTTGGCATTGGGCATATCCGCCCAGGCGCCCAGCACCAGCCCGGCCAGTTCGCCCGCGTCGTTGATCAGGGCGCCGCCCGGCTGCGCCGTATCGGCTTCATCCCGGAAGGTGAAGCCCCAGCCGTCCGCCAGGCTCACCTGGGTGAGCACCGTGCAGGCCGACGTCTCGCCCTGGGCGGAAACCGCCTCCACCCGGGAGAATACCGCGGGGTCCTCCGCCGCCAGGGGCAGGGGGTTCCGGGTTTGCGCCTCCAGGCGCAGCACGGCGGCCAGCTCCCCGCTGGCTTCCACCCCCGACACCGGGATGGTCGCTTCACCGGCCTGTACCTGCAGGCCAGCGGTTTCCGCCAGGGAGGCGGACACCAGCACTTCCTGCCCGGCCTCCAGGAGCACCCCTTGCCCCACCGCCTGACCGGCGCCGTCCAGCAGGGTTACCACCGGGCCGGCCGCTTCCTCCGCCTGGGCGGGAACGCATCCCGCCAGCAGCAGCAACGCCATCAAAAGGGTCAACAGTCGCTTTGTCATGTAATGCCACCTCTTTCATGGAAATGTATTGGTTACGCCCCATGGCGAAAAATTATCCAACCGTTGGCAAGGTATTTACGCTATCATTTTAGCGCCATTGATGCCCGCAAGCGCAAAGGGTTTCGCGCCTGCGGGCGCGACCAAAGGGCTTTCCGCTCGCCCTTTGGAAACCTTCGGCCCCCATCCTTGCCGGTATGTTTGCAAGCTGAGAAACCGATCCTTTTTTCTTCCGTGTTTCGTGTTAAAAACATGCTTTTTCAGCAGCCTGAGACACGCGCATTATTTCTCCGTGAGCTTCACGTTGTCCGCGCCCAGCAGCTCCCGCAGGCGGTCCAGGCAGGCGGAGGAGCCGTCGCACCAGGAGGTGCGGGGCGAAAGCAGGGTGAGCTTTTCCGCGGGGATGTGCAGGTATACGGGCACCGAGCCGGGGTGCAGGGCCAGCCGGGCGGTGGCGTCCTCCAGCAGGTTGCGGGGCAGGCGGAGGAACAGCTTGGCCGGGGCCTCCTGGGCCCACTGGGCGTCGGTCTTGGGGGCGGGGGCCTTGTGGGGCACGGCGGAGCGGCGGCCCTGGGGGGCGGGGCGCTGGCGCTCCAGGCCGCCGGGGGGCCACTCCTCCAGGGGGGTGATGGTTTTCACCAGCAGCTTGGGGGCCTCCTCCTCCCGGATGGACAACCGGCCCTCCAGCACCACCAGGTCGTCCGCGGCGATGGTGCCCTGGTAGCGCTCGAATACCTTGGGGAACACCAGGCACTCAATCTGCCCGCTGAGATCTTCCAGGGTGATGAAGCCCATGTAGGCGCCCTTCTTGGTGGCCTTGCCCTTCACCTCCGTGAGGATGCCGCCCATCTCCACCAGCTGCCCGTCCAGGGACATGCCGTGGTCGGGGCGGTCCTCCAGCTCGCTGAGGTCCGCGGTGGAGAAGGTCATCTTTTCCAGCAGGGCCCGGTGCTCGTCCAGGGGGTGGCCGGTGATGTAGATGCCCGTGACCTCCTTCTCCATGGCCAGCAGCGCCCGGGGGGGATGCTCCGGCAGGGGGGGCATGCGGGGGGGTTGGGGCGCCATACCCATGTCCGCGCCCAGGTCGAACAGGCTCAGCTGCCCGGCCACGTTGCTCTTGCGCTGGGAGATGGCGGCGTCCAGCTCCGTATCGTACACGGCCATCATCTGGCTGCGGCGGGCGCCGGGGAAGTCAAAGGCCCCTGCCTTGATGAGGCTTTCCACCACGCGCTTGTTCACCGCCTCGGTGTCAATGCGGCGGCAGAAATCAAAGATGTCCTTGAAGGGGGCCTTCTGCCGCTGGGCCACAATGGCGTCCACCGCCCCCGCGCCCACGTTCTTCACCGCCCCCAGGCCAAAGAGGATGCCCAGGCGGCCGTCGGGCAGGCGCTCCACGGTGAACTTCCACTGGGAGGCGTTCACGCTGGGGGGCAGGATGGGGATGTTCCGTCCCCGGCAGTACTGGATATAGGCGGCAATCTTGGCGGAGTTGCCAAAGACGCTGTTCATAATGGCGGCCATGAAGGGCTCGGGGTAGTAGCGCTTGAGCCAGCCGGTCTGCATAGCCACCACGCTGTAGGCCGCGGCGTGGGATTTATTGAAGGCGTAGGAGGCGAAGGAGATCATCTCGTCGTAAATCTGGTTGGCCACATCCTCGCTGACGCCGTTGCGCACGCAGCCGGGGATGACCACCTGGCCGTCCCCGTCCACCATGCCGTGGACGAAGTACTCCCGCTCCTGCTCCATGATCTTGTGCTTTTTCTTGGCCATGGCCCGGCGCACCAGGTCGCTGCGGCCATAGCTGTACCCGGCCAGGTCCCGCACGATCTGCATCACCTGCTCCTGATAGACCATGCAGCCGTAGGTCACGTCCAGGATGGGCTTCAAAAGCGGGGTTTCGTAGTGGACGCTTTGCGGGTTCTGCTTGCCCTGGATATAGCGGGGGATGGACTCCATGGGCCCGGGGCGGTAGAGGGAAATGGCGGCGATGATGTCCTCGAAGTTCTCCGGGCGCATGGCGGTGAGGAAGGTGCGCATGCCACTGCCTTCCAGCTGGAACACGCCGTCGGTGTCCCCGTCGGAGATCATTTTGTACACCTCGGGGTCGTCCATGGGGATGTCCTCGGGCTGCATGTCCACGCCCAGCTGGCGCATCATCTCCAAGGTATCCCGGATCACCGTAAGGGTGCGCAGGCCCAGGAAGTCCATTTTCAGCAGGCCCAGCCGCTCAATGGTGCCCATGGGGTACTGGGTGGTGATCACCTCGTCGTTGCGCTGCAGGGGGACGTATTCAATCACCGGTTTGCCGGTGATGAGCACCCCCGCGGCGTGGGTGGAGGCGTGCCGGGGCATGCCCTCCAGGGTGAGGGCGGTGTCGATGAGCTTTTTCACGTCCTCCCGGTCGGTGTACATCTGGTGCAGGAGGGGGGAGAGATGCAGGGCCTTTTCCAGGGTCATGCCCAGGTCGAAGGGCACGGCCTTGGCCACGGCGTCCGTCTCCTGGTAGCTCATGCCCAGCACCCGGCCCACGTCCCGGATGACGCCCTTGGCCGCCATGGTGCCGAAGGTGATGATCTGGCTCACGTGGTCCTCCCCATACTTGCGGGCCACGTAGTCGATGACCTCCTGCCGGCGCTCGTAGCAGAAGTCCACGTCGATATCGGGCATGGTGACCCGCTCGGGATTCAGAAAGCGCTCAAAGAGCAGGTTGTACTTCAGGGGGTCCAGCATGGTGATGCCCAGGGAATAGGCCACGATGGAGCCGGCGCCGCTCCCCCGCCCCGGCCCCACCATGATGCCCTGGCTCTTGGCGTAGTGGATGAAGTCCCACACGATGAGGAAGTAGTCCACATAGCCCATGTGGCCGATGGTGTCCAGCTCATAGCGCAGGCGGCGGTAGGGCTCGTCCTCCTCCCCGGCGTCGGGGTAGAGGCGGGCCATGCCCTCCCGGCACAACCGCTCCAGCATCTGGGCGGGGGTTTCCTCCGTGGGCACGGGATAGCTGGGCAGGCGGGTGACCCCGAACTCAAACTCCACCTGGCAGCGCTGGGCGATTTTCCCGGCGTTGTCCACGGCGTCGGGGTAGGCGGCGAAGAGGGCGCGCATCTCCGCCTCGCTCTTGACGTAGAGCTGGCGGGTCTCCATGCGCATGCGGCTGGTATCCTCGAGGGTTTTGCCCGTTTGGATGCACATGAGCACTTCCTGGGCGTCGGCGTCCTTTTCCTCCAGATAGTGGCAGTCGTTGGTGGCCACCAGGGGCACGTCCAGCTCCCGGGCCAGGGCCACCAGCCGGGGCAGCACGATACGCTCCTCCCGGATGCCGTGGTCCATGATCTCGATGAAGAAATTCTCCTTGCCGAAGATGTCCTGCATCTCCCGCACATAGGCCACGGCGTCCTCGTGCCGGTCCTGCAGGAGCAGCTTGGGCAGGTCCCCGGACAGGCAGGCGGAGAGGCAGATCAGCCCCTGGCTGTGCTCCCGGATCAGCTGGTAATCCATGCGCGGCTTGTAATAATAGCCCGTGAGGAAGCCCTGGGAGCACAGGTACATGAGGTTCTGGTAGCCGGTGTTGTTTTCGCACAGCAAAATCAGGTGGCTGTACTCCCGGCTCACATAGCTTTTGTCCCTGCGGTCCCGGCAGACATAGGCCTCGCAGCCGATGACCGGGTGCATCCCCGCGTCCTTCATGGCCGAATAAAAGTCGATAACCCCGTACATCACGCCGTGATCGGTGACGGCGCAGCTGTCCATGCCCAGGGCCTTGAGCCGCTCCACCAATTTGGGGATGCGGCAGGCGCCGTCCAGCAGGCTGTATTCCGTATGCAAATGCAGGTGTGTAAAACTCATCCGTTCCTCCCGCGGCGTTTTTTGCCGCCGCTCTCCCTTGTATTATACCATGGGGGGAGGGTCCCGGGGAAGGATTTTTCTCCCGGGCAGAGAAAAACTTCTTAACATAATATCCGCCATAGGAAGGATGGATGCACACCATGACCCAGCATTCCGTGCCCTACGCCAGCGGCGTGGGACTGTTAAACTGCGACCTGCTTTTCAGCGGCCTGCCCCGCCTGCCCGTGGAGGGGGAGGAGCTTTACGCCCAAGGCTTTGACATGCAGCTGGGGGGCGGCCTGCCCGCCACCATGATTCACCTGGCCCGCCTGGGGGTGCCCGTGGACTTCAGCACCTTCCTGGGCAAGGGGAACATTTCCGCCTTTATCGAAGGCCACCTGCGGGCGAGCGGCGCGGCCTACCGCAACATCTACCAGGGCAGCGGGGAGCCGGTCACCGTCACCAGCGTATTGATCCTGCCCACGGACCGCAGCTTCGTCTCCCGGTGCGAGGACATTGTGTACACGGACGAGATGAAGCAAGCCCTGCTGGAGCAATTCCGCGGGGCGAAGATCCTGCGCATGGGGCTGGAGCTCATGGACGTGTACAAGCAGCTGAAAAGGGAGAACCCCGGGGTCATCCTGGTGCTGGACGAGAGCTGGCGGGACGACCTCTCCCTGAGCCGCTACGGGGATTACCTGGCCCTGGCGGACTACTACACCCCCAACCATCAGGAGGCGCAGAAGATCACCGGCCAGCCCACCCCGGAAAAGGCCCTCGAGGCCCTGGCCCCCTATCTGCGCGCGCCCCTGGTGAAGGTGGGCGACCGGGGCTGCCTGGTCATGGAGGAAGGCCAAATAACACAGGTGCCCACCCTGCCCCTGGAGGGCCCGGTGGTGGACACCACCGGCGCGGGGGACGCCTTCATCGCGGGGCTGATGTACGGGCTGTACCATGACGCGCCCCTGACCCGGTGCGTGGCCCTGGGCAACATCATGGGCGGAGTATGCGTGCAGCACGTGGGCTGCCTCACCGGGCGCATCACCGCCGGAGAGCTGGAGGCCAAGGCCCAGCGCATCCTGGACATGATGGAGGGCAAGGCATGAAGCTGATTTCCTGGAACGTCAATGGCCTGCGGGCGGCCCTCGACAAGGGCTTTCTGGAGAGCTTCCGCGCCCTGGACGCGGAGGTATTCTGCCTGCAGGAGACCAAGGTGCAGCCCGGCCAGGTGACGCTGGACCTCCCCGGCTATCACCAGTACTGGAACTACGCGGAGAAGAAGGGCTACTCGGGCACGGCCATCTTTACCCGGCAGCCCGCCCTGTCCGTGCGCTACGGCATGGGGGTGGAGGAGCACGACCGTGAGGGGCGGATGATTACCCTGGACATGGGGGATTTTTACCTGCTGACGGTCTACACCCCCAACGCCCAGCGGGAGCTGACCCGCCTCCCTTACCGCATGGCCTGGGAGGACGCCTTCCTGGCCTACCTGAAGGGCCTGGAAAAGGACAAGCCCGTGGTTTTCTGCGGGGACCTGAACGTGGCGCATGAGGAAATCGACCTGAAAAACCCCAAGAGCAACCAGCAGAACGCGGGCTTCACCCGGGAGGAGCGGGACAAGATGACCGCCCTGCTGGACGCGGGGTTCATTGACACCTTCCGCTATTTTTACCCGGAGCAGACCGGGGCGTACAGCTGGTGGTCGTACATGTTCCACGCCCGGGAGAAGAACGCGGGCTGGCGCATTGACTACTGGATTGTGTCCCAGGCCCTGGAAGGCCGGCTGCGGGGCGCGGCCATTCACCCGGAAATCTTCGGCTCCGACCATTGCCCGGTGGAGCTGACCATGGCCTGAGCGGCGGCAAAGGAGGATGCGCCATGGAACAGCAGAGCTTTTTCACCAACGACGCGGCGCAGCCCCTGGCGGCGCGCATGCGCCCCCGCACCCTGGAGGAATTCGCCGGGCAGACCCATCTGCTGGGCCCGGGGAAGGTGCTCCGCAGGCTCATTGAGGGGGACTGCGTGTCCTCCATGATTTTCTGGGGCCCGCCGGGGGTGGGCAAGACCACCCTGGCGCGGATCATCGCCCAGCGCACCAAGGCCGCCTTCATCGACTTTTCCGCGGTGACCAGCGGCATCAAGGAGATCCGGCAGGTGATGCTCAAGGCGGAGGAAAACCGCCGCTTCGGGGAGCGCACCATTGTCTTTGTGGATGAAATCCACCGCTTCAACAAGGCCCAGCAGGACGCCTTCCTGCCCTTTGTGGAAAAGGGGAGCATTATCCTTATCGGGGCCACCACGGAGAACCCCTCCTTTGAGGTGAACGGGGCGCTTCTCTCCCGGTGCAAGGTGTTCGTGCTCCAGGCCCTGAGCGTGGAGGAGCTCACGGGGCTTCTGCGCCGGGCGCTGACGGACCCGCGGGGATTTGGCAAGGAGCAGGTGGACATTACCCCGGAGGCCCTGAAGGCCATTGCCGTCTTTGCCAACGGGGACGCCCGCAGCGCCCTGTCCACCCTGGAAATGGCGGTGCTCAACGGGGAGACCGAGGGCGACGCCGTCCGGGTGACCAAGGACACCCTGGCCCAGTGCATCTCCAAGAAATCCCTGCTCTACGACAAGGGCGGCGAGGAGCACTACAACCTGATTTCCGCCCTGCACAAGTCCATGCGCAATTCCGACCCCGACGCGGCGGTATACTGGCTGGCCCGGATGCTGGAAGCCGGGGAGGACCCCCTCTACGTGGCCCGGCGGGTGGTGCGCTTCGCCAGCGAGGATGTGGGCCTGGCGGATTCAAAGGCCCTGGAAGTGGCCGTGGCGGCCTATCAGGCCTGCCACTTTCTGGGCATGCCCGAGTGCAGCGTACACCTGACCCACGCGGTGGTGTACATGGCCATGGCGCCCAAGTCCAACGCCCTGTACATGGCCTATGAGACCGCCAAGAAGGACGCCCTCACCCGTCTGGCCGAGCCCGTGCCCCTGGTGATCCGCAACGCGCCTACCCGGCTGATGCAGCAGCTGCATTACGGGGAGGGGTATCAGTACGCCCACAACACCCAGGAGAAGCTCACGGACATGCAGTGTCTCCCCGATGATTTGGTGGACCGGGTTTATTACCGCCCCACGGAGCAGGGGCTGGAAGCGCGGTACAAGCAGCGGCTGGAGGAGATCAAAGCCTGGAAGAAGGCGCGGCGGGAGGAAAAGAGAAAAGGATAAGGGATGAAAGCTACGGGGGGCCTTTCCGTGAGGAAAGGCCCTGTGAATTTTTGGAGGGCCTTCACCAGCAAGGGGAAATTGGTTGCCGGGTTTTGCGAGATGATTTTTCTTTTGGAGCGTGGCTCCGCCGGCCAGGGGGGCAGGGGGGATTCCGACCTCCCCC
>USCR01000072.1 GCA_900553295.1 uncultured Eubacteriales bacterium | reverse complement strand
GGCGTGGGCATGCACGAGCCCTACAAACTGCAGCTGGTCATCGACATGTGCGGGCTGCCGCGGGTGCTGCTGGCGGCGTTTCTCTCCGCGGTGACCAAGCCCTTTGGGGTGCATGGGGTGTTCTACAAGGTGTGCGGCCAGGGCGTGGGCGGCATTGACGGGTTCTACTTCCGCTCCAGCTTTGACGTATACAAGCAGATGGCCCTGATTAACCCGCCCAACCCCGTGGAGCTGTGCAACGCCCTGGAGAAGGAAACCGGCATCCCCGTGGTGCTCATGGACGCCAACGACATTGAGCAGAACCAGCTGGGCAAGTGCGACGACTTCCCCCTCACCGACGAGGAGATCCAGGACGCCATGCGGGACAACCCCTCCGGCCAGGGGGACGAGCTGACTCCCCTGATCCTGATCCGGCCCCTGTAAGGCCGCTGCTACCAATGCGAAAACGGAGGCCGCTGTGAAAACGACGCTGGGCTGCCTGCGCAAGGCGGACACCGATTTCCACCTCATCGAGCCCGGGGACCGGGTGGCGGTGGGCGTTTCCGGGGGCAAGGATTCCCTGCTGCTCCTCCACGCCCTGAGCCTGTACCGCAAGTTCAGCCACAAGGACTTCACCCTCATGGCCTTCACCATTTCCATGGGGCTGGAGCCCTTTGACCTGAGCGGTATCCACTGCCTGTGCCAGGAGCTGGACATCCCCTATGTGGTAAAGCAGACGGAAATCGGCGATATTATTTTCAACAAACGCAAAGAGAAAAATCCCTGCGCCCTGTGCGCCAAGATGCGCCGGGGCGCGCTCAATGACATGTGCCGGGAATACGGCTGCAACAAGCTGGCCCTGGGCCATCACCGGGACGACGCCATCGAGACTCTGCTCATGAGCCTGTTTTACGAGGGGCGGTTCCACACCTTCCACCCCAAGACGTACCTGAGCCGCACGGGCATCACGGCCATCCGTCCCCTGTGCTATCTGCCCGAGTACCACGTCCGGCACATGGTGCAGGAATTGAACCTGCCCGTGGTGAAAAGCCCCTGCCCCGCCAACGGCGAAACCAAGCGCCAGGAAATGAAGGAGCTCATGCAGGCCCTGCGCAAGCGCTACCCCGACGCGCCGGACCGCTTCCTCCACGCCCTGCAAAGCGACAAGCAATACGACCTGTGGCAAAAGGAATAACAGGCCGCGCATCCACCAAAGGCGCCGGGTGGCGCAAGGGAGTGCACACAGTGAACAACGCCTTTTTACGCGGGATACGGCACGGGATTCCCATCGCGCTGGGATACCTGTCCGTATCCTTTACCTTTGGCATGAAGGCTGTGGGGGACGGCATGACGCCCCTGCAGGCGCTGCTGATCTCCGCCACCAACCTCACCAGCGCCGGGCAGTTTGCGGGCCTGCCGCTGATGACCGGGGGCGCGTCCCTGATTGAGATGGCGCTGACCCAGCTGGTCATCAACCTGCGCTACGCGCTCATGAGCCTGAGCCTGGGCCAGCGCCTGGACGGCACCATGAACACCCTCTCTCGGCTGCTGTTCAGCTTTGCCAATACCGACGAGATCTTCGCCGTGGCCTCCAGCCAACCGGAGAAGGTGGGGCGGAACTATCTGTTCGGGCTGATCCTGACGCCGTACTTCGGCTGGACGGTGGGGACGCTGCTGGGGGCGGTGGCGGGGACGCTGCTGCCGGAATTTTTCCGCAGCGCCCTGGGCATTGCCATTTACGGCATGTTCCTGGCCATCATTCTGCCCCCGGCCAAGCGGGAAAAGCCCGTGCGCCTGGTGGTGCTGCTGGCGGTGGCCCTGAGCCTGTGCCTGCGGTATGTGCCGCTGTTCAGCGGCATTTCCAGCGGCTTCGCGGTGATTCTGTGCGCGGTGATTGCCTCGGCGGTGGGCGCGCTGCTGCATCCGGTAAAGGAGGCGCATGCCCCATGAGCGCGGAGGCCTTTTACCCGTACCTGCTGGTCATGGCCGGAGTGACCTACCTGATTCGCATGCTGCCGCTGACGGTATTCCGCCGGGAGATTCGCAGCCCGTTCCTGCGCTCCTTCCTGTACTATGTGCCCTACGCGGTGCTGGGAGCCATGACCGTGCCGGACATTTTCTATGCCACGGGCAGCCTATGGACGGCCCTGGCGGGGCTGGTGGTGGCGGTGGTGCTGGCCTGGAAGGAAAAGAGCCTGCTGACGGTGGCGGTATTCGCCTGCGCGGCGGTGGCGGTAGCCCAGGTGGCGCTCGCCCTGGTGGGATAATCTTCTTCCCTTCTTGATTTTTCAACAAAAGGCATCATTTTCGACCGGGTGCTCCCCAGGAGTATCCGGTCGTTTTTTTGCAGCCCGCTGGCCGCTGACGGTTTCCTTACAATTCCCGAACAAAATTTTTTATTTTTTATAAAAGGTCTGGAAATTTACAAAAATTGTAGTATACTCTTTTTATTCTTTTCGCCGCGGTAAAGCGGTAAAAATGTATTGGAGGAGTTTCCCGTGACACAGCAGAAGAAAGTGAGCGGTCTGGACAAGTTCTTTGGCGTGACCGCCGCCGGGTCGTCCATGAAGGTGGAAATCATGGCTGGTTTGACGACCTTCTTCGCCATGGCCTACATCATCTTTGTGAACCCCACCATCCTCAACCAGTTCTACGTGATTACCGGCCAAACGGAAATGGCCACTGCCATTGCCAGCAGCGTGTTTGTGGCCACCTGCTTAAGCGCCTTTGTGGGCACGCTGCTCATGGCGGTGTATGCCAAGCTGCCCTTCGCCCAGGCATCCGGCATGGGTCTGAACGCTTTCTTCGCCTACACGGTAATGCTGGGCAGCGGCTACTCCTTTAACCAGGCGCTGGCCATTGTGTTCATCTCCGGCCTGCTGTTCATTGTCATTACCGCTTTCGGTCTGCGTGAAGCGATTTATCACGCCATTCCCAAGAATGTGCGTATTGCTATCAGCGCCGGTATCGGCCTGTTCATCACCCTCATCGGCCTGCTGAACGCCAAGGTGATCCAGGGCAGCGATTCCACCACCGTGGCGCTGCACTCCTTCAATGTATGGAACGCCGACACCGCCGGGGCGCTGCTGTGCCTCATCGGCCTGGTCATCACCGGCGTACTGATGAAGCTGAAGGTCAAGGGCGCCATCCTGATCTCCATCATCCTGAGCACCATCATTGGCATCCCCATGGGCGTGACCAATGTGAGCAACTTCAACTGGAGCCTGCCGGACTTTGGCAGCTGGGTGAACTACGGCCTGTTCAAGCTGGACTTCTCCGGTCTGGTGGACACCAGCAACGGGCTGCTGGGCGGCATTTTCTCCATTATCATGATTGTATTGAGCTTCTCCCTGGTGGATATGTTTGACACCATCGGCACCCTGGTGGGCACCGCCAACAAGGCGGGCATGATTGACAAGGATGGCAACATGCCCCGCATGCGTGAGGCCATGATGTGCGACGCCATCGGCACGGCCGTGGGCGCGCTCATGGGCACCTCCACGGTAACCACCTACGTGGAATCCTCCACGGGCATCAGCGAGGGTGGCCGCACCGGCATGGCTTCTCTGGTAACGGCGGTGCTGTTCCTGGTAGCGCTGTTCCTGGCGCCCCTGGTGGGCATTGTGCCCTCCGCGGCCACGGCGCCTGCCTTCATCATTGTGGGCGTGATGATGCTCTCCTCCATCAAGTCCCTGGAGCTGGACGACATGACCGAGGCCATCCCCGCCTTCCTGACCATTGTGATGATGCCCTTTGCGTACTCCATCGCCACGGGCATTGCCTTTGGTCTGATCTCCTACACCCTGCTGAAGCTGTGCACCGGCAAGGTGAAGGAAATCAGCCCCCTGACGGCTGTGCTGTCCATTATCTTTATCATTCGCTTTGCCTGCATGGCCGCGTAAGCGCTGTTGTGCCATGGCAGGGGAAAAGCCCGGTGCGGTCAATCGCACCGGGCTCTTTTTGTTGTATTTTAAGAACGGTTTTGTACATGCAGGAAAAAGCAGGAAAGGCATTTTCCTTGCCTGCCACAAAGAGACTGCTGTTTGGTGGCAGGTTTCGCCCACCTGCAAGGAATACAGGCCCCCGAAAGGGGTCCAGGGGGCGACCGGAAAGCCCCCTGGTCGCCTCCGCTGAGGCGAAACCTTCTGTGATGCAGAAAAAATATGGAAGGCTCTTTCCCTTGCGCAAGAAATCTATTTCTTGTGGCAAGTCCCGTGCGCAGCAGGGGGCCCGAAGGTTTCCAAAGGGCGACCGGAAAGCCCTTTGGTCGCCTCCGCTGAGGCGAAACCCTTTATGATACGGGAAAAGTATGATAGGCCCTTTCCCTTGCCTTGCGCAAGAAATCTATTTCTTGTGGGAGGTTTCGTCCGCCTGCGGGCGGACGAGGTACTTTCCATCACTGGAAAGTACCCAAAGGGTGCCGGGGGCGGCCAAAGGGTGCATGTCTCATGGCCGCCCCCGGACCCCCCGTTGCTAAGGAACAGTGCACCGCTAGCCTCGCAGGGGCGCGCCCAGCTGGGTTCACGTCCGTCCCTGGGAGGGCCACTGTCGCCTTCGGCGCAGCTGATCCCTCCCCCGGCTCCATGGCGCCGGTTTATCCTTGGAGTGTCGGCAAGGGGCCGCTACGGCAGCACCCCTGTGCAGCGGTACGCGCCCCGGCATCGGTGCCATGCAAGGTGCGTACCCGCCCCGGCACCCGATTGGTTGCTGGCCCAGGGCCAAACCAAATGGCGTGCCCGATACGGACCCTGTCGGTCGAGAGACAAGAGGAAGTGCCACTCATGCGCTGCTTTTCCGTCTTTGCATAATCGTTGCTGCAAAAAAATGAGCGCCTTTCCTGGCCCGCAGGGCTTGGAAAGGCGCTATGATAATCCGTTTTTTCGGGGAAAGCCCCGTGGGTGTACCCCGTTACCGCTGCGCGGCCAGGTTGCGGGCCAGGCGTTTTTTCTTCTGCCCCGCGTGCCACACCACCAGCACCATGAGCAGCACCGTGCCCACATAGGGGAAGGTGGACGTCAGGGAGGAGGGGAACCCCACGGACTGCAGCCGCATACCCATGGCGTCGATGAAGCCGAACACCAGCGCCGCCAGGAACACCATGGGCGGGTTCGACCGTCCAAAGATCACGCAGGCCACGGCGATGTAACCCCGGGAGGCGGACATGTTCTCGCTGAACATGGTCAGGTAGCCCAGGGACAGGTGCGCCCCGCCCAGGCCGCTGAAAATGCCGCAGAGCACCGACGCCAGGTACTTCATTTTCTCCGGGCTCTTGCCCGCCGAGCGCAGGGACTGAGGATGTTCCCCCGCCGCCCGCATCCAGAAGCCCACCGGCGTGCGGTAAATAAACAGCCAGCACAGGTACACCAGCACCCAGCTGCAATAGACCAGCAGGGTGTTATTGTTCAGCAGCGGCCCGATGAGGGGGATGCCTTCCAGCCAGTCCGCCGAAATGGTGGGCAGGCTCACAATGCCAGGATCGGAGAAGGCGCCCTTCACGCCGAAGATGGTCCGCAGCAGGAACACCGTCAGCCCGCCGGCGAAGCTGTTCAGCGCCACGCCGATGATGAACTCGTCGCTCTTGAACTTCACCACAAACAGCCCGTAGAACAGCCCCAGCAGCACCCCGGCCAGCACGGCAAACAGCAGTCCCATGGCCCAGCTGGAGAAGAAATAGCTTCCCAGCACCGCCATGAACGCGCCCACCAGCATCATGCCGTCCACGCCGATGTTCATGATACCCACGTGGTCCGTCATCAGGCAGCCCAGGCCCACCAGAATCACCGGGGTTGCGGTGCGCAGGGTGTTTTGCAGCAGGCCCATATTGAATACATTGCTCCAATCCATTACGCCCCCGCCTCCTTTTCCAGGGTCAGGGCGGCCCGCTTCCGGGCGCGCCTGGCCAGTATGCTGTTCATGATGCCCTGTTCCGCCGCCATGAAGAAAATGATAATGGACTGCACAATCAGGATCAGCTCGCTGGAGATGCCCACATCGCCTTCCATGGCCGTGGCGCCCACCTTCAGCACCCCGAAGAACAGGCTCATGAGAATAATCCCCAGGGGCTGGTAGCGCATAATCATGGCCACCAGCATGCCGTCGAAGTAAAACTCGTTGGACACCGTGGTTACAAAGCGCTTGTGCAGGCCGAACACCTCGAACATGCCCACCAGGCCGCAGATAGCCCCGGAGGCCACCATGCTCCAGATGGCCAGCTTGCCGGCCTTGATGCCGCTAAAGCGGGCAAAGCGTTCGTTATTGCCCGTGAGTTTCATTTCAAAGCCCGCAGTGGTTTTGCGCATCACGTACCAGACAATCAGCGCGATGGCCGCGGCGTAGAAAATGCTCTCCGTCAGGTTGGACAGCTTGATCACCCGGCTAAACATAAAGGCCGGGTCCACCGCGTCCGTGCCGGCGGAAACGCCCCGCTGGGAGGTTTTCAAGGGGCCGTTGGCCAGGTAGGAGCAGAAGTAGATGGCCGCGGAGTTCATCATGATGGTGGTGATGACCTCGTTGACCTTCATCTTCACCTTCAGCACCGCGGGAATCCAGGCGTACAGCCCGCCCGCGGCAATGGCCGCCAGGAAGCACAGGGGCAAGGCGATCCAGGGCGTAACCCCCGTGAGCCGCGCCCCCACATAGGCCGAGGCAATGGCCCCCAGGTACAGCTGGCCCTCGCCACCCACGTTGAAGATGCCCGCCTGGGCCGCCACCGCCGTGGCCAGGCCCGTGAGGCACAGGGTGGCGGACTTGGCCAGGGTATTGCCGATGCCCCGGCTGGTGCCCAGGGCGCCGCTGAGCAGCGCGCCGTAACCCTCGATGGGGTTATGTCCCGTGGCAGCCATAATCAGTCCGCCCAGCACCAGGGCCAGCAGCACGCTCACCGTCAGGGAAAAGAGGTATTGCAGGCGGCTTTTGCTATTGTTCATGCTTGTTCCTCCTTCCGCCCGCCGGTCATGTAGTAGCTGATTTCCCGCTTGTCAATGTCCCCCGCCTGGAACTCGCCGGTAATTTTGCCCTCATAAATGGTCAGCAGCCGGTCGGACAGGCGGAGCAGCTCGTCCAGGTCGGCGCTCACCAGCAGGATGGCGCAGCCCGCGTTGCGCTTTTGCATGATCTGCTGGTGGATGAAGTCCATGGCGCCGATGTCCACGCCCCGGGTGGGCTGGGAAATGATGAGCACCGGCGTGTCGAAGGAGAACTCCCGGGCCACCACCACCTTCTGCATGTTGCCTCCCGAGAGGGAACCCACCGCCGTGTCCACCCCCGCGCCCCGGATGTCGAAGCGCTGGAAGATCTCCTGGGCGTAGGCGCGTATGGCCTTGCGCTTCATGTGGATGCGTTTCCAGGAGAAGCGAGGGTCCTTTTCCTTGCCCACAATCAGGTTATCGGTGATGTCCGCGGGGGCACATACGCCGGTGGCCAGCCGGTCCTCGGGCACATGGGCCAGCCCCAGGGCGCGAATCTCCCCGGGGGTTTTCCCCGCAATGGACTTGCCCATGATGGTCACCGCGCCACCCCGCAGGGGACGCATGCCGGTGATGGCCTCGATGAGCTCACTCTGTCCGTTGCCCTCAATGCCCGCAATGCCCAGGATCTCTCCCCGGCGCACCGTCAGGCTCACCCCGCGCACGGCGGGCAGACCGCGATTGTCCAGGGCTTGCAGGTCCTGGACCTCCACCGCCGTTTCCGTCTCGCCCCTGTCCTCCCGGTCCAGGGCGTCCAGGAGCACTTCCTTGCCCACCATCATGGCCGCCAGGATGCGCTCGTTCACGTCCTTGGTCTCCGCCACGCCCACCAGCTTGCCCTGGCGCATGACGCCCACCCGGTCGGAAATGGCCATGACCTCGTAGAGCTTATGGGTGATGATGATGATGGTCATCTGCTTTTCCCGCACCATGCGGCGGATCACCCCGAAGAGCTCGTCGGTCTCCTGGGGGGTCAGCACGGCGGTGGGTTCGTCCAGGATGAGCACATCGGCGCCCCGGCGCAGGGTTTTGAGGATCTCCACCCGCTGCTGCAAGCCCACGCTGATGTCCTCCACCTTGGCCCGAGGGTCCACGGTCAGGCCATATTCCTGCACCAGGGCCTGGGTCTCCTCCTCCGCCTTAGCAAAGTCGCAGAAAATGCCCAGCCTGCGGGGCTCATTGCTCAGCACAATGTTCTGCGCCACGGTAAAGGAGGGCACCAGCATAAAGTGCTGATGCACCATGCCCACGCCCCGGGCAATGGCCTCGCTGGGACTAAAGTGCGTAACCTGGCTGCCCTTGACGAGCACCTTGCCGCTGGTGGGCGTGTTCAGCCCATAGAGGATGTTCATCAGCGTGGACTTGCCCGCGCCGTTTTCCCCCACCAGGGCAAAGACCTCCCCCTTGCGGATGTCCAGCGTCACGTCATGATTCGCCAGCACACCGGGGAACTGCATGGATACGTGCTGGAAGGAAACGATGGTCTCGCCCTGTGCCAAATCAATCGCCTCGCTTTTGCATTTCAGAAAAAAACGGAAGGAAAGGGGAGGCGTCCCCGCCTGTGCGAAGCCGCCTCCCCCCATGGATGCCTGTGCGTTTGTTACTCCAGCGTGGTGGGGACTTCGATCTCGCCGCTGATGATCTTCTCCTTCAGCGCCTCGACCTCCGCCTTCAGCTCGTCGGAAACCTGCTGGGGCATGGTATCGTCGCCGTATACCACGTCGATGTAGCCGGTGGCCATGTCGGCCTCCCAGATCTCGCCGCCCTTGAAGTAGTTCTCCATGTCGGCCACGGTGTCATAGATGGACTTGCCCACCTTCTTCACCATGGAGCAGATGATCACATCGGGGTTGATGTACTTCTGGTCGCCGTCCACGCCGATGGCGTAGTTGCCGGTTTCCGCCGCGGCCTCGAACACGCCCTCGCCGGTCTTGCCCGCCACCTGGAACACGATGTCGCAGCCCATGCCGTACAGGGCCAGGGCGCACTCCTTGCCGTTGGCAGGATCTTCAAAGCCGTTGGCATACTGCTTCTCCACCGTGATGTCCGGGTTGGCATAAGCGGCGCCCGCCTCGTAGCCCACGATGAAGTCGTTGATGGTGGCGCTGTCCTCGCCGCCCACCACGCCGATCTTACCGGTCTTGGTCAGCTTGGCGGCAATGTAGCCCACCAGGAAGGAGCCCTCGTTCTGGGCATACAGGATGGACATGCCGTTTGCGAAGGAACCGTCGATGGCATTGTCGATAAACAGGAACTGCTTGTCCGGGAAGGCCTCGATAACCCCGGGCAGGCTGTCCCAGAACTGCCAGCCCACCGCGGCGATCACGTCGGAAACCTCCGCCGCGTCAATCAGGCTGCTCTCGTACAGGGATGCGTCTTCCTTGCACTCGATGACCCGGATTTCCGTGCCATAGTCCGCCTTCAGCTGCTCAATGCCCTCATTGGCCGAGTCATAGAAGGAACGGTCGCCCAGGCCGCCAGCCACCACGATGCAGATAGACGGGGTGGTCTTCTCCTCCGCCATTGCGGGGACCGCCAGCATGGAGATGCACAGCGCCAGAGTCAGCGTCACCGCCAAAATCTTTTTCATGGGATAGAACCTCCTGTATAATTTCCGCCCGAAAAAAAGAGCGGTATTACCTTTACAATTTGTTTTTTATGCAAGGGAATCCTGCCGGGAAGTCGAAGAAATGTATGGAAAATTTTTTGTTTTGCATGCCGGGGCAGTCGTGTTCCGGCGCAAGGAAGGGAGCGCCATGCGCCTTTTATTTGTAAACGCCTGCATGCGGGGGCCCGAGCTTTCCCGCACCCACGCCCTGTGCCGGGCCTTCCTGGAGGAAGCCCGCCGGTCTTGCCCCGCCCTGGAGATACAGGAGCACGACCTGACCCGCATGAACCTGCAGCCCGTTACCGCCCCGGTGCTCCAGCGCAAGGAGGCCCTGTGCGACGCCCAGCGTTGGGACGACCCGCTGCTGCGACCGGCCTACGCATTTGCCCGGGCGGACGCGGTGCTCATCGGCGCGCCCTACTGGGACCTGTCCTTCCCCGCGGCGCTGAAAATCTGGGTGGAAAATATCTATGTGCGCAACCTGACCTTCCGTTACACCCCGGAGGGGGAGCCCGTGGGCCTGGCGCAGGGCAAGCAGGCCGTATACATCACCACCGCCGGCAGCCCCGTGGGTGAAAACGACTGGGGCGCGGGATACATGCGCGCGGTGCTCACCACCCTGGGCATCCCGGAGTTCCGCTCCATACGTGCCGAGGGCATCGACATCCAGGGCTGGGACGTGCAGGGCATCCTTCGCCGGGCGGAGGTGGAGGCCCGGGCGGCGGGAGCAGCACTGGGCAAGGCCCTGGCGTCAGCCACTGGACGCTGAAAAGCGTGCTTTTCCCAAGCTAAAGCGCTGAACAAAAAACGTCCCATTTTCTCAGCCTACAAAAGCACCCACAAGCACAGGGACCGAAGGTTTCCAAAGGGCAACCGGAAAGCCCTTTGGTCGCGCCCGCAGGCGCGAAACCTCCTACGCTTGCCAGCATGCATTCTGCAACATGCAAGAAATACCTTATCAACGGTCTGTGGCGTAAACCTCATATACGGAAAGGAACGGAGCGTCCATGCGAAAGACCTACGGAACCATGGTGTTTATCAACGTGATGTGGGGTCTCTCCTTTATTTTCAGCAAGCAGGGAATGAACGCGGGCTTTCAGCCCATGGGGCTGGCCTTTGTGCGGTATGTGCTGGCCGCCGCCGCGCTGATTCCCCTGCTGCTTTGGCGCGAGGGAACTCCGCGCCTGCGCCGGGAGGACATGCTGCCCATGTTTCTCTCTTCCCTGGCAGGCATTACGGTGTATTATTTCTGTGAGTACAACGGCATCCAGCGCACCTCCACGGTGAGTGCGTCGCTGATTCTGGCGGCCATTCCCGTGCTGACCCTGGGGGCGGAGGCGCTGCTCACCCGCGCCCGGCTGCGGCCCATGCAGACAGCGGGGGCTTTCCTGTCCCTGGCGGGGGTGGGGCTGATTACCTTGTCCTCCTCCCGGGAGGGCACGGACTCCCTGGCGGGCATCCTGTTTATCTTCGGGGCCAGTCTGGTATGGGTAGCCTATATTTTCCTCAGCCGCCGGTTGCGCCAGCGGTATTCCAGCCTGAGCATGAACGCCTGGCAGGCGGCCATGGCCGCGGTGACGCTGCTGCCTGCCGCCCTGGCGGATGGGTTTGACCCTGCCGCCGTCTCCTGGGACGGCTGGGCCAGTGCGGCGGTGCTGGCGCTGGTGTGCTCGGCGCTGTGCTATTATTTGTACGGCAATGCCCTTGCCACGCTTTCGCCTCTTGCTTCGGCGATTTTTGTGAATCTGATTCCCCTGACGACCCTGATAGCGGGGGTTCTCTTTCTGGGCGAAAAGCTCACATGGGCCACCCTGGCAGGAGGGGTGTTGATTATTGGCAGTATTTTCCTGGTAAATTTGGCACCGGGGCGCCAGGCGTCCGGTGCTGAAACGTAATTTTTGTGGTGATGTGGATGCAGTAAGGCGTGGCCTCCTGGTTGGCTTCAAGGAGCCCGTGCCTTCCACAAAAATCTATTTTTACAGTGCTTATCTGCTACAAATTTGCACAGTTTCCATTCGTTGCAAATTTGCATAGTTCTCATTTGCTGCAAATTTGTACAATTCTCATCTACTGCAAAGGGCCCGAAGGTTTCCAAAGGGCGATCGGAAAGCCCTT
>USCR01000071.1 GCA_900553295.1 uncultured Eubacteriales bacterium | reverse complement strand
CCGCGAGGGTGGCCGCACGGTTGGTTCCGGCGTTGTGGCGAAGGTTATCGAGTAATGAAACAAATGCCCATCCGGCTGCAACATGCCGGATGGGATCGCCCTGTTTTTTTCGAAGAGCAGGGGAGCAACAATGCATAGAGGCAGGAGGTGTCCAGCGTGGCTAACGCCGCTCGTCAGAAGGTGTGCCTTGCCTGCACGGAGTGCAAGCAGCGCAACTACAACAACATGAAGAACAAGAAGAACACCCCGGATCGCATTGAGCTTATGAAGTACTGCCCTTTCTGCAAGAAACACACCGCTCATCGCGAAACGAAGTAACCGCTACCAATACGGTGAGGATGTGAATAAAATGGCAGATGAGAATAAGACGGTCTCCGCAAAGGCTGATAAGGCGAATGCGAAAAAGACCCCTGATACTAAATGGCAGAAGTTCATTGGTTGGTGGGCCAAGCTGCCCAAGCGTATCGCCACACCCTTCAAGAACATGGTTTACGAGCTCAAGAAGGTGTCCTGGCCTACCAAGCGCAAGCTTGTGACCTATTCCATTGTCGTGCTGGTTTTCATGGTTGTCCTGGGACTGATCATCAGCCTGCTCGACATGGGCGCATCGGCGCTGGTGAAGCTGCTGGTGCTGTGATCCGTGGCATAGGAGAAGAAGCATGACCGAAAAGAGCAAGGAGCCCTGCTGGTATGTGGTGCATACCTACTCGGGGTATGAAAACAAGGTAAAGGACACCCTGGAGAAGTCCGTTGAAAATAACGGCATGCAGGATCTGATCTTCGACGTCAGAGTGCCTGTGGAGGATGTCATCGAAATCAAAAATGGCAAGCGGGTCAAGACGCAGCGCAAGGTGTACCCCGGCTATGTGCTGGTGCACATGATTGAGACCAGCGAGAGCTGGTATGTGGTGCGGAACACCCGTGGCGTAACGGGCTTTGTGGGCCCGGACAGCAAGCCGGTGCCGCTGACGGACGCTGAGGTGGAGATGATGCTCAACACCGAGGCGAAGAGCGTCGAGTTTGGCGTTGCCATTGGCGAAGAGGTGCGCATTCTCTCGGGTCCCTTGGAGAACTTCACCGGCATTGTGGAGGATGTGGATACCATCCGGGACAAGCTCACGGTGAAGGTGCAGATGTTCCTTGGCCGGGAAATGCCCGTCGAGGTGGATCTGGACCAGGTGGAGAAGGTCAGCAAGTAACCGTCGGCCGCGAGGTTTCTCCAGATCAAACATTCTTCTTTGGCTGGCTTCAACACCGCGAAATGCGGTGAAGCTGCGGGGTAAACAACCGCATTTTGTTCGCCCCATGGTGGGGCAGTGGGAGAAAGTGCACGCACTTTCGCCATGACCACATTTTTTAGGAGGTGCCATTTCCATGGCAAAGAAAGTAACTGGCTACATCAAGCTGCAGGTGCCGGCCGGCAAGGCGAATCCTGCGCCGCCTATTGGTCCTGCACTGGGTCAGCACGGCGTGAACATTCCTGGCTTCTGCAAGGAATTCAACGAGCGCACCGCCAAGCAGGCGGGCCTGATCATCCCTGTGGTGATCACCGTATATTCCGACCGTACCTTCACCTTCATCACCAAGACTCCTCCTGTTCCTGTGCTGATCAAGAAGGCCTTGAACATTGAGACCGCCAGCGGACGCCCCAACCGTGACAAGGTTGGCAAGCTGACCAAGGAACAGGTCCGCGAGATTGCCACCACGAAGATGCCTGACCTGAACGCTGCCAGCATCGAGGCTGCCATGAGCATGGTGGCCGGCACCGCCCGTAGCATGGGCGTGACCGTGGAAGAGTAACGCGAAGAGCCGAGGCGTGGATGCCTCGGATCCTGGGGGCATGGACCCCCGATCAATGTGGGAGGACGAAGTGCCGCTAATACCACATGGGAGGAAAGAATAACATGAAGCATGGTAAGAAATATACCGACAGCGCAAAGCTGATCGAGTCCCTGAAGCAGTATGATCCTGAAGAGGCTGCCGACCTGGTGCTGAAGACCAGCAAGGCCAAGTTTGACGAGACCGTGGAGATTTCCGTCCGCCTGGGCGTTGATCCCCGCCACGCGGACCAGCAGGTTCGTGGCGCCGTGGTTCTGCCCCACGGCACGGGCCGTACCATCCGCGTGCTGGTGATTGCCAAGGGTGAGAAGGCCAAGGAGGCCGAGGCCGCAGGTGCCGATTTTGTGGGCGCCGAAGAGATGATCGCCAAGATCCAGCAGGAAAACTGGTTCGGGTTTGACGTCTGCGTGGCCACCCCGGACATGATGGGTCTGGTGGGCCGTATCGGCCGTATCCTGGGCCCGAAGGGCTTGATGCCTAACCCCAAGAGCGGCACGGTCACCATGGATGTGACCAAGGCCATCTCCGACATCAAAGCCGGTAAGGTGGAGTACCGCGTGGACAAGACCGCCATTGTGCACTGCCCCATTGGCAAGGCTTCCTTCGGCCAGCAGAAGCTGGTGGAGAACCTGAATGCGCTGATGGATGCCATCATCAAGGCGAAACCTGCTGCCGCCAAGGGCACGTACATCAAGTCCCTGTACCTGAGCAGCACCATGGGCCCCTCTGTCCGCGTAAATCCCCTGAAGTTCTGATAGCTCATTTGCCAGGCGCGTCTCGAAGCAATCCGGGACGCGCTCTTTTTCTGCTTTGGCTTTGCTGACGTGATTTTCCAGCGAAGTGCCCGGCCGTAGGCCTTGCGAAAGGCTGGATGAATGTGCTATACTAAACCGAATGCAATGCAACCTCGGGAGGGTCTATGAAGCCTCGGACGAAGAAGATTTTGAATTTTGCGTTGATCTTTGGCACACTGGCAGTGGTGCTGCTTATCGGCGTCAATGGACAGGAAATCGGGGATGCGGTGACGGCACTGAAGAGTGTGGCACCCAAGTGGCTGATCTATTGCGCATTGGCATATATGGGCTTCATCGGCTCGGATGCCCTGTCCATCCACTACTATCTCCGCGGACAAGGATATCCCATTTCCCTGGCGTATTCCGTGTATGTGAGCATTTGCGGTGCATACTACAGCAATATTACGCCCGGCGCCACTGGCGGACAACCCATGCAAGTCTATTACCTGACCAAGCGCGATGTTCCCATTGGCATTGGAACGTCAGCACTGACGGTGAAATTTTTCTGCTTCCAGTTCATGCTGATGGTGCTTAGCACGCTGCTATGGCTGCTTTATGGTGGGTACGTGGCGGAGCAGCTGGGACAGAACATCTGGATACTCATTCTGGGCTATGTATATAATGATATATCTGTTTGCCTGGTATTGCTCATGGCGGTGAACAAACGCCTGGTGTGGTGGATTATCAAACTGTGCATACGCCTTGGTACGCGTCTCCATCTGTGCAAGAATCCTGACGCGGTGATGACCAAATGCGAAGACGTGCTGGATACCTTCCACAACAGCGTCATGTCCCTGCGCCGCCGCCCCATGGAGCTGCTAATGCAGATGCTTTTGGCTACGGTGCAGCTGCTATCCCTGATGACGGTTACATTTTTCATCTACCGCGCCTTTGACCTTACGGAGGCGGGGTATTGGCAAATCATTACGCTGGCAGTTTTGCTGTATGTCAGTGCCGCGTATACGCCGCTGCCCGGCGCTTCCGGTGCGCAGGAAGGCATCTTTGCGCTGTACTTTTCCGGGCTCTTCCCCGATGGAATCCGGCTGATGGCCCTGCTGCTATGGCGCTTCTTCACCTACTACATTACTCTTATCCTGGGGGCGATCACGACTGTGTGGCGCGGTTTTCGCCCAGAGAGGAAAACGAAAAAAAAGACAGTGGACACCGACCCATCTACGGTTTGATGCGGGGCATGACGCAGGCACATACCTTTGGTAAAGGCTGGGTTGCAGGAAACACAAAAAAAACGAGGGAACGTTGGTTCCTTCGTTTTTTTGTGCATGAGCAGCCGCTCTGTCATGCGGTTCCTCTGCCGGTAAGGTCAATACCGGCGAATCACAGCTCTCCGGTCTGCCCAAATGGAGACCAATGGGAAACAGATGAACTGCATATTTGACGTGCCGGAATGCTCATGGAGCACTAACCCCGCGCAGCCATTGTTCACGGGACAGACGCAAAGTGAGCAATCCGTCCTCTTCTCCGGCAATTTCAAACCCGGCCTTTTGATGGACGCGCAGGGCAGGGATGCGGCTGGCCTCAAAATGGTTGCACAGGCAGGATATTTCCTCGTGACGGAAGGCCAACGCCGCCAATATCCGGAGCCCCTCCAGGCCATATCCCTTGCCACGGTAGGCCGCATGGATGATCGTGCTCATTTCCGCGCCGTAGTCGTGCCAGCTGATTTCACCAACCGGCTGGCCTTCCGGGGAAAACAGATAGGCGCAGAAGCGTTCCGGCGCATGGTTGGTCCATCGCTCCAGCCAAGGGGCCCATTTCGTTGCAGGAAAATCCAGACAGCCCGTGGGCGGTGCCCAGGGGGCATTATATGCCATGGTGGCGGGATCGCTGAGCAAAGCCTGCCGAAAGGGCATTTCCGCCAGGCTGGCGGTTTTCCATTGGAGCATGGGCGGAGAAGCCTCCCTTTTCCTGGAATCAGAGCGCTGCCCGGCCGGCGTCGATGGACTGCTGCACCATGTCCGGGGCGGGAGCACCGGGAATGCGGCGGCGTTCCACGCAGGCCAGCATGCTCAAATCATCGAATACGTCCGCGTCAAAGGCAGGATGGAAGCTGCGAAGTTCCTCCAGCGTCAGGTCCAGCAGCGCCTTGTTTTCATTCAGACAGTGGGCAACCAACTGCCCCACGACCTTGTGCGCGTCCCGGAAGGCGACCCCCTTGCGCACCAGATAGTCCGCGCAATCGGTGGCGTTGGTAAAGCCGCCGGATGCAGCCTGGGCCATCACATCCTTGCGGAAGGTAATGGTACGCAGCATGGCGGTGAATACGGTAAGCCCCTTCACCAGGGTATCCCGGGCGTCAAAGAAGGCTTCTTTATCTTCCTGCATGTCCTTGTTATAGGCAAGGGGCAAGCCCTTCATCACGGTAAGCAGGGTCATGAGATCACCGTATACCCGGCCGGTTTTGCCACGAATCAGCTCGGCCACGTCAGGATTCTTTTTCTGCGGCATGATAGAGGAACCCGTGGCGTAGGCGTCGTCCATCTCCACGAAGTGGAATTCACTGCTGCTCCACAGGATAAGCTCCTCGCAGAAGCGGCTTAGATGCATCATGCAGATGGAGGCAGCGGAAAGATAGTCCAGCAGAAAATCCCGATCGGCCACGCCGTCCAGGCTGTTTTGCGTAATTTGCGAAAAGCCAAGCAACTCCGCCACCCGCTCCCGGTTGAGGGGATACGTGGTGCCGGCCAGCGCGCCGGAACCCAGCGGCATCACATCCGCGGAGCGATAGGCCGCCTCAAACCGCGTGCGGTCACGCAGGAACATCTGGAAGTAAGCCATCATATGGTGGGCCAGGGTAATGGGCTGCGCCTTTTGCAGGTGCGTGTAGCCGGGCATGATGGTATGCAGGTTGTCCTGGGCAATGTCCAGCAGGGCCTCCAACAGGTCGGTTAGCATCTGCCGGGTCTCCTCGCAGGCCAGCTTTGCGTACATGCGTACGTCCAGGGCCACCTGATCGTTGCGGCTGCGGCCGGTGTGCAGGCGCTTTCCCGCATCGCCAATGCGCTGGGTCAGCAGCGTTTCCACGTTCATGTGGATGTCCTCGGCGTCCACGTGCCAGGTGATCTTGCCGGCTTTCACATCCGCCAGGATGTCCCGCAGTCCTGCCACAATCTTGTCCGCGTCAGCCTGCGGAATGATTCCCTGCTCCCCCAGCATGGTTGCATGGGCAATGGAACCGGTGATGTCCTGCTCCGCTAAGCGTTGATCAAAGGAAATACTGGAATGAAAATCATCCACCAGTCCATCGGTGGCTTTGCTGAACCTTCCGCCCCACAGCTTCATGAAGGATACCTCCTGTGTGTATACAATGTCACAGCCTGTAGTATACCACGGGAGACCCGGGGCGTGCAAGGTACCACCGCACGCAGAGGAAAGGAGAACGGCACACGGACGCATAAATTTTCCAGGGCGTGGAATCCTGAAATAGAATGCAACGTAGTTTTTGAAAAGGTGACTGGCAAAATGCAAAAAACACGCCTGCACCCCTTGACAATGGACGAAAAATTGACTACAATAACCATTGTCTGGCAAGTCTACAAGGGCTTGATGCGGACATGCGGGTGTAACTCAATGGTAGAGTTCCAGCTTCCCAAGCTGGCTACGTGGGTTCGATTCCCATCACCCGCTCCAACACCGCATCAATCGCCTGAGTACAGCGGGGAAGCCCCCGCAGTATCGCGTAAAGCAAGGAGGTAATTCCCATGGCTAAGGAGCATTATGAAAGAACAAAGCCGCATGTAAACATCGGCACGATCGGACACGTGGACCATGGCAAGACGACGCTGACTGCAGCCATCACCATGACGCTGGCCCAGAAGGGCGAAGCGCAGGCGATGCGCTACGACGAAATCGACAAGGCGCCGGAAGAGAAGGCCCGTGGTATCACGATCAACACGGCGCACGTGGAGTATGAGACCGCGAAGCGGCACTACGCGCACGTGGACTGCCCCGGCCACGCCGACTATGTAAAGAACATGATCACCGGTGCCGCGCAGATGGACGGTGCCATCCTGGTAGTGTCTGCGCCCGATGGTCCCATGCCCCAGACCCGCGAGCACATTCTGCTGGCCCGTCAGGTAGGCGTGCCCTACATCGTGGTGTTCATGAACAAGACCGATATGATGGATGACCCGGAACTGCTGGAGCTGGTGGAAATGGAAATCCGCGAGCTGCTGAGCAGCTACGATTTCCCGGGCGATGAGATTCCGATCATCAAGGGCAGCGCGCTGGTAGCGCTGGAGCACATCCAGAACGGCGGCAGCGCGGATGATCCCGAGTGCAAGTGCATCTGGGAGCTGATGGAAGCAGTGGACAACTACGTTCCTACGCCTCAGCGTGCGACGGATCAGCCCTTCCTGATGCCTGTGGAAGACGTGTTCAGCATTTCCGGCCGTGGTACTGTTGCGACCGGTCGTGTGGAGCGCGGCACGGTGAAGGTGTCCGATACGGTGGAAATCGTAGGTCTGATGGAGAAGCCCCGCAGCACGGTGGTAACCGGTGTGGAAATGTTCCACAAGCTGCTGGACCAGGCGGAAGCTGGCGACAACATCGGCGCGCTGCTGCGCGGTGTGCAGCGCAACGAGATTGAGCGCGGGCAGGTGCTGGCGAAGCCGGGCACGATTCATCCCCACACCCACTTCATCGGCCAGGTGTACGTGCTGACCAAGGAAGAAGGCGGCCGTCACACCCCGTTCTTCAATGGGTATCGTCCCCAGTTCTACTTCCGTACCACGGACGTGACGGGCAACATCAAGCTGCCCGAGGGCGTGGAAATGGTGATGCCTGGCGATAACATCGACATGGAGATCACGCTGATCACCCCCATCGCTCTGGAGCAGGGCCTGCGTTTCGCTATCCGCGAGGGTGGCCGCACGGTTGGTTCCGGCGTTGTGGCGAAGGTTATCGAGTAAGCTTTGTTCTTTCAGGGAGCATCCTCGCAAGAGGATGCTCTTTTTTCCATCCAGATGAACGTGACAAGGAAGCGCATTGTGCCGGGAGGAAATTGATTCGTGCATTATAAAATCCATGAAGTGGCGAAAATGATGGGTATCAGCCCGCAGACCTTACGCTTCTATGAGCAGTATGGCATTTTACCCCACGAGCGTATAGGGGAAGGAAAATACCGCCAATACTCAGACGAGAGCGTGGATCTACTGATGAGCCTGCGCAAGTGCCGGAATTGCGGCTTTACCGTGGCACAAACGGCGGAGCTGCTGAAATCACGGGACACCACACAGGTGCCGCGCATGATTGCCGAGCAGGCGGAAAAACTTAAGCGCCATGCGGAACTGGAACTGCGCATTGCCCAATCCATGAGCCGGTCCGCGGAGCGCGCCGCAACCATCGAAGAGAAGCTGGGTGATTTTCAGCCTGTGGAACGCCCGGAAACGTATTGGTTACCCGTGAAACAAGGGGGTGGGACGCGCCCCTCTGCGGGTATTATGGAGCATATCGGAACCTTATCGGATTGGCTCCCACTGGTCACGTGGGTTATGCGCTTTCCTTCAGGCGGCGCGGTGGAGATGGGCTTTGCCGCCCGGGCCACAACGGCGGAGTTCCTTGGGTTTGATCGATTGCCGGGGGTGCATAGGCTGCCTGCGTGCCGCTGTATGTATGCGCTGATGCGCTGGCCCTCGGGAGAGGCCGGGGCATCTGCCGCAGTGACCGAAGGCATACAGACCCTGCAAAAGCAAGGAGTATGCGTATGTGACGCGCCCATGGTTAGCACCCTGTGGAACCTGCGCATAGACGACAAGGGCACGACCTATGGGGAGGGCTGGTACCCCATAAAATAAAAATGTCAAGTTTTTATCAAAATCTATTGACCCTCATATACCTTTAACGTTTATAATGGTAGGCGGATAAGGGACCGGCGGAAAGCCGGCCAGAAGGAGGAAAATGAATATGAGAAAGAGCCTTTGCGTTATCATGGCGCTGGTGCTCGCCCTGTGCCTCAGTCCGGTGGCGATGGCGGAAGACTATACCGCCACGGCCAAGGGCTTTGGCGGTGACGTGACGGTCACGCTGACCATCGAAGATGGTAAGCTGACCGCTGTGAAGGCGGAGGGTTCCGACGAGACCGAGGGCATTGGTTCCAAGGCCCTGGAGGAATTGCCCGAGGCCATGGTTGCCCGCAACAGCGTGGAAGTGGATACCGTGGCCAGCGCTACGGTAACCAGCACCGCTGTGCTGACGGCCGCCGCGGATGCGCTTGCGCAGGCGGGCGTGACCCTGGAGCCCGTGGAAGTGGAGGAGGAGGCCAAGGAGCCTGCCAAGCCCACCTTCGAGAATCCCGATGTGATCGTCATCGGCGCTGGCTTCTCCGGCATGAACGCCGCCCTGGAAGCGGCCACCAATGGCGCCAAGGTGTACCTCGTTGACAAGAACGACGACATGGGCGGTTCCATCCGCTTTGCAGGCGGCACGACCTCCGCGGCCGGCGCCAAGATGCAGATCGAGGCCGGCGTGGAAGACTCCCCCGAGAACTTCCAGGCGGATATCGTGCGCATGGGCGGCGGCACCAACGTGCCGGAGCTGACCAAGAAGCACACCGAGTGCGCGGCTGCGGCCGTGGACTGGCTGGATGAGCTGGGCGCCGACTTCGGCGACCGTCAGCCCAAGATGTCCTCTTCCTACGATGCCTTCAATGTGCCCCGTGAGTACCGTGTGACCGGCGGCGGCAAGGCTATGGTGGAACTGGTTCGCCCGCTGATTATGGAGCAGGTGGAGCAGGGGAACATCTCCCTGCTGCTGGAAACCGAAGTGGCGGATATCCTGGTGGAGGATGGCGCTGTGACCGGCGTTGTGCTCACGGATGGCACCGAGTATCGCGCTCCCGCCACTATCCTGGCCACTGGCGGCTATGGCCACAATGAGGAACTGCTGCACCGCTACAACTATGCCAACGTGCTGACCATGTCCCCCTCCTTTGTGACGGGCGATGGCTACAAGTTTGCGGAAAAGGCCGGCGCGCAGTTCAACAACATGGACTACCTGCCTGCGTATCCCGGCGGTGTGCCTGTGGGCGGCTTCGATGTGTCCTGCACCGCTTCCGTGCAGTATCCCGGCGTGATCTGGGTGGACAACACCGGCAACCGTATTGTCAAGGAACTGGGCAGCCTGGACAGCGAGCGCAAGGCGGCCTATGCCAATGCTCCCGAAAACCTGGTGTACATGATCCTCACCCAGTCCATGAAGGACACCCAGGACCCCATCCTCAGCGTGGGCGGCGGCTTCTCCGGCAAGGCGGATGAGGGCTGGACCTACTTCGACCAGCTGCTGGCGGATGGCAACTGCGTGTACTATGGCGAGACCATCGAAGAGCTGGCTGCCAATGCGGGCATTGACGCGGAAGGCCTGGCTGCCACCGTGGAAGCCTACAATGGTTATGTAGCTGCCGGCGAGGACAAGGATTTCGGCCGCGAAGCCGATACCATGGTTGCTCTGGAAGGACCCTTCTATGCCGTGAAGACCTGCCCCTATGTGATGCTCACCAAGGGCGGCCCGCTGATGAATCCCGATGCGCAGACCCTGAACGCGGACGGCGAGCCCATTCCCGGCCTGTATCAGTGCGGCGAGCTGGCTGGCGGCGCCAATATCGGCGGTAGCGCCAACATCGGCGGCCTGGCCAACACCAGCTGCATCGTCTGGGGTAAAATTGCCGGCGCCAATGCTGCTGCCTACGCTCTGGGCAAGTAATCTGGTATCCTCTTTATGTCCCTGAACCCTTATGGATTGTTATTACTTATTATTTATTACTTATGTGGCGCCATCCTCTGCGGGGGATGGCGCCCGCCTTTTTTGGCATTTATCCATTTTTGCAGTCTCACCGCAGCGCGGCTTCATGGCGCAAAGGAAGGCGAAGCACCGGAAAGCTGAAGGTTTGCGGCCGTCCGCAGTTGCTTTTTCATGGAAAAAAGGGTACAATGATTTTGTTTATTCGGAATCATTTTATTTCCGGGATGGAGCATGAAGGAGGCTTGTTGTATGAATTACGTTTTCATGACCGACAGCGACAGCGATTTGCCGTACAGCCTGAAGGCGAAGTATGACATTCCCGTGGTGTACATGCCCTATGCCATTGATGGCAAGGAGTACTTCGATGATCTGGGCCAGACCATGGACCAGCATACCTACTTTGACAAAATGCGCGCCGGTGCCACGCCGGTCACTTCCGCACTGAATCAGGCTGATTATATGGAGTATTTCGAGCCCATTTTGAAGGAGCAGGATCTGCTCTTTGTGGCTTTCTCCAGCCAGCTGAGCTGCACCATTCAGGCGGTGTATGCCGCCCGGGAAGAGCTGCTGGCCAAGTATCCCCAGCGCAAGTTCATCGTGGTGGATACCCTGTCCATTTCCGGCCCCATGACCATGCTGCTGCTCAAGGCCCATGAACTGTACCGGGAAGGAAAGTCCATGGAGGAGGTGGCCCAGTGGCTGGAGGAAAACAAGCTCCGTGCCCAGGCGTTCTTCACCGTGGATGACCTGAAGTACTTGAAGCGGGGCGGCCGGCTGTCCGCTACCAGCGCGGTCCTGGGCACCATGCTGGACCTGAAGCCCATCATTGTGGAGTCCAAGGAAGGCAAGCTGGTTCCCGTGGACAAGGTGCGCGGCCGCAAGAAGGCCATGAGCTACTTGGTGGACAAGTCCGCCGAGAACATCACCCATCCGGAGGACCAGGAGGTTATCATCCTCCATGCTGACGCGCCGCAGGATGCCGCGAAGCTGGACGAGATGCTCAAGGCAAAGGTGCCCGGCGTGCGCACCCGTATCGAGTGCGTGGGCCCGGTGATCGGCGCCCATTGCGGCCCCGGCACGGTGGCCATCTGCTTCCTGGGTAAGGAGCGGGCGGTCTAAATAGCGGCTCTGGGCCAGAGAAGTATGTATCATAGCTGTCGCGCCTGCGACGCGGTTATGCAACCGCCGCGGGCGCGGCGCTTTTTCCATGGGAGGAGGGCCGATATGCCGCGACTGCTGTTTCTGGGTTCCACCTGCGCGGATGTGATTCTGCGCGTACCGCGCTTGCCCCAGACGGGGGAGGACATGAACCTGCTGGGGCAGTCCGTCTCCCTGGGCGGATGCGCCTATAATGCCTGCGCTGCCGCCCGGAGCTTCGGCGGGGCGGAAACCACGCTTTTCTCGCCGGTGGGTGGCGGGC
>USCR01000070.1 GCA_900553295.1 uncultured Eubacteriales bacterium | reverse complement strand
GAGGATTTCCTCCGGGGGCTGGCCCTTCAGCCAGTCCCGGTACTTGTTCTGCTCCCGCGAGAGCTTGTCCATGAGGGTGTTTTTCAGTTCTTCGCTCATACTCATCTTGCCTCCTGTTCGTGAGATTTTTTTCCGGTCGCCCGCACCGTGGACGCAGGGCGCTTTCAGCTTGCCGAGGACGGAGGGGCGTTTTGCCACCACATTCTCCGCCGCCTGTTCCATGGGCGTCCGGTCGTCTATGTTCAGCTCGGCGTTCAGCTCCGCCAGCCGCGCGGATTTTTCTTTCAGCTCCGTTTCCTGCGGGAACGGCTTGCCCAGCTCCGCCTTGGCCGTTGCAAGCTGCGCCTGCACGTTTTCAAAGCCCAGGCGCGCCACCGTGTCCGCGAAGCGCTCGCCGGTGATGCCCTGCTCACGGAAGAGCAGAATGGCCTTTTCCACCACCGCAAGCACTTCTTCCTCGCTGGTGAAAATCTTCTCCAGGGCGCGGCCCTGGGCCACCTGCTTGCCCCAGCGGCCGCCGATGTAAATCTTGTAGCCGTTCACCCCGGCGCTCACCGCTTTGAAGGGGCACTTGCCCACGCAGCGGCCGCAGTGGTTGCAGCGCTCGCCAAAGTCCAGCTTGCCGTTTTCCACATGGGCGGAATGGATGGGGCAGGCCTCCTCCACCTGGCACGTCTTGCAGCCGCGGCACTTGTCCGCGTCCAGCTCCGGCGCGCGCTGACCGATGATGCCCAGGTCGTTCAGGTCGGGCTTGACGCAGTTGTTGGGGCAGCCGCCCACCGCCAGCTTGAACTTGTGGGGCAGGGAAACATTGTTGTATCCCTCAAAGAACAGGTAATGCAGCTTTTCGGACAGGGCAAAGGTGTCGATCAGACCGTACTGGCAGGTGGTGCCCTTGCAGCTGACCACCGGACGCACCTTGCTGCCCGTGCCGCCGATCTTCAGCCCTACCTTGGCCAGGTCCGCCACCAGCGGCTCCACGTTCACATAGGGCACCGACTGAATCTCCATGGTCAGGCGGGTGGTCATGGCCACCTCGCCATTGCCGTACTTGCGGGCCGCGTCGGTGATGGCCTGCATCTCTTCGCCGGTGACCTTGCCGTTGCGGGTGATCACCCGGGCGTTGAAGCAGTCCGTCCCCTTGCAGTGCAGGAAGCCCATGCCCTTCACCCGCTTGATGTCCTCGGGGGAGACGGTGACGCTCCCCGTCACGGCGGGCTTGGACGCGGAGATGCCGCAGGGCATCACCGGCGCCTTGGGCGCCTGGGGCGCCGCCGCCACGGGATGGGTCAGGCTGTACCAGCGCCAGCCGCCGGAGAAATTGTAGCAGTCATAGCCGTTCTGGCTGAGGATGCGGCAGGCCAGGTAGCTGCGCAAGGCGCTCTGGCAGTTCACGTAATAGACCTTGTCCTTGCTGAGCTTGCCCAGGTTCTCCCGCAGCTCGTCCAGGGGGATATTCACCGCGCCCTCGAAGTGGCCCTGGGCAAACTCCGCCCCGGTGCGCACGTCCAGCAGCACCGCCTTGGGGTCCGCGGATACGCTGGGCAGGTCTGCCGCGCGCCACTGCTTCACCAAGCCTTGACGGATGTTTTCCATCACCAGGCCGGCCACGTTCACCGGGTCCTTGGCGGAGGAGAAGGGCGGAGCGTAGCTCAGGTCCAGCCGGGCCAGGTCCGCGCTGGTCATGCCCGCGGCCATGGCCGTGGCCAGCACGTCCATGCGCTTGTCAACCCCCGCGCCGCCCACGGCCTGCGCGCCCAGGAGCTTGCCCGTGTCCGGGGCAAAGAGCACCTTGAGCACCATGTTTTCCGCGCCGGGGTAGTACGTGGCGTGGGAGGCCGCCGCGGGCAGCACCACCGTCTCGTAGGGAATGTTCAGCTGGGCGGCGGTGCGCTCGTTCAGGCCCGCCACGGCGCAGCTCAGGTCAAACAGCTTCAGGATGGATACGGCGTTGGCCCCGGGATAGGCTACGTCCCGGCCGCAGATGCTGTCCGCCACCAGGCGGCCCTGCCGGTTGGCCGGACCTGCCAGGGATACCAGCCCCAGCCCGCCCGTGGCGCGGTTGGGAATCTGCACCGCGTCCCCGGCGGCGTAGATGTCCGGGTCGGAGGTTTGCAGCTTTTCATTGACCACCAGCGCGCCCTTGATGCCCAGCTCCAAGCCGGCTTCCTTGGCCAGGGCGGTGTCCGGGGCTACGCCCAGGGCCAGCACCGCCATGTCGCAGGGCAGGCGGGAACCGTCGTCCAGCAGGGCGGTGAAGTTCTCCTCGCCCTCAAAGCCCGCAATGCCCACGCCCAGGCGCAGGGCGATCCCGTGCTTCTCCAGCTCGGTTTTCAGCAGCACGGCCATGTCCCCGTCCAGGGGCGGCATCACCTGGGGCAGCTTTTCCACCAGGGTGACGGACAGCCCGGCCTCCGCCAGGTTTTCCGCGGTCTCCAGGCCGATGAAGCCGCCGCCCACCACCACCGCGGTCTTGGCCTCAAGGGCGGCTTCCCGCAGGCGCAGGGCGTCCTCCACCGTGCGCAGGGTGTATACCCGGCGGTCGTCGATGCCCGGCATGGGGAAACGCAGGGCCCGGGCCCCAGGGGTGAGCACCAGCTTGTCATAGCTCTCCACGTAGGTTTCCCCGTCGTCCAGCTTGCGGATGGTCACGGTCTTGGCCGCCCGGTCAATGGCGATGACCTCCTGGCGCACCCGGGCGTCCACCCGGAAGCGGTTACGGAAGCTCTCGGGGGTTTGCAGGGTCAGGTTCTTCTTTTCCGCAATGGCGCCGCCCACGTAGTAGGGCAGGCCGCAGTTGGCGTAGGAAACATAGCCGCTCTTTTCCACCATGATGATTTCCGCCTGCTCGTTGAGCCGGCGCAGCCGCGCCGCGCAGGACGCGCCACCGGCAACGCCACCCACAATGATGACCTTCATGAAATATCCGCCCTCCTTTATTTATGGGGCAATGATGAGATAATCCTCGTCCACGGGCCGGATGCGCACGCCGAATACCCGCTCCAGTTCGCCGGACGCCGCGGCCTCCTGCGGCTTCGCGTCCATGCGCAGACGTCCCTGCTCCACCAGCAGCACCCGATGGCCATAGCGCAGGCTCTGGCCAATGTCGTGGGACACCGCCACCACCGTGCGGCCCTGGGCCGCCAGATCCCGGCACAGCTGCCAGGTTTCCAGCTGGCAGCCGATGTCCAGGTAGGTGGTGGGCTCGTCCAGGAGCATCACGGGGCTGTCCTGGCACAGGAGCATGGCCAGGTAAACCTTTTGCCGCTGGCCGCCGGAGAGCCGCTTCAGGGGCCGGTCCGCCAGCTCCGGGATGCCCACCCGGGCCAGTGCCGCCTCCGCCAGGGCCTGCTCCGCCGGGCCGTAGCGCCGGGGATAGGCCAGGTAGGGGAAGCGTCCGTGGAGCACCAGCCGCCGGGCGGTGATGTCCGGCACGTCCCGGCCCTGGGGCAGGGTGGCCAGCAGCTGCGCCCGGCGGGCGGGCCGGTACGCGGCCATGTCCTGGCCGTCCAGGAACACCCGGCCTTTCAGGGCCGGCAGCAGACCGCCCAGGGCCCGCAGCAGCGTGCTTTTGCCGCAGCCGTTGCGTCCCAGCAGCACCGTAACCTCCCCCGGGCGGAAGGCGCAGGAAAAGTCCTCCACCACCACCCGGTGGCCATAGCCCGCCCAGAGATGCTCCGCTTGCAGTCTTGCGTCGCTCATGCGCCCCGCCTCCGTATCAGCAGTCCCAGGAAGAATGGCGCGCCCAGGGCGGAGAGCAGAATGCCCACCGGCAGCTCGTAGGGGGCAAAGAGCGTTCGGGCCGCCAGGTCGCACAGGGTGAGGAAGGCCGCGCCCAGCACCCCCGACAGGGGCAGGAGCCGCCGCCCCTCGCTGCCCGTGAGCAGCCGGGCCATGTGCGGCACCAGCAGCCCCACAAAGCCCACCAGCCCCATCACCGCAATGGCGCCACCCGCCATCAGGCACGCCAGCATCAGGAATGCCAGCCGGTAACGTCCCGGGCGCATGCCCAGGGAAAAGGCCGTTTCATCTCCAAGAGCCAGCAGGTCCAGCTCCCGGCTCAGGGCCAGGACGCCCACGCCGCCCACCCCCACCGCCAGGGCCAGGGGCGGCAGCGCGGCGGCGGAGGCCATGGCCGCGCTCCCCTGCTTGAACTGCGTGGCGGAGGCCAGCACGTCCGGCATAAAGGTGGTGATGGCGTCAATCCCCGCCGTGAGCAGGGAACCCAGCGCCACCCCCGAAAGCACCAGCGTCAGCCGGGAGGAACCCGCCGCCCGGCCCACCAGATACACGCACCCCACCGCCGCCAGCGCCCCCACAAAGGCCCACAGGCTCACCTGCAGGGCCGCCGCTCCAGGGGCCAGGGCCATGCAGGCCACCGCCCCCAGCCCGGCCCCCGCGTTCACGCCGATGATGTTGGGCCCGGCCAGGGAGTTGTGCAGCACCGTTTGCAGCACCGCCCCCGCCATGCCCAGGGCGCACCCGCACAGTAGCGTGGTCAGCACCCGGGGCAGGCGCACATGGAAAAGGATGCGCCCCGGTATGCTGTCGGGCTGGAGCACCCCTTCCCACAGCTGGGGCAGGGTCAGCCCCGCCGCGCCCAGGCACAGGGCCAGCACCGCGCTGAGCAGCGCCGCCAGCACCCCCAGGCACAGCACCAGCCCCGGACGCTCATTCCGCTCCATAGAGCATCTCCGCCAGCTGGTGGTAGCTTTCGCCCCAGCGCTCGCAGGGCTTGTAGTGGAACAGATCCTTGGGCAGGACAAAGCAGCGGCCTTCCTTCACCGCGGTGAGCCCCGCCCAGGCCGGGCCGCTTTGCAGATGTTCCGCCAGGGAGGCCAGGGCCTCGTCATCCGCGCCCATGGTGGTGATGAAGATGAAGTCCGGGTCCGCGGCCACAATGGCCTCCAGGGTCAGGTTTTCCAGCAGGGTGTCCTGCCCGTCGGCAATGTTTTCACAGCCCAGGTCCCGGAGCATGGCGCCCACCATGTTGTTGTCGCTGTTCTTGGCCTTTACGCCAGTGGAGTAGGCCCGCAGGAGCAGCACTCGCGGGGCTTGCGCCTGCCCGGCGCCCAGGGCGATGGCTTCGTCCACGGACGCCTGCACCGCCGTGCCGTACTGCTCGCAGCGCTGGGGCTGCCCCGTGAGCCGGGTGCAGAAGTCCAGGCAGCGCAGGTAGTCCTCAAAGGTTTCCACGTCAAAAAACGCCGTGCGCACCCCCGCGGCCCGCAGGGTTTCCCCCAGGGCAATGTGTCCCGACAGGGGGGGGGTCAGCAGCGCAAAGTCCACCCCCGCGGCCAGGATCAGCTCCGCGCTGGGGGTTTTCAGGCTGCCGGCGTTGACCACGTCCTCGCCCAGGCCCAGGTCGCGCTCCTCCAGGGCGTCCTGGGTGACGCAGGCCACCTCGCCCCCCGCCAGCAGCCAGATCTGCGCCAGGGAGCCGGACAGCGCCGCCACCCGCGTGGGGGCCTCCAGGCTCACCGGCGCGCCCGTGTCGTCCAGGAAGGTTTCCTCGCCCATGGCGGCGGTAGCGAGCAACAACGCCAGTATCAGGGCAAAAGCAAACAAGCGGCGCATTTCCAGCCTCCTTGAGTGAAACCCATGCACGCTACGAAAACCTCCCGGGAAAGGCGTCCAAAGGGGCGGCAGGCCCTCCGGCTTTCGGCCCTTTCCGGCGGCTTTGCATGCAGAAAGATAAACATTTTGTTATACACAGAAATTTCCCTGGTGAAGCAGAAAGCGCCGGAAAAGTTATTCCCCCGCAGTTTCCAGGGCGGCGGCAGGCTGCTCCCGGCACAGGGGGCTGCGCCGGTAGTACAGCGCCAGCAGCGTGCTGCATATCACCCACCCCATGGGGTAGGCCAGGGCTACGCCCACAAATCTGCCGCCCAGCAGCTGATTGGCCAGCAGGAACAGCTGCCGGAACGCCACGAAGGAGAACAGCATAATGATCATGGGCGCCTTGGCGCAGCCAATGCCCCGCAGGGCTCCGCCGTAAATCTGGTTGAAGCAGATGGTTACATAGAACGGCGAAATCACCAGGATGAACCGCCGCCCATACTCCAGCATGGATTCGTCATTGCCAAAAAGTTCCAGCAGCGGCCGGGCAAGGAAGATCAGCACCAGGGTCAACAGCGCCGTAACCGCCAGGGACATGGTCAGCGTCTGCCGCACGCCCTGCCGGGCCCGGGCCAGCTTTTTCGCGCCCCAGTTCTGCCCCACAAAGGTGGTGGAGGCCAGGGCGATGCTCTGCACGGGAATCAGGATGAAGGCATCCAGCTTGTTGTAGCTGCTCCAGCCCGCCATGCACGCCGAGCCAAAGCCGTTGATATAGGCCTGCACAAACACGTTGGAAAACCCGGTGATGCCCTGCTGTATGCCCGAGGGCAGCCCCACGCTGAAAATGCCCCGCAGCACATCCCGGCGGATGCACAGCTGCCGCCAGCGGATACCATAGGCCGCGTTGTCATGGGTCAGGGAATAGAGCACCAGCAGCGCCGAAAGGAACTGGCTGAGGATGGTGGCATAGGCTACCCCCGCCACCCCCCAGCCAAAGGCCAACACAAACAACAGGTCAAAGATGATGTTGTTGATGGCCGAGAAGCACAGGAAATACAGCGGCCGGCGGCTGTCGCCCACCGCCCGGAGAATGGCTGAGCCCATGTTGTAGATCAATAGCCCCGTGATGCCCGCAAAATAAATCATCAAATACGTTTTGGACTGCTGGAACACATCCTCGGGGGTGGACATCATGCGCAGCATGGGGTCCACAATCAGCATGCCCACCGCCGTGGCGAACACGCACAGAACCAGCGTGGCCGCAATGGACGTGTGTACCGCGTCCCGCAGTCCCCGGTCGTCATGGGCGCCGTAGCGCTGGGAAATCAGCACGCTGGCGCCGGTGGAAAGTCCGGCGCTCAAGCCTACCAGCATGTTGATAATGCTGCTGGTGGAGCCCACCGCCGCCAGGGCTTCCTTGCCCACAAAGTTACCTACCACCACCGCGTCCACGGTATTGTACAGCTGCTGGAACAGCAGCCCCACCGCCATGGGAACGGAAAATTGGAGCAGTTGCTTCCATATAACGCCCTCTGTCATATCCGAGGCGCCCCTGGATAACACGCGGCCCGTAAGCTTGTCCCCCTTTGCAATTTTTCTCCTACCCATGCGCCACCCTGCGCAAGCATCTACAGTGTAACATAATCCGCAGAAAAATGTAAAGGCATGGTCAAGGAATTGTCAATGGCAAAAAACCACATCCCAGCGTGTGGAGAGAGCGATGCTACCGCTTTTTTTGCAGCAAGCGAAAAACTCGGAGACAAACGAAAGCGGGAGAGGCTGCGGCCTCTCCCACACTTTCCGAAGTTTTTGTAACAGCCTGTGGCCGGGAGAAAACTTACTTTTCCGGGGAACGCTGCAGGCTGCCCCAGGAGTACAGCCCCAGCCCCGCCAGCACCACCGCGCCCCCCAGCAGAAGCAGCGGCGTGGGAATCTCCCCAAACATGAGCATGCTCCACAGCATGGCTCCCACGGGCTCCCCCAGCAGGGCGAAGGACACCACCGTGGCCGATACCCTCCCCAGGGCCACGGTGAACAGCAGATGCCCCAGCAACGTGGAACCCGCCGCCAGACCCAGAACGTACCACAGGGACGCCGGCGTAAGCTGAAAGCCGCCGGTGAGCGGCGCCATCAGCGCCAGGAGCAGCGCGGTCTGCCCGTAGACCAGGTAGGTGTAGGGCAGGGCCTCCACCGTGCGCCGGGCGTAGCGGGAGCACAGCCAGTGCCCCGCCATGCAGGCGGCCCCGGCCAGGGCCAGCAGATCCCCCGCCACGTCCCCGGAAAGCCCCGTAAGGCTGCTCATCCCGATGAGGATGGCCCCCACCAGCGCCACCACCGCCCCGGGCACCGCCCGCCGGGGCATGTGCTCGTGGAGCACCACGCCGCTCAGCGCCGCCACAAACAGCGGCTGCGTGCACACCAGCGCCACCGAGGCGAAGGTGGACGTGGAGTCCAGGGAGGTCATCCAGGTCAGGTAATGCAGCGCCAGGCACAGGGACGCCGCCAGGCTCCACAGCCACTGCCGCCGGGTCATCTTTTTCACCGAGAGGATGGGCGCGGCCTGGCCGCCCCGCCGCCACAGCATCACCGGGGTCAGCAGCAGAAAGGAAAACAGCATGCGCAGGGTGGCCACCGTCACCGGGTTGGCCCCCGCCAGCAGCCCGCCCTTCACCAGGGGGCCGGAGTAGGACACCATCACCACGCCCAGAAGTACCAGCAGGTAAGAGGGATTCATGTGCGTTTCATCCTTTGCGTCAGGTTTGCCAGCCCTGCTTCACCGCCTCCAGGCAGCGGGCCAGGGCCGTGAGGGTTTCCCCAGGGGGACAGGGGAAGTAGTTGCCGTGAATGGTTTCCAGGGTCATGCGCGCCTCCGGGGTCAGGTTCCCCGACGCGTCGTACAGGGCGGGGAGCACCCGGACGGCCGCCTGGGGGAAATCCTGGCGGAAGCGCAGGAAGAAGTCCGTCAGCAGCGCCAGGGGCACCGTTTGGGGTCCGCCCTCCGGGAGCGGCTCCTCCCGGGGCGGCTCCTGAGAAAGATTTTCCAGCATCAGCAGGCCCTGGGCCACCTCCTGCTTGGGGGCGGCGCTGACCACCGGGGGCGGCGCGCTCGCCGTCCCAGCGGCGGGGCGCAGGTAGGCCATGAGCCGCTCCTTCAGCCCCGAGGACAGCCGCTGCAGCCACAGGGTGCCCCGGCCCGCCAGGCACACGGGCAGGGGGCCTTCCGCCCCGCTCTCCCGGCCCAGCTGGCCCAGCAACAGCATCAAATAGGCAAAGTTCAGCAGCAGCAGCGCCTGGGTGTAGGTGCAGCGCCCCTGCAGGTAGCGCTCGTTCATGTGCCGGGACAGGGCATACAGGTGCTCCCCAAAGAAGGCGTCCAGCAGGAAGCGGCACTTGGAAGCCATGCCCGGGCTGCCGCGTCCGGCGGACAGGGGCCGGGACAGGAGCTTCAGCTCCTTGAGCAGCTTGGGGTGATCCGGCAGGCGGGCGAAGTCCTCCTCCAGCCGGTCGGGATGGGTTATCAGCGCCTCAAAGAGCATGCTCTGCGCCCCCAGGGGCAGGGAGCAGGACCGGGACGCGCCGCCCTCCCGGGGCCAGTAGGCCAGCTCCGCGCTGCCGCCGCCCACGTCCAGGGTCAGGTATGCCCCGTGGACGCTCACCTCGTTGCGGCCGCGGAAATACGCGCCCACCGCGGCGCTTTCGTCCACCCAGCTCACGGGGGGCGTGCCTTCGGTGAGGGGTACGCCGGTTTCCTGGCTCACCTGCCGGGCCAATAGCCGCACCTGGGCCAGGTAGCTCTGGCGCATGTCCAGGGGCAGGGCGGCGGGCATGGCCACCCGCCAGCTCACGTCCGGCGCGCCGCTCAGGTGCGCGGCCAGGACGCTCTCGGTCATGGCCTGGTGCAGGAACAGTTCGTTCAGCCGGCGGCGGAAGTCCTCCCGGCCCCACTTCAGGCCGTAGTACAGCCGCCCGGTTTCCTTGCGGCAGATGGCCTCCAGGGAGGTGGGGGTGAAGGCGTGGCCGTCCAGCAGCGGCTCCCGCCAGGCGGCGGGGTCGTCCCCGAACATGTCCATGGCGGAAAAGCGGATGTTCCCCATGGGCGCGTTGGGCAGGAACTCATCGCACAGGGGCACGGCAAAGGGCCCGTGGAGCAGCGTGCGCTGGAGGCAGGCGGTTTGCGCGGGCTGAATCTTCTCCCCCTGGCGGAAGCATACCGCCGTGCCCGTGGAGCCAAAGTCCAGGGCCATCACGGCGCTCTCCGCCTGGCTGCGCCGCAGGGGGGGCAGGGGATTGGGCAGGGCGCCGCAGTCCAGGGCGCCCTTGCGCAGGAGCACGTAATCGGGGTAGCGCTCGCAGGGCAGCACCTGCCAGGACTGCCGCTGGGCCTGCTGCACGCGGCCCTGCCGCCATACGCCGTCGGCCAGGCCCCACACGTCCAGGCACTCCGCCCGGTGGGCATAGACATAGTAGCGCCGCCACTGGGCCTGGCGGAAGGGCACGCAGGGCCATACCGTCACCGTGGGCAGCTGCTCGTAGGCCACGTGGTAGATCTGCCCGGCCTCGTAGGTCTGGTGTAGCACCACCGTGCGGGTGAGCTCCGCGTCGTCCTCCCGCTGGACGCGGGTGAGGGTCAGGGAGGCTTCCACCCGCTCCGCCGTTTCCTGGAAGGCACGGTGGAAGCGCAGCTTGTCCGGCGGCAGGAAGCAGCCGCCCTCCTGCCGGGCCCGGCCGGCCAGGACCTGGCACAGGGCCGCGGAAAGGGGCGGGATCACCCCGCAGGCGGGGAAGGCCAGGGTGCCGGGCAGGCGGCAGCATGCGCAGAGGTCCTTGTCCCCCAGGGCGTCCTCCGCCGCGCCGTCCACCAGGGTCAGCAGGGGCGAGAAGGGCTGGCGAACCACCTGCGCGTCGTCCAGGTCCAGATATTCCCGCAGCAGCAGCGCAAAGGCCGGGGCGCTGCGGCGGGGCGGCCAGGTCAGGTGCAGCTCCTGCTCGGAGATGTCCAGCTCCTCCGCCGCGGCGCGCTGCCAGTCCCCCAGCAAGGCGCGCACCCGGGGCAGCAGGGTCTGCCGGGGGGCCACCTGGGCGCACAGCTCCGTAAGGCGGTCCGCCAGGCGGGCGCGGAAGCCGGGGGAGCAGCTGTCCAGCATCAGCAGGTTTTCCCCCAGGGCGGCCATGGCCTCCTCCTCCCGCGGGTCGCCGGTGGCGCTGAGCAGCAGCTCACCGTCCTCCCGGGCGAAGGGAATCCCCTGCCAGCACCACAGGGTTTGCCGGGCGGGGGCTTCCGCCGGGGGCAGCTCCGCCCCCTGGGGCAGGAAGCAGCGGATCAGCGGATTGCTTTCCAGCGCCTCCGCGTCCAGCTCCTCCTCCCGGCTGGCGATGCCGGGGAAGTCGATCTCATGGCGCAGGGCGTACACGGCCTTTACGCGGATCTCCAGGGCGCGCAGGGCATGCGGGTCCTCCGCCGCCAGGGCCTGGCAGCTCTCCCGGTGGCCCAGGCGCAAATCCTCCAGGAAGCGCCGCAGGGGGGCCACCAGCCGGGCCTCGGGGTCATACAGGGCGCTGCCCTCGGTCTCCACCAGGCGGATGAGCAGCCGCAGCTGCGCGGCCAGGCGGGCGCGCTCCGTGGCCGGGAGCAGGCCGCAGGGGTCCAGGAAGCCGCCCTGCGCCGCGTCGTACCAGCGCACGGGGTCGGGCAGCAGCCCGGTGAGGTCCCCGGGGTCGGCGGCGGGGGTAATCAGCGTATACCGGGAGAGCAGCCCCAGGGGGTGCTTCTCCTCCTCCCCGGGGGCGCGCAGGGCAAACAGGCGCAGGCCCTCCTCCCGGCGATGGGCGCTCAGGGCGTTGCGCACCGAGCAGGTGAAGGCGTCCTGCGCCTTCGAAAAGTCCTCCAGGGACAGCTCCGGCCAGGAGTCGTTCTTCTCCCAGCCGTCCCACAGCAGCAGCAGGGCCAGCACGCCCCGCCAGGCGCCCAGGGCGGATACGTCCGCCTCCGGGGGCAGGCGCAGCAGCCGGCGGGTCATCTGCTCCACGGCCAGGGCGTCGGGAATGGCGAAGGCGGCTTCCTCCGCCCCCAGGGTGTCCAGGTGCAGGGAGAAGTCCTCCAGCCAGCGCCGGGGCTGGGCGCCCCCGTCGGTGAGGATGCCCGTTTGGGTGTGCAGGCCGGGGTCAAAGCCCTCGGCCTGCCGGGGCAGAAAGGTCAGGTAGGGCGTCTGTGCGTCCGCCAGGCGCTTTTGCTCCCGGGGGGACAGGGAATCCTTTTCGCTCATGCTTTTCCCTCCTGCAATGCGCATTCCATGGTTTGGGCCAGGAGCAGCGCCAGGGGCGACAGGCGCTTGTTCCATCCCGCGCCGCTGCCCAGGCAGGCCATCAGGCGGGGCAGGGTCACGGGGTCCGGGGCGGGCAGGCTCACCAGGGCGGCAAAGCCCTTTTCAACGGCCTTCAGCTTCCGGGCCGCGGGGGCATCCTCCCCGGCGTAGAGCTCCCGGAGGCCCTGCAGGGCCGCGGGGTCGA
>USCR01000069.1 GCA_900553295.1 uncultured Eubacteriales bacterium | reverse complement strand
TTTTGCAAGCAAAATCAACAACCCGCGAAGCCGGCAAAGCCGGCTTACACGAATGAAAGTCGGAGAGGCTGCGGCCCCTCCGACACCTCCTGAAGGTTTTTTGACAGTCTGAAACGGGCGTTGCACGTTGCAGGCCAGGTATGTTTGCTTTGCAAATGCGCACATGCATTTTGCAAATGCCGGAGACTTCGCATTCACTGGCGCAACCAGGGAGACTGTCCGCAACCTTCGCCCCTCCTTGGGCCTTTGCGGAGGAAAAACGCTGTGTCACAGTCCGCCTGGTTTGTCATGGCCTTTAGGCGCGGGCAATCCAGCTCAGGCCGATAATGCCGGGCCCGCCGTGGGTGCCCACAACCGTGCCGATCTCCATTTCCAGAATGGGCGGCAGGGTCGGAATAGCCTGGGAAAGGAACGTGTGCAGCTCCGCGGCGGATTCCGGGGCATGGGCGTGGGCAATGGTAAGGGGAACGGCGGGGTCCGGGGGAACGTCCTGCAGCTGCTGGGCAAACCACTCCAGGGCCCGGTGTTTGCTGCGGCAGATGCCGGCCTGGGTCAGCTTTCCATCCACCAGGCGGAGCAGGGGCTTGATGTGCAGCGCGGAACCCACCGCACCGCCCAGCACGCTCAGCCGTCCGCCCATGACCAGGTACTTGAGCACTTCCGCCTTGCCAATCAGGCAGGAGCGGCGGACGTAATCCTCCAGGCAATCCTTCAGGGCGGCGGCGTTGGGCATCTCGGCCCGACGAACCAGGGCAAGGCGCACCAGCGTCGCCTCCCCCAGGGAGACGTTCAGGCTGTCCACAATATGGATGCGTTCGGGCGTGTTGGACATTTCCCGGGCCATCATGGCGGATTGCCAAGTGCCGCTGAGCTTGGAAGAACCGGTGATGCACAGCACCTCGTTGGCAGGGTCACGGAGTTCCTCACAGAAGGCCCGGTCGAAGGCTTCCGGCGTAATCTGGCTGGTTTTGGGAAGCTCCGTGGCCGATACCAGGCGGGCATAGAAAGCGTCGTGGTCCAGGTCGATGCCGTCGCGGAACTCCTCGCTGCCAAAGCGCACGGTCAGGGGAAGCACACGGAAATCCTGCGCCTGTCCCTCCTGCTGCGACAAATCGGAAATGCTATCGGTAATGATGCGGATCATAGCTTACCGTTCCTTTCTTGCTCTTCAAAATAGTCGGCTACGCCGTCCAATCCCTGGCAGATCAAGGCCAGGCGTTCCTGGGGAATTTCCCGCAGCAGCGCATCGGTGAGCTGGCGGTGGAAATCCTGGTGCAGCCGGTTGACGTCGGCGGCGCGGGGGGTGAGCAGCAGATGAATGCACCGCTTATCCTGGCTGGAGCGTTGCCGCTCCACATACCCCTTGCGCACCAGCGTGTTGATGGCCACCGTCAGGGAACCCACCGTCACGTGCAGCCGGGCTGCCACGGCGGACATGGTGTTCTCCTCACCGGATTCCATGATGGCCTGCAATACATGGATCTCTCGCATGCTCAGGCCGTGGACACCCCGGCGGTGCAGGGACTCCTCCTCAATACGTAGGATGTCGTTGAACAGATGCACCAGCACCTGATCGATACGTGCACGGTATTCGCTCATGTGGACTCCTATGGTATTTATTTTGAAATTCAAAGCAATTAGGCAAAAGAGAATGCTTTGAATTTCAAAGCTTCACAACTATAGCATAGACCAAGGCCCTTGTCAACGGAAAATATCGAAAAATGTCTCCGGCGCTGGAACCGGACAGAATAGAAAAAGTGTCCCATTGACAAGGCCATCCCATTGCAATACTATATGACCGTAAAACAAAAAACAGTCATACGGTTTTTGGAGGGGCATGATGAGCTATATCACCTTCGACCAGGTATGCAAGGATTATGGGCAGGGGGAGCAGGTGGTCCACGCAGCGGACCATGTGTCCTTCGGCATTGAGCAGGGGGAGTTGTGCGTGGTGCTGGGTCCCAGTGGCGCGGGCAAAACCACGATACTGAACCTGCTGGGTGGCATGGACACAGCCACCAGCGGCGAGATCCGCGTGGGGGACAAAATCGTTACCGCCATGCGGGGCAAGGAGCTGACGGAATACCGCCGGCTGGATGTTGGGTTTGTGTTTCAGTTTTATAACCTGATGCCCAGCCTCACGGCCCTGGAAAATGTGGAGCTTGCCCAGCAGGTGTGTCCCCGGGCGCTGAATCCCCGGGAGGTATTGACCCAGGTGGGCCTGGGCGAACGGATGAAAAACTTTCCCGCGCAGCTTTCCGGCGGTGAACAGCAGCGTGTATCCATCGCCCGGGCGCTGTGCAAAAATCCCGCGCTGCTGCTGTGCGACGAACCCACCGGCGCCCTGGATTCCAAAACGGGCGAGCAGGTGCTGGAATTGCTGAGCCGGGTGAGCAAAACCTATCACACCACGGTGGTTATCATTACGCATAACGCCAGCATTGCACCCCTGGGGGACCGGGTTATCCGCATGCGCAATGGCACCATTGTGGAAAACACCGTCAACCCCCATCCCGCCCGGGTGGAGGACATTGCATGGTAGGTCCGGCGCCGGTACGGCCCGCGGCGAAACAAGAGCGTCGCCGCGGTGCAACGGCGCTTAGGAAAAAGCTCTGGCGTGATATGCGCCAAAACGCCATGCAGTTTTTGACCATCGTGCTGCTGTGCGCCCTGGGTACCTGGGTATACAGCGGGCTGGATGGCGCGTGGCGCATGCTGGATCTCTCGGCGGAGACCTATTTTCAGCAGGGAGTGCTGTCGGATTTCTGGATCAACCTGAGCGGCATGACCAAGGCGGACCTGGATCGCATCGCCCATACCCAGGGCGTGGCGGATGTCCAGGGCCGCTTTACCGGGGATATGGATTGCCCCGCCCTGGGGGAGGATGTCTCCCTGAACGTCCATGCCTATGACGGCGTGCCCAGGATGAACGTTCCCCAGTGTGTGGAGGGCGCGCCCCTGGCGGACAGGGATACCCGTGGCATATGGGTACAAAAGGAGTTTGCCCAGGCCAATGGACTGTCGGTGGGGGATGACCTGCGCCTGGATGTGCTGGGGCAGGAGCAAACCTTCGTGATCCGCGGGCTGATTTACGACGCGGAGCATGTGATTACCGCCAAGGACGTGACTCCGGAGCCCGCCAAATACGGCTATGCGGTGATTTGCTGGAATGCCGTACCACAGCTTCCCCTCAATGAGGCCGTGGCGCGCCTGGAAGCCGGTGCGGACCGGGACCAGGTGGAGCACGCCTTGCAGGACCTGCTGCCCCAGGCGCTAATCCTGACCCAGCAAACCCATGCCAGCACCCAGCGGACCCGGGCAGACGTGGACATTTTCCAGAACCTGACGCTGGTGTTCCCCATACTGGCTTATCTGGTGGCTTCCATGGTGGTGCTGACCACGCTCACACGCATGATCGAGAATCAGCGCACCCAGATGGGGACGCTCAAGGCCCTGGGCTACCGGGACGGCCAGATCAGGCGGCACTATCTGTGCTATGCCCTGGTGCCCTCCAGCGTGGGCGCGCTGCTGGGCACCCTGGTGGGACATTATACCCTGCCGGATATGCTGTATGCCATGGAAACCGCGCACTATTTTCTGCCGGTGAAGCTGCGCGCGCCGGTTTCGCTCCCCGCATGGGGCATGACGCTGCTCATGGTGCTGCTGAGCATGGGCATCTGCATGCACGCGTATAACCACGCGGCCCAGGAGGTAACGGCGGAGCTGCTGCGCCCCAAGCCGCCCAAATCCGGCAGCCGCGTACTGCTGGAGCGGTGGCGCGGGCTGTGGGGACGCTTTTCCTTCAACACGAAGATGGTGGTGCGCAACATTGCCAGGAACCGCTGGCGTACCCTGATGTCCATGATCGGCGTGCTGTGCTGCAATATGCTGATTATCTGCGCCATGGGCCTGCAGGATTCCGTGGATGCCTGCGTGGGGGAATACTACACGGGCATTGTGGGCTATGACCTGCGGGCGGATCTGGATACCGCCTCCGCCGGCACGCTGGAAAGCTACCGCGGCCGCCTGGATGCCGACGCAGTGGAGGGCGTGATGGAGCTGTCCGTGAGCCTGCGCAGCGGGGATACCAGCCGCACGGTGCTGCTTACCGTTATGGAGGAAAACCAGACCATGCTGCGCTACGGCACTGGAAACACGGTGATTCCCCTCACCGGGGAGGGCCTGGCCATCAGCCGCAAGCTCATGGACGTGATGGGCCTGTCCCAGGGGGATCAGGTGGAGCTGTGGTTCCCCGGGGAGGATGAACCCGAAACCATGGTGCTGGCCCAGGTGGTGGATACCACCATGAACCAGGGGATCTTCCTGCCACGCAAGAGCTGGGAACAGCTGCGCCGGGGAGCGTTCCGCCCCACCGCGCTGCTGCTGAAAAATCCCTCGGCGCTGTGCCGCTGGGAGCTGAGCCAGGCAGACGAAGTCACCGCCCTGAAGGATCCGGTGCATCAATACGCGCAAACCATGACGCTGATGGATTCCACCACCGCGGTATTCAACCTGATGTACTTCGCCGCGCTGGGGCTGGCCTTTGTGATCTGCTACAATATGGGACTGATGAACTTTACGGAGCGCACCCGGGACTACGCGACCCTGAAAGTGCTGGGCTATCATCAACGGGAAATTCGCCGGCTGATGATGCGGGAAACCTGGGCGGTTTCGCTGCTGGGCACGGCCCTGGGCGTCTATCCCGGCATCCTGCTTACGCAGGCGGTGCTCAGCGCCATCAATTCCGAGAACATGGTGTACACGGCCCACGTGGCGCCCATGTCCATCCTGGTGGCCAGCCTGATTACCCTGGCGTTCAGCCTGTGCATTGAACGGCTGCTGACCCGGAAGGTACACGGCATCAATATGGTGGAAGCGCTGAAAAGTGTGGAATAACCTCCGAGACGGAAAGGAAGGATGCATGATGAAAAAAGTATTGTGCCTGATGATGGCGTGGTGCCTGCTGGCGGTTCCCACCGCCCTGGCAGCCGAGGACTTGACCGGACGGCCCCTGGCGGATGGTGTGGTGTCCGCTGTGCATTACCTGGATGTGACGGCGCCCATGAGCGGCACGCTGAATGCCTTTGACCTGACGGCGGGGGACACCGTAGCGGCGGGACAAAATCTGATGGGCTTTATAACCACAGGGGTCTATGCCACGGAAAACGCCACGGTGGGCGCGGTGTTTGTGCAGCCCGGGGACGATGCCGCGGCGGCAATGGCCCGCTATGGTATGCTGCTGGGCCTGGAGCCTGCACAGTCCCAGCAGATACAGGCCAGCACCACCGGCGCGTACAACGATGATGCCAACCGTACGCTGCACCTGGGTGAAACCCTGTACTTCAAGTCCAACAAATCTTCCCGCGTGGAGGGCCAGGGCCAGGTGGTGGCCGTGAGCGGCGCCCAGTATACGGTGGATGTGCTGGCGGGAGACTTTGAGCTGAATGAGTCCCTGACCCTGTACCGGGACGACGGGTACGACCAGAAGGACTGCGTGGGCAAGGGTACCATCGTCCGCCGCGACCCGCTGCCGGTGCAGGGAAACGGCCGCGTGGCGGCGGTGCATGTGCAGGAGGGGCAGCAGGTGACCGCCGGACAGTTGCTGCTGGAGCTGGTCAGCGCCGATGCGGACCCCCAGGCATTTTCCCCGTGGGTGACCGCCCAGGAGGCCGGCGTGGTTGCCAGCGTGGCTGTTACGCCCGGCCAGCAGGTGTGGAAGGGCCAGCTGCTGTGCCGCCTTTACCTGACCGACGACTTGGAAGTGGTGGCCGAGGTGGATGAGATGGACCTGGGGACCCTGCGGGTGGGGGATACCCTCCCCGTGACGCTGGACATGAACCCGGAGCAGATCATCACCGGCACGGTAACGGAAATATCCGCCCTGGGGGTAACCCGGCAGAATGCGGCCTATTATACGGTGCATGTATCCATTCCCGCCTCGTCGGGCAGGCTGGGCGCCTCCGCGTCGGTCTACCTGAACTGAACCAAGGGAGGAACCAGCGGTGGCGGTGGGCTTTACAACCAAGGAACGGGAGAACATTACGGAAGCGTTGCTCAGGGCGGCGGGAAGGCATGCCGCCCTGAGTGGCATGAAAAAAACCTCCGTGGATGAGCTGTGCGCGGAGGCGGGTATCTCCAAGGGAGCCTTTTACTCCTTTTATCCCAGCAAAGAGCATCTCTTTCTGACAGTGATGGAGCGCTGGCAGGAGGAAATCTCCCGCCAGGCCGAGGCTGCCCTGCGCCAGGCGGGGAAGCTCAACGGTCCCCAGCGGGCGGCCCTGATGATGAAAACCGCCTGCCGGGCCATGCGAAAGAAATCCATGGAACGATTCCTGCGGGAAGACATCCCCCTGATTCTGCGCAAGCTGCCCCAGGAGGACCTGCGAAACCATACCCTGACGGAGGAAGCGTTTGTCCATGGGATTTTGCAGAAAACGGGGGTGCGGCTCTCCATTGCCGAAAATGTGGCATATGCCATGATCTGCATGCTATTCCATACCCTGCTGTGCGAGGAGCGCATCGGCCCGGACTTCGATGAGGCGCTGGAGCGGCTCATCGACTGTGCCTGCCAGCAGATTGTGCAGCCCTGAGGCGTTCATTCCGGCATAAGCGCCGCAAGCGCCGGGGGAAGCGGAGAGCACAACGTCATTTCCTCACCGGTTAGGGGGTGACGCAAAAGTAGCCGGTGGGAGTGCAGCGCGAAGCGTCCCGGCAAGGCGGACAACTCCTCCCCGTAGAGGAAGTCTCCCGCCACCGGGCATCCCAGGGCGGCCAGATGCACGCGAATTTGATGGGTGCGCCCTGTCTCCAGCCGCAGAAGCACCAGCGCCCGGCCGCCGCCCCGGCGCAGCACCCGGTAATGGGTTACTGCCGGCTTTCCGGCGGGGGAAACGCAGCGCCGCACCGTGGCGCCCTCCGCCTTGGCGATGGGCAGGTCAATCAGGCCTTCTTCCGCGGGAGGTTCCCCCTGCGTGACGGCCAAATATTCCCGAACCATCTGCGGCGTGTGGAGCTGACGCTGCAGCAGCTGCTGCACGTGGGCGCTTCTGGCGACCACCATCAGGCCGCTGGTGCCCTTGTCCAGGCGGTTCACCGGGCGGTAGACATAATCCGGCGGATTGCCTTCCCAGGCGCACAGGACATTTTCGAGGGTGTTGTCGGGCTGCCGGGCGCTGGACTGGCAGGCCATGGGCGCAGGCTTGTCCACCACCAGCAGGGAGGCGTCCGCATAGGGAATGTTCAGGGCAATGGCCCAGGGGGCGGGATGGTACAAGGGCGGTTCCGCCGCAAGGCGCAGGGAAACCGTCTGCCCCGCGTGGACGCGGTCATCGGCCCGGGCAGGCGCGCCATCCAGGAATAGCCGGCCATTCCAACGGGCGGACTTCAGCTGGGAAGCGCTGACCTGCATGCCGCTGCGGATCACCCGCCCCAAGCGCCAGCCCTCTTCCCACGGTTGAACCACATGCCGTATCTCTTCCATGGACCATGCCTCCTTGATTCGTATCTGTATCTTATCGCTTTTCGCGCCGCCAGACAAGGGCGGCGTTGCCATTTTTGGCGCATTGTGTTACAATGTATCATCGTGCCAAGGGGCACGGAGACGCCTACGCCTGTGGCGCGGGATGCGATAGCGGAGGGAATGACATGAAGGAACCGATTCTGGTTATCATGGCAGCGGGTATGGGCAGCCGCTATGGTGGCTTGAAGCAGATGGACCCCGTGGGGCCCGATGGGGAAGCCATTTTGGATTACAGCCTCTTTGACGCCCGGCGCGCGGGTTTCAAGCGCGCCATCATCCTCATCAAGCATGAAATCGAGGAGGACTTCATGCGCGTGGTGGGCAACCGCCTGGCCGGGCAGATGGAGGAGGTGCGCTTCGCCTTCCAGCAGGTGGACAAGATCCCCGCGGATTTTGCCGTGCCCGATGGGCGGGTCAAGCCCTGGGGCACGGGTCACGCGGTGCTGTGCTGCCGGGAGCTCATCGACGCACCCTTTGCGGTCATCAATGCCGACGACTACTACGGCGTGGATTGCTTCCGCCTGGCCTATGAGGCCCTGCGCAAGCTCCAGGATGATGAAAAGGCACGCTACGTCATGGTCGGGTATCAGCTGCGCAATACCCTCACGGATAATGGCCACGTATCCCGGGGCGTATGCACGGTGGACGGGGAAGGATACCTCACCGACATCCACGAGCGTACCCACATCATCAAGACCGTGGACGGCGCCCTGTATACCGAGGATGAGCAGACCTATCACAAGCTCCCCGAGAATGCCCTGGTGAGCATGAACCTGTGGGGCTTTACCCCCAGCATTCTGGATGCCCTGGCGCAGGACTTCGCGGCCTTCCTGTCCAAGCAGGTGCCGGAGAATCCGCTCAAGGCGGAGTTCTACCTGCCGGCGGTGGTGTCCCGGCTGCTGCAGGATCAGCAGGCCACCGTGCAGGTGCTGCCTTCCCCGGATAAGTGGTACGGGGTTACCTATCAGGCGGATAAGCCGGTGGTGAAGGCCGCGCTGCTTCGCATGGCGGAGGAGGGCCTGTATCCCAAACCCCTGTGGGGAAATCAATAAAAGCCTACGAGCCGCGGCGCGTTCCTTGGAAAGGGAAATCGCGCCGCGCTTTATTTTTTGCAAAAATTTTTTGCATAGCGCAAACACAAGGCCCCGCTTGTGCGTATACAGGGTGAAAGGCACGGGAGGGATGCACATGGATACGATCATGATGGAGCAGATGCTGGCACGGTACTGGAACGTTATGGAGGAGGGCGCGCTGCTGGACGACCGCAGCGGCCTTAAAACCTCCATGCCCTGGGATAGGAGGTGGCGCAGGTGGACGTGGCAGAGGCGCTGACCCTGCACGGACCGGCGCTCATGCGCTACGCCCGCACGGTGGCCCGAGACAGCCATGAGGCAGCGGATCTTTATCAGCAGACCTGGCTGCGTGCCCTGGAACACCGGGAGCAGGTGGAAGGCTTCCCGCGGGAGCGCATGGAACCCTGGCTCATACGGGTGATGAACAACGCGCTGGTGGACATCCGCCGCCGGGAAAAGCGGGCCTATCCCGTGGAGGACATGGAGGAGCAGGGCTATGAGGCCGACTTCTCCCGGGTGGAGACGGAGCAGATGCTGGAAGCCTTGCCGCCCAATTTGCGCCAAGCCGTTCGGATGCGGCACTTTGAGGGCATGAGCAGCGTGGAAATCGGCCGGGCATTGGGCGTGCCCGCGGCAACGGTGCGCACCCGTCTGCGGGCGGCGGCCATTTTACTGAAAAAACAGTGGAAGGACGGAGAAACGATATGAAAAAGATCATTCGGAATGTGGCGGCGCTGAACTTGTGCGGCGCAACGGCGGAGAGCCTGGCGGAGATTTCGGCCATTGAGGATGTGGCGCTGGTTCTGCTTACCCCACGGGTGCGGTCGCTCATGCAGCATATTGCCGTGCGCGATGTGGTCATGGTCAAGGAAGTGCCTAACAGTGCCCGTATGCTGATGTTCAACGGGGAATTGCTTCTGACGGCGGATCAACTGGCGCAGACCTGCTTTCTGATGGTGAACGGCCGCCTCCGTCTGGACGAATCCATGACGCCGGAGCTGATCGTGGACATGGTGGCGGGCGGCATGGTCAATGGCGAACTCATCGCCGGAGAAAAGCAGCTGGCGGCGCTATTGCAGTGCGGCGTGCAGGTAAACGGCAGGAACACGGTGATTCCCGAGGGATTCCGCCTGCGGGAGAGCCGCTCGCCGATCTCCGTCCAGGAGGCGGCGGGCATGTCGGGGGCGTGGATGCGCCTGGGAAAGGTGATCCTGGAACCGGGCGCCGCAAAGATGCTGCGGCAGCGGGGCGTAAAGCTCACCGGCACGGCGGGCGCGGTCATCCCCCAGGAGGACGCGGAAGACTTCTATGCCCTGTGGCAGGGCCAGGGACAAATCACCCTGCTGGAGGCAAACACGCGCTATGTGGCCGATGACCTGACCCTTCGCGGCACGGACGCCATGCTGAAGCTGCGGGGAGAGCGGTATGTGGCCGGAAACCTGACCCTGCTGGACACCGTTACCCCGGCGCACCTGGCCGGGATGGGCCGCCTGTGGGTGACGGGCACGCTGATGCTGCCCGAGGCGCTGCTGGATACGGTGCTGCCGCGTCTGGCAAACGAGCCGGAACTGGTGCCCTACCAGGGCAAGCTGCTGGTGGATGAAGAAAAAATGGAGCTGGGCGAGGCGGAATTGTCGGCCTATACGCAGGGCGTAACCCTGCTGGTGCAGGGCCAGCTGGATCTGCGGGAGGACCTTGCGCCGGAGGTGCTGCGGGAAAAGGTACGGCTGCTGTACAACTGCGGCCAGGTGATCCTCAACACGGAGCAGCAGGCGGCGCTGCTGCCGGTTACCATCAACCAGGGGCATCTCAGCCTGCGCAAGGCGGAGACGGAGAAAACACAGCCCCAGGCCAATCTGGATGAATGCGTGCTGGGCGACATGGCCTATCTGGAGCTGTGAGGGGGAACAAAGAAAAAACAATTTTACCCCGGCAACGGTCATTGACATTTCTCCCCTGCGCTGGTATGATGAACTCCAGAAACGCCATGACGGGGAAAAACGGGCGGCGAATTCCCTTCAGAGAGTCCGCGGTTGGTGCAAGCGGATGGGAGCAATGCCTGATACTGGCCCCCGAGCGGCCGGCTCAACGGCGAGCGGGAAACTTCCGCCTTGCCTGGTAAAGCCGGACGGAAGCCCACCGTGAGCGGGGTAGGCATTGTTCGATGCCGACGAGGGGACGGCCCCGGCCGTCAACAAGAGTGGTACCGCGGAAGCAATATACACGCTTTCGTCTCTTGCAAATCCATGTAGGGTAGCGGAGACGAAGGCGTTTTTCTTTGTCTCCCCAGCGTAATGAGGAGGATGAAACGTATGAAAATTGCATTTTCCACCCTGGGTTGCCCCGATTTTGACTGGCCGGATATCTATTCCATGGCCAAGGACCTGGGCTTTGACGGCATTGAAATGCGCGGCCTGGGGGACGACCTGTTCGCTGTGAACGCCAGGCCCTTCCGCGCGGATCAGATCGACAAGACCATCGCGCTTCTGGCGCGGATGCATTTGACCATTCCCTGCCTGTCCTCGGGCTGCGTGCTCAAGGATACGGAGAACTGGCCCGCCACCCGGGAGGAAATCGGCGACTATATCCGCCTGGCTGCCCGGCTGGGCTCCAGCTATATCCGCCTGCTGGCCGACCGCAACGCCGACAAGGAGGGCGAGGTGGACGACGAGGTGGTGCTGGCCCACCTGAAGGAGGTACTGCCCCTGGCCGAGGAAAAGGGCGTGATGCTCCTTTTGGAGACCAACGGCGTGTACGCGGATACCGCCCGCCTGCGGGATCTGCTGGTGCGGGCGGAGAGCGACAGCGTGGGCGCCCTGTGGGATATGCATCACCCCTACCGCTTCGCCGGGGAAAGCCCCGAGCTCACCGTGCAGAACCTAGGCGTGTATATCAAGTATACCCACATCAAGGACTCCGTTATGGAGAATGGCAAGGTTTCCTATCGCCTCATGGGCGAGGGTGACCTGCCCGTGGACGCCATGATGCGCGCCCTGCGCTCCATCAATTACGAGGGCTTTGTTTCCCTGGAGTGGGTCAAAAAGTATATGCCCGACCTGCGCAACGCGGGCATCGTGTTCCCGCACTTTGCCAATTTCATGGCCCAGTACCTGGCCCAGAGCGGCGGCAGCCATCGCCTCCAGGACAACCTGCGCAAGACCGGCAAGTACGTCTGGCCCAAGGAAACCCTCATCGATATGACCTTCCCCCAGGTGCTGGACCGCATGGTGGACGAGTTCCCCGACCAGTATGCCTTCCGCTACACTACCCTGGACTATACCCGTACCTATGCTGAATTCCGGGACGATGTGGACACCTTCGCCCGCAGCCTCATCGCCATGGGCGTGAAGCCCGGGGATCACGTGGCCATCTGGGCCACCAACGTGCCCCAGTGGTACATCACCTTCTGGGCCACCACCAAGATCGGCGCGGTGCTGGTCACCGTGAACACCGCCTATAAGATCCACGAGGCCGAGTACCTGCTGCG
>USCR01000068.1 GCA_900553295.1 uncultured Eubacteriales bacterium | reverse complement strand
TCCGCCCCGGCGGGCAGGTCCTCCGGTCGCTGGGGCCGGGTGCCGGAGTACACCACCCAGTAGCCGTTTTTCCCCAGCAGGTCCGCAATGGCCCGGCCGATGCCCCGGCTGGACCCGGTCACAAGGGCGATCTTCACAGGCGGTACACCTCCCTGTCCCGCACCACGCAGCCCGCGGGGATACCCGCCCGCAGCAGCTGGGCGCAGCCGCCGCAGCTGACGCAGGCGCTGGCCGGGTCCGCCTGCTCCCCCCGGCGCACCCGGGTCACAAAGCCCGGGTCCGCAAAGGCCATGCGCCCAAAGCCCGCCAGGGCGCAGGCCCCGCTGGCCACCATCCCCGCGGCCAGGTTGGGGGAGAAATGCCGCAGGTAGCTGAAGGCGCTGCCCAGCACCGGCAGTTCCGGCAGGGCGGCCTGGATATCCCGCACGCCGGCCATCATCCGGCCCACGCCGGTGAGGGGATGCTCGTCGGGGACGTAGTTGCCGTGGTCGTAGGGGCGGTTCACATGGGGATTTTTATAGGGGTTGCCCATGGTCACATTGATGAGGGGAATATGGAATTCCTCCCGCAGTTCCCCGATCAGCCGGATGGGCTCGGTGAGGTCCACGTCCAGGCCCTCCTTGGCCACGCCGAAGCCGTTGGGGTACGGGAAGCCGTCATAGACGTTCATGCGGCTGGTGAGGAAAAAGTCCCCGGTCACCGCCGCCTGGGCGGCCCGGTAGGCGTTTTTCAGGAAGCGGGTGCGGTTCTCATAGCTGCCGCCGTAGGGACCGGGCCGGGTAAAGGCGCTGAGCAGCTCGCAGGCCAGGTACCGGTGGCAGCACTTCACGTCCATGCCGTCAAAGCCCGCCTGCTGGCACAGCCGCGCGGTGCCCTCAAAGGCGGCCTCGTACCGTTGCAGCTCTTCATCGGTGAGCACGCGGGTGCCGGGCACGGGCGGGTCCTCCAGGGGCGGACAGTGGTAGGCGATCAGGGGCGCGGGGGTGCCGGTGGGCTTGGCGTACCGGCCGCTGTTGGTGGCCTGCATAATAATCATGGGCGCGTAGCCGTTCTCCCGCAGGGAAATTTCCCGGATCTGGTCGGTGAGGCGGCGGAAGGCGTCCACGTTCTTTTCCGTAAGGTACAGCTGGTGGGCGCTGGCCCGGCCCTCGGGCACGGTGGCCACCGCCTCAAACCAGATCAGCCCCGGCCCCGCCTGGGCAAAGCGCTGGTAGCGGCGGATGGTCAGGGGGCCGGGTGCGCCGTCCTCGGTGCCGTCGGTGCCCTCCATGGGCTGAAAGGCCATGCGGTTGGCCAGGGTTTTGCCCCCGATGTTCAGCGGGGCGAGCAGCGGGGACAGATCCTCCTGCAGGGGTAAAAACGCGTCCAGGGCCCGGGCGGTCTCCCGCACCTGGTCCAGGGAGCGGTAGTGGAAGGTTTCATGGGGCATATGGGCGGCCTCCTTGCCTTTTGTGATGCTTCTATGATAAAGTAAAGCAGGCGCGAAAAACGGGCGGATTCGCGCCGGAAATATGTAAAATCCACTCATCAGCCAGAAAGGGAGGCGGAAGCGTGGCCTTTGAGATCCGTTACAGCCAGCAGCCCCTGAACCATCCCAGCCACACCCATGTCTATTACGAGCTGCTCTACGTGCTGGAGGGGGAGGTGGCCATGACCATCCGCGGCCGGGAGCACCGGGTGGAAGCCGGGTCCCTGGTGTTCCTCAGCCCCTTTGACGCCCACGCCACCCGGATGCTCTCCCCGGTATACCGCCGGTATTACCTGCTCATTCCCCCGGACAGGCTCCGGGCCTTCCATAACGACGTGGCGCTGCTTTCCGTGTTCCGCTTCCATGGGGAGCATTTCAGCTGCGTGCTGCCTACGGGCGGGGAGAAGGGCCGCTTCGACGCCTACTTCGCCCTGCTGCTGGACGCCGCGCAGCGGGGCGGGCCGGACTTCGAGACCCGGGTGGAGGCGCTGATGACCCTGATCCTGGTGGACGCCCGGGCCATTGGGCCGGAACTGTTCCTGCCCCCGGAGGCGCTGTCCTTCCTGCCCATCCAGGAATTGCTGGACCGGCTGGAGCAGCAGGGGGGACGGGACTTCTCCCTGGAGGAGGAGGCGCGGAAGTGCCACGTGAGCCCGGGCTGCCTTTCGGCGCACTTCCGCCGCCTGGTGGGCATCAGCCCCATGCAGTACGTGATGCAGCTGCGCCTGGGCCGGGCCAAGCTGCTTTTGCGCACCACGGAGCTTTCCATCCCCGACGTGGCCCGGCAGTGCGGCTGGGGGGACGCCAGCAATTTTGTCCGCCGCTTCCGGGAGCAGTTCCACTGCACGCCCCTGAAATACCGCCAGGGGAAGGGCGGGTAAAAATCCTCGTAATCCTTTCACAAAAAACATCCTCGTAATCCTTTCACAAAAAATTTCGCTTGCTATTTGGGAGGAACGGACTTATAATAGCAGCGGTTGGTTCCTTCGGGTCTGTGGTTGCAAGCCGATGCCAGTCGCAGGCGAAGCGGTCCACGTAATCTGCCCAAAGCGGCAGGGAGCATGGTGCGGTCTAGATGTAAGCCCGTCCGGGGTTCGCCCCGAGAGGAGTGCGTGAGGGCGCGTGAAGCGCAGAGCAACCTCCCAGACGGCGTGTGTGGGGTCAAAGACCAGGTCAGCCGGGGAAGCCGCCGATCCATTTCATTTTCAGGGGGTCAATTTTCCATGTACGAAGACAAGACGCTGGTATGCAAGGATTGTGGTGCCGAATTCGTTTTCACTGCCGGTGAGCAGGAATTCTATGCCGAGAAGGGCTTCCAGAACGAGCCCACCCGCTGCAAGGCCTGCCGCCAGGCCCGCAAGGCCAGCCGTCCCGCTGCCGGCGCTCCCCGCGAGATGCATGATGCCATCTGCGCGAACTGTGGTAAGCCCACCCAGGTGCCCTTCGAGCCCAAGGGTGATCGTCCCGTTTACTGCAGCGAATGCTTTGCCGCCATGCGCCGCTAAGCAGTCACACCAATCCCTAACCTGACGACCGAGGCGCCTTCTTCCCGCGAGGGAGGAAGGCGCCTTTTTTAAGGAGGAAACCCCGTGCAGCTGTGCCTGATTACCGTGGGGAAGCTCAAGGAGCCTGCCCTGCGCGCCCTGCGGGACGAATACGTCAAGCGCCTGGGCCGCTTCTGCCGCCTGGAGGAAGTCGAGCTTCCCGACCTGCCCGAGCCCGCCGCGCCCTCCCCCGCCCTGGAAAAGCAGGTGATGCTCCGGGAGGGGGAAAGCATCCTGCAGCGCATCCGCCCGGGGGACTACGTGGTGGCGCTGACCATCCCCGGCAAGCAGTGGGACTCCCCGGGCCTGTCCCGGCACCTGAGCGAATTGAAGCTGCGGGGCGTGGGGCGGATCGTGTTTGTCATCGGCGGCTCCCTGGGCCTTTCCGACCCGGTGAAGGCCCGGGCGGACGAGGAGCTCTCCATGAGCAAGATGACCTTTCCCCACCAGCTGGCGCGGATCATGTTCCTGGAGCAGCTGTACCGCTGCATGAAAATTGAGGCGGGGGAAAGGTATCACAAATAGGGAACGCGCGTTGACTTTTCCCAGGCTTTTCCCTATAATTGATATGTTATGCGCATCATTGCGCGGGTTTCAATCGTTATATTATGGAAAGAACCGCTTCAAAGGAGATATGTCATGACCAACCGCTCCCTGTCCGGGCAGAGGATTCGTCCGGAAGAATGGCTGCTGATCGCCTGCATTCTGTTCACCTTCCTGTGGCGCTTTGTGGCCATGCTGTGGATACCGGCCCTGTACCCCCTGAACGACTATTTCCCCATGCTGTGGGCCGCGCTGGCGGCGTGCCTGGCACGCCGGGGACAAACCTGGCGGCGCAAGAGCGTGTGGATTCTGGGCGCGGGGCTGGGGCTGATTTTCCTGCGGTGCCTCTTTGGCGGCATGGAAACCCTGCAAGGGGGGCTGAAGGCCGTATCCGGCGGGGTATTGGCCTTTGGGGTGTGCTACCAGGCGGCCTTTGGCCTGCGCAAGGAGGCGCTGCTGTCCTTCCTGCGGCTGCTGCTGGGGCTGTGGACGGCGCTGGCGACCCTGCTGTCCCTGGCGGGGCTGTGGGCTGCCCTGTATGACCAGGTGCTTTCCACACCCATGGGCGGCGTATACGTGCTGGGCCTGCAGGATAACCGGCTGAACCTGCTCACCTACTGCACGGACTCCGCCTCCCTGCTGACGCTGTCCCTGGTGGCGGCGGTGACCGGGCTGCTGATGACCCGGCGCGCCCCGGGGCGCATCCTGTACGCGCTTTGCTGCGTGGTGCTTTTTGTGACCCTGAGCCTCACGGTGACCCGCACGGCGTTCATCACCCTGGGGCTGTCCCTGGGGCTGGTGGCGGCCTGCGCGGCGCTGACGGGGCTGCGCAAGGTCAAGGCCGTGCCCCGGTGGTGCCGGCGGGCGCTGTGCCTGCTGCTGGTGGCGGTGTTCACCGTGGGCATGTACCAGGCCCTCAACTATACCCTGGAGCTGTTCAACGGCGCCAAGGTTCACCTTCGCGCCGCGGCCGAGGAAACCCTCGTCCCCCTGGATGAGGTGGCGCCCCCCGCGGAAACGGAAGCACCGGCGGCGGACGCCGGGAACGTGGAGACCCTGTCCCAGCGGCCCATTCAGCTGGACTCGTCCATCCTCAGCGGCCGGCAATACGTGTGGCTGGGGGCGCTGCGGGTTTTGCAGTCCAACCCCTGGTACCTGCTGTACGGCATTTCCGTGGTGCAGCCCATGCTGCTGGTGAACCCCCTCACCGGGGTGGAGCTGAGCTATTACCACATGCACTGCATGTACCTGCAGGTGCTGGTGGAATGCGGCATTCCCGGGCTGATCCTGCTGATGATGTTCCTGTGGCGGTTTGCCCGCTGCGCCTGGAAGCTCATGCGGGACGGGAGCAAGCCCCTGTGGATGCGCACCCTGCCGGTGCTGCCCATCTGCATCCTGGTGGCGGAGCTGGTGGAGTGCCTGACCCTGCTGTCCTTTAACAATCCGGTGCTGCCCTTCCTGCTGCTGTTCATGGGCATGACCGTGCGCTTTGCGGAGGACCCCAAGGACCTGATCCGCGGGAAGGAGCGGGCATGAAAACGCTGAAGGCACTGCTGCAAAAGTACAAGGATATTGTGCTCTACGTGGTTTTCGGCGGGCTCACCACCCTGGTGAACATCGTCTCCTTTTACGTGCTGGAGCAGCTGCTGGCGGTGGCCACGGTGCCCGCCACCTGCGTGGCCTGGGTGCTTTCGGTGCTCTTTGCCTATGTAACCAACCGCCGCTGGGTTTTTGAAAGCAAAGAAAACACCCGCAGGGGCATCCTGCGGGAGATGGGTTCCTTTTTCCTGTTCCGGCTGCTCTCCGGGCTGATGGACGTGGCCATCATGTACGTGTGCGTGGATCTGCTGGGCTGGAACAGCATGGTGATCAAGGTGCTGTCCAACGTGCTGGTGATTATCGTGAATTACGTGGCCAGCAAGCTGGTGATTTTCCGCAAGCGTTAAATTTCCCCCGCCGGCCTGGCGGTATCCAGGATCATCCAGCCCCGCTGTTTTTCCAACAGGGGGCTGTAATTTTTTTCCGGGGGATGCGCCCCGAATTCCTCCCGGAAGCGGGCCAGGTCCTCCGCCGGGGCCGGGCCGGTGAGGCAGGGCGGCTCCTTGCCATGCCATACCGCCGCCGCCTCGGGGACGAAAACGTTCCACAGCCCCGCTTCCTGGGCACGCAGCCCCAGGGACGCCGCCGCCAGGTCGCTGGCATAGTCCCCAAAGCCCCCCAGGGCCAGGAAGGTTTCCCGGCGGATCATCAGCATGGAGGCGCTCACGGCGGTGACGTTGCGCACCTGCCGGTCGGTGAGCATGTACGGGCGGTTGAAAAAGCTCACGCCCCCCTGATGGCTCAGCGCGCCGCCGGGCACGTCCACCGCGTAGCCCCCGTGCAGGTAGATTTTCTCCGGGGTCATCAGCAGGGAGCCCACGCAGGCCACGTCCGGCCGCTGGGCATACATGCGCAGCTGCGTCAGCCAGCCCCGCTCCAGGGGCATCACCCCCTGGACCAGAAACAGCAGATAGTCCCCCGTGGCCGCCCGGGCGGCGGCGTTCAGGTCCCGGGCCCAGGCGCCCTCACGGGGCAGACCGCGGCAGGGCTTGCCCCCAAAGGAGCATCCCTCCCGGCCGCCGGCCAGCAGCACCTCCGCCACCCCCTCGGGCGTGCGGCGGCTTAGGGCCCGCAGCCAGCGGCCCGTGCCCTTTTCCCCGCAGCGCGCAATCAGGCTGACGGTCTCCCCGGGGCGCAGGTCATAGCTGATCTCCGTGCGCAGGCGGCGGCACACCACATGCCCGGGGATACCCAGGCGGCGCAGCTGATCCTCCACCGCCCGGGCGGCGGCCTGGGCACACTTCTCCGCCCGCTGGTGGCTCACGGAGGTATCCAGCATGCGCCAGTGGTACAGCACCCGGGGAATATGCACAATGCGCCGGGCCCGCTCGCTGGCGCGCAGGGCCAGGTCGTGGTCCTGGCTGCCGTCGTAGTCCGGGCGCAATCCCCCCAGGGAAGCCATGAGCTCCCGCTCCATGGCCATCAGGTGGCAGATATAGTTCCCCGCCCGCAGGGTATCCGGGGCGAAGTCCCCCTTGAAATGGGGATCGAAGAAGGTTGCTCCGTCGGCGGTGCACTTGTCCTCGTCGGAGTAGACCATGTCCGCGCCGTCCTCCGCGGCCCGCAGCACCCAGTAGGCCGCGTCGGGGGTGAGCAGGTCGTCATGGTCCACCAGGGCGACCCAGTCCAGGCGGGCCATGGCCAGGGCCGCGTTGGTGTTCCCGGCAATGCCCAGGTTTTCCCTGCCCAGCTCCACCCGCAGGCGGGGGTCCCGCCGGGCCATGTCCCGCAGGGCCTGCCGGGTATCCTCCCGGGTGCTGGCGCCGTCGTAAAAGCAGGCCTCCCAGCAGGGGGAGGTCTGCGCCAGCAGGGCGTCGGCCAGCTCCTGGAGCAGGTGCGGCGCCGTATTGTACGTGGGAATCAGGAAGGAAAGCCCGTGGGAAAAGCGCGTCTCCCCCTGGCGGCGGCGCTCCTCCGGGCCGGGCTGAGCCTGCGCCAGCCAGCGGGGATAGGCCGCGTCCGCCTGAGCCCGGGCCGCGGTATGCTCCCGGCGCTCCGCCCGGGTGCGCAGCCTGCACGCCAGGTAATGGGCGCGGCGGGGCAGGGCGGACAGGCCCTCCTCCCGCAGGTGATAGATCACCTTGGAACCGATCTGGGTCAGCTTCATGGATGCGTGCGCCTCCTTACGCGGCAGGAGCGACGGGGGGCTTGCGCCCCTCCAGCCGCCGGCCCAGGGCCCGCAGTCCCCGGGCAATCCAGGGCTGGACGCCATAGGCATAGGCGGTGACCACGGCCAGCATCAGCACCGTGGACAGGCCCAGGGTGGCCATGACGTGGTTCTCGGTATAATACCCGTTCCAGAACACGTAGTAGATCAGCTGAATGAAATTGACCCCCACGCAGTAGTGCAGCAGGAAGAAGGGCAGGCCGATGGTATCCGTATAAGCCAGGAACCCATTGTAATGAAAGGAATCCCGCAGCTTATAGCACCCGTAGAAGAGCACCGCCGCGTACAGGGCGGAGACGATGTATCCATTATCAATGCCCACCTGGGTCATTTGCAGGGAGAAGAGCATCAGCGCCAGGTTGACCCCCTGGAGCAGGGCGCACTTGGCCTTGCTGATCCGCCCGTGGTGAAGCAGCGCGAAGATATACCCCATGAGGATAATTCCCATGTAGAAAAACCGCTCCGTGATATAGTTGAACGCCGGCCACAGGGCGCGGATGGCAAAGCCCAGCACAACCGCCCCAAAGAACAGCCACGGCCCGTTCCCGCGCTGCTCCAGGCGGCGGAGGGGCTTGTCCAGCAGGATGAGCCCCAGCTTGAACATCAGGAAGGGCACCAGGAACCACAGGATGCCCTCCGTGGATACGCGGAACATAAAGTTGCGGTACAGCACCGCGGAGGCCAGCCAGTCCCGCAGGGTAAAGGCGGCATAGGGCCCCTGATGGCCATTGATGGCCGTAAACAGCGCCTGGAAGGCATAGGACACCACCATGCAGAACATCATGGCGGCAAACACCTCCACCATCAGGGACAGCACCTGCCGGTACAGCCGCTGTACGCAGCGGCCCGTGCCCGCCTGGGGCATGGTGAGATAGCCGCTGGTGATGTAGAACAGGCTCACCCCCAGCGCCCCGCAGTACTGCACGATGTGCAGGGGATTGAGCACATAGGTGCCCACCCAGATCATCACTTGGTTTTCCAGCTGATAGGCCAGCAGATGGGGCGTCAGCACAAAGACCATGGCCAGCAGCCGCAGGACGTTGATAAACGGTATTCTCTTTCCGGATGCCATGCCGCTTTTCCTCCTTAGTGTGTGGTTGCCCGCTCTCCCCGCGCGGGGATGCGCGCCAGCAGCCGCTTGGACAGCCGCATGCAGGGTTCCTCAATAAGCTTGGCGGACAGGTACGCGCACGCCATGGTCAGCGCGATGCTCACCACCTGCAGCCCCCAGTAGGGCAGCGTCCAGCCCAGGCGGTTGCACAGCCACACCAGGCACTGCTGCACGAAAAAGCCATACAGGTAAATGCCGTAGGAAAGCTCCGTCTTTCGCCCAAAGCCCTTGAACAGCGGCTTTTCGCACAGGCCCAGGGAAAACACGAAATACGGGAACACCAGCATGTAGCACACTTCGTTGGCCGCATAGGAAGTGAACTGCGCCATGGCCGCCGCCACCAGCAGCAGGGAGGCCACCTGCAGGTTCAAAAACCGCCGTACCTGGGGCAGGGCATAGAGCATGCCCAGCATGTAGTACACCCCCAGCACCAGGAACTGCGCCACATCCAGGCCATAGATCACCATACGCCACTGGGGGAACACCGCGCACCGCAGCACCGCCGCCACCACGTACAGCCCCACAAAAATGGCCGTGAGCAGGGAGGCATGCTTGCGCCAGGGCCGGCGGCTCACCAGCCACAGCACCAGGGGCACCAGCACATACAGCGCCACCTCCAGGGGCATGGTCCACAGGGAGCCGTTGACCACCCCCGCATAGGGCACGTCCGCGAAGACCCCGGGCAGCCCATAGGAGATATAGAAGCCGATGGCGCCCAGGTACTGCCACGTGGCCGGATTGCGGAAGTATTCCCCCGCCGGCAGCACCGACAGGATGGGCCCCGCCACCAGCGCCACCCCCAGGGTGAACACGATCAGCGCCGGCCAGATGCGGAAAGCGCGCTTCACCGCGTAGCGCAGCACATGGGGGTCCGAGCTCCAGCTCTTGGAGATCAGATAGCCCCCCAGCAGGAAGATGGTCCGCACCCCCATGATCTGGATGCCGTTGCCCAGAAAAATATACAGCGGTCCGGGGGCAATGAAGGACATGTGCCCGATCATCACGCACAGGGCGGCCATAAAACGGATCAGGTTAAAGTTATTGTCCCGGGAGGACGCGGCTGGACGGCTGGTCATGCTTTCACTCCTGTACCTATGGTTTGATGGGCCCCATGCCACGGTGCGGGCATAGAAATCCATGATACAAATCATTATAGCAACAGTGGCACATTTTTACAAGGAGCGCGGCGCATCCACGGGCCCATCCGGGCGCGTAACGACTGTAAATCCTTGCGGCAACCTGGCGCTTTTATTGACAAACATAGGGTGGGGCGATATAATCTAACCGTATGTAGATTGCCGTTGGGCAGGTAAAACGCAAGGGCGCGTTATCCGTTTTATGGAAAATGCACATGCTTTTCGCGGCACCAGGACGGGTGGGGCGAAAGCATGATAAAGGAGAATCTATGGCAAAAAAGGTGCTTGTTACCGGCGCAGCCGGTTATATCGGCCAGGCCGCCGTGAAGAGCCTGTTGGATCGCGGCGCGCAGGTAACGGCCGTGGACGTGCGGCAGGAGAACATTGATCCCCGGGCGGAGTTCCGCCATCTGGATCTGTTCCAGGACGACCCGGAGGTGTTCCAGCACCTGGGCTGCCCGGATGTATGCCTGCACATGGCCTGGCGCAATGGCTTTGTGCACAACGCCCCCTCCCACATGGAGGACGTTTCCGCCCATGTGCGCTTTCTGCGCCAGATGATGGAGGGCGGGCTGAAGCAGCTGGCCGTGATGGGAACCATGCACGAGGTGGGGTATCATGAGGGCGCCATCACCGAGGACACCCCCTGCAAGCCCCAGAGCATGTACGGCATTGCCAAAAACGCCCTGCGGCAGACCTGCGAGCTTCTGGCCGCCCAGCACGGCACCCAGCTGCAATGGCTCCGTGCCTATTATATTATAGGAAACGACGAGAAGAGCAACTCCATCTTTGCCAAGATCCTCCAGGCGGCCCGGGAAGGGAAAACCACGTTCCCCCTGAACTCCGGCAAGAACCGCTACGACTTTATCGACCTGGCGGAGCTGGGCGAGCAGCTGGCCGCCTGCGTGATGCAGACGGAGGTGCTGGGCATCATCAACTGCTGCACCGGCCAGCCGGTGAGCCTGGGGGAACGGGTGGAGCAGTTCATCCGGGAACGGGGGCTGTCCATCACGCCGGAATACGGCGCCTTCCCCGACCGGCCCTACGATTCCCCCGGCGTGTGGGGCGATCCCGGAAAAATTCAGCAGATTATGAGGCGTGAAGCATGAGCAAGACATGCATTGTAACCGGCGGCGCGGGGTTCATCGGCTCGGCGCTCTCCGCCGGGCTGGTGCAGCGCTTTGACCGGGTGATTGCCTTCGACAACCTGTTGGCCCAGGTGCACGGGGATACCCCCCGGCCCCCGGAGATGGACCCGGCGGTGGAACTGTACCGGGCCGACGTCCGGGAGGCGCAGGCCTGGACCGCCCTGCTGGACACGGTGGACGCTGTGGACACGGTCATCGACCTGGCCGCGGAAACGGGCACGGGGCAATCCCTGTTCTCCGCCACCCGGCACACCAGCGTCAACGTGGTGGGCACCTCCCGGATGATGGACGCCCTGGCGCAGACCGGGAAGCTTCCCCGGCAGCTGCTGCTCACCAGCAGCCGGGCCATTTACGGCGAAGGCGCCTGGCGAAGCGCGGAGGGGGAGATTTTCTATCCCGGCCAGCGCACGGACGCGCAGCTGGCCGCCGGGCAGTGGGACTTCCCCGGCGCGGTATATCTGCCCGCCAACGCCGCCTGGACCCAGCCCCATCCCACCAGCGTGTACGGCGCCACCAAGCTGTGCCAGGAGCACCTGCTCAAGGCCTGGGGCGGCGCCACCGGCACCCAGGTGAAAATCGTCCGGCTGCAAAATGTGTACGGTCCCGGGCAGTCCCTGATCAACGCCTACACGGGCATTGTGCCCCTGTTTGCGCGCATGGCCAAGGCCGGGCAGTCCATTCCCCTGTACGAGGACGGGCAGATCGTCCGGGACTTTGTGCTCATCGATGACGTCCGGGACGCGATCCTGGCCGCACTGGACCGGGACAGCGCCGCGGGACAAACCATCGACATCGGCACCGGGCGCATGACCACCATTGCCGATGTGGCCCAGGTCATCGCCCGGCGGTACCACGCCCCGGCGCCCCATGTTTCCGGGGACTACCGCAACGGGGACGTGCGCTGCGGCGCCTGCGACGGGGAGCCCGCCCGGCGGCTGCTGGATTTCCAGGCACGGCACGGCCTGGAGGAAGGGCTGAACCTGCTGTGCCAGTGGATCGACGCCACCCTGGGCGCCGCCTGAATTATGATCGTTTTCCGCTTGCTTCCTTTGGATGAAAGCACCCCGCGGAGAATTGATAAAGCAAGTCTATGTTAAGGAGGGTATGACGTTGTATAAGACTCGCAAACTTCTCGCCTTTCTGTTGGCGCTAGTCTTCTCCCTGCAGCTGTGCTGCGCCGGTTTGGCCGAGGGAGTGGATGGCGCCGTTACGGATCCTTCTTCCAGCCCAACGGTAACCACTGCGACGCCCGCACCTGCTACTGAGGTGCCCGCCACGGAAGTGCCCGCTACTGAGGTGCCCGCCACCGAGGTGCCCGCCACGGAAGTGCCCGCCACCGAGGCGCCCGCTACGGAAGTGCCCGCCACCGAGGTGCCTGCTACGGAAGCGCCCGCCACCGAGGCTCCCGCTACGGAAGCGCCCGCCACCGAGGCTCCCGCTACCGAAGCGCCTG
>USCR01000067.1 GCA_900553295.1 uncultured Eubacteriales bacterium | reverse complement strand
TTTTGCACCGTATTTCGATCAGGTGATTACCGGCGAAATGACCCAGCGCAGCAAGCCTGCCCCCGATATCTACCTGCTGGGGGCAAAGCTGCTGGGACTGTCCCCGGCGGAGTGCGCGGGGGTGGAGGATTCGGTAAACGGGGTGAAGGCCATTCGCGCGGCGGGGATGCTGTGCGTGATGGTACCGGATGTGGTGCCTTATGGCCCGGAACTGTCCCCCTATGTAGATGTGTGCCTTGGTAGCCTGCACGAACTGGAGCAGGCCATTTTCGGGAAGGAGTGACGGAAAACATGATGACGGTTGCCCAACGCTTTTTGAAGTACACCGGCTTTGAGACCACTTCCTGTGAGATGTCGGAGAGCTGCCCCTCCACGCCCAGCCAGATGGAGCTGGCCCGGGCGCTGGTGGAGGAATTGCAGGAAATGGGCGTGACGGATGCCCGGGTGGATGCCCATGGATACGTTTATGCGTCCATCCCACCCAAGGGAGACCATCCGGCCCGGGTGGGCTTGATTGCCCATATGGACACCTCCGACGGTGTCAAGGGCCCCACCCATGCCCAGGTGATTTCCAACTATGATGGCAAAGCCGTTACCTTGAAAAACGGCGTGGTCATCGACGGGTTTGATTTCCTGGAGAGCCTCAAGGGACAGGACCTGATTGTCACCGACGGGGAGAGCGTTCTGGGGGCTGACGACAAGGCGGGCGTGGCGGAGATTATGGCCCTGGCCGCGTTGCTTACCGCGCCGGATGCGCCGGAACACTGCCGGGTATGCATTGCCTTTACCCCCGATGAGGAGATTGGCCGCGGGGCGGACCTGTTCGACGTGGCGGGCTTTGGAGCCGACTACGCCTACACCGTGGATGGCGGCGCACTGGGAGAGCTGGAGTATGAAAACTTCAATGCCGCCTCCGCCGTGGTGGAGGTGCACGGGGTGAATATTCACCCGGGCTCTGCCAAGAACCAGATGAAGAACGCGGCCTTGATTGCCATGGAGTTCAACGGAATGTTGCCGCCCTGGGAGATTCCCGCCCATACGGAAGGCTATGAGGGCTTCTATCACCTGGGCGCCATGGAAGGGAACGAGGAGCTGGCCATCCTGCGCTATATTCTCCGGGACCATGACAGCGACAAGCTCCAGCAGAAAAAGGAAAACCTCGCCCGCATTGCCGCCTACCTCAACGGCAAATGGGGCGAGGGTACGGTGCAGCTAAAGATCAAGGACAGCTACCGGAATATGAAGGAAATGCTGGCCCCGCACATGGAAATTGTGGACAAGGCACGGGAAGCCTTTGAGGCTTGCGGCGTAACGCCGAGCGTGCAGCCCATTCGCGGCGGCACGGATGGCGCGCGGCTGAGCTACATGGGTCTGCTGTGCCCCAATCTATCCACCGGCGGCTACAACTGCCATGGTCGGAAGGAACTGATCACCGTTCAGGCGCTGGAGAAGATGACCCAGGTGCTTCTGGAGATTGTCAAAAGGGCGTGAGCCAATGATCTATACGCCCATGGTGAATCGCGCCCTGCGCCTGGCTTATAGGGCGCACGCTGGGCAGCTGGACCGCGGCGGAGTTCCGTACATTTTCCATCCATACCATCTGGCGGAACAGATGGACGATGAACGATCCATATGCGTGGCGTTGCTTCATGACGTGGTGGAGGATACCCCGGTGACCCTGGAGGAGATTCAGCGGGAATTCCCATCGGAGATAGCCGAAGCCGTTGCGCTGCTGACCCATGACCCAAGCACGGATTACTTTGCGTATGTGCGCCGCCTGAAGGCCAATCCCCTGGCGCGAAAGGTGAAACTGGCGGATCTGATGCACAATGCTGATCAGGCCCGCTGCGCGGATGCCGGAATCGATCCGGTGAAGCTGCAACATTGGTGTGAAAAGTACCGCCGTGCACAGGAAATTTTGATGGAAGTGTAAAACATGTGTTCAAACTGCTGGCTGCCTAGGCGGCCGGCAGTTTTTTTGAAAAAAACTGCTTGACTTTTTTCTGCGTTTGAGTATAATATTTTCTGTTGCGAATCGCAGCACATGCACCATTAGCTCAGTTGGTAGAGCACCTGACTCTTAATCAGGGTGTCTAGGGTTCGAGTCCCTAATGGTGTACGAAACACAACGCCCGGCAGGCTGAATGGCTTGCCGGGCGTTATGTTTATTTTTTCCGTTGCAGTTTTTTCAGGTGGTTTAGAACGCTGGTGGCAACTACGCCTGTAACGGCCCCCGTCCCCAGGCCAACCAGCATCAAAATGGCCATATAATACATGAGCTGAGAGGTGTGCAGCATCACCATGGCCAGACCCACCTGACCAACGTTATGCGCTACGCCACCCACCATGCTTACGGTGACGGGATGAATGCCCTTCACACGGCTGAGCAGCGACATGGCAATCATGCTTATCAGCCCCCCTGCAAAGGCATACATCATGGCACTGACACCGCCAAAAAGCAAGCCGGAAAGCACGACTTTTAACACCATCAGTACAAAGGCTGTGGGAATATCCAATAGATACAGTGCGAATAACAGCACCCCGTTGCTCAAGCCCAATTTAATGCCCGGCACAACCGTAGGGACGGGGATGAGGCTTTCAATATAGCCCAACACCAGCATCAGGCTGACCAGCAGGCCACATAGGGCAATGCGCTGATTTTGTTCCCGGACGCTTCTTGCCATGGTGCGCCTCCATTCTTTATTCTTCGGATGCCACGCTTTGAAGGAGTTCCGCTACTTCCTCAGGGGTGAGCAGCTCCAGGGTAACGCCATTGGGCAGGCAGATAATCATGTTTTGCAGTACGCGGGTATCCCGGTTTTCCAGGGTGACGGCGCCCTGCTTCACGCAGTCCTGATTGTCACAGTTGGCGCTTGCCATGACGATGCTGTCCGGCGTAACGTGAATGACGTTTTCCAAGCCGACAGCCTTCTGCGAAATGGAATAATCAGCCTCTTCCAGCAACGGTATGGGTTCATACATGATGCCACCCACCGTTGCCAATAGATAGGCCTTGGCTTCCTGCACAGAAGCGGAAGCCGCGTCCTCGGTGGCCTGAGCAGTTTCAGTAGCCTGAGCAGTCTCAGTAGCCTGAGCGGTTTCAGTGGCCTGAGCAGTCTCGGTAGCCTGAGCAATCTCTGTGGCCTGAGCGGTTTCAGTAGCCTGTGCGGTCTCAGTGGCGGTAGCCGTGGCAGAGGCGGTGGCCAGAGGAGAGTAGGTGCTGGTCTGCGTGGGGGTAGAAACGACGAGGGTCAAATCCTCATTGTCCTCCTGGGATACAAGCGTAGCGCTGCGCCTGGTGGGCAGGGTCAGGCCAACAATGGCGACGATAAAAATGACCAGCACAACTGCGCCAATAATATAAAGGTTTTTTTTAGACATTGGTTTGCTCCTTTCAAATGCAGGACGGTGTCGCGTCCTGACATCCTCCCTGCCTATCCGTGGCCAGCCACCTGTGAAGGCAGCAGCCAGTCCATTCCCCATTATTCGACCACCCGGCCGGTTTTTCCTGCCGGATTTTGCTGCCATAAAGTTAAGCCTTTTCATTTCTTCTGTGCTATGATAAAATAAAATAGAATATATATGGACGGAGCGTGCATAGCCCATGAATCAAACACCTACGGCGCACCGTGGGACGGTGGCGCTACGCTGGATATTTATTGTCGGGATGCTTGCCTTCTGCGCTTTTATGGCTTGGCACACCTGGACGGTGTATGACCTGCGCTTTCAGGTGAAGGACTTGGCCCTGACCCTGGATACCAACCGCCAACGTGTGCGCAAGCAGCAATATGAGTATGATCAGGTGGTGGCTGCCCTGCCGGAAACACAAACCCAGCTGGATCAGGTGCAGCCGGAATCAGATGCCATGGTGCAGACAGTGGATGAGCTGAAGGAAAGGCGCAAGGAGCTCCGCGCACAACGGGATGCGCTGGCCCTGGAACTGGAGACGGCGCAAGCGGACGCTGACAACGCACAGGCGGCGCTAACCCAGGCGCAGAGCGAGCAGCAGACCCTGGCCCAAACCGTGGAGATGCTCCAACAGGAAGCCGAGCGGCTAAGCCAGGAGGTCGCCGCGCTCCAGCAGCAGCTGGGCCAATGAATTTCGGTTCCAAACGCATGGAATGCGTTTTCACCCATGGACTTTCAGGAGAAAAAGGAGGTATGCCCGGATGTCGGAAACCAAGAAGGTCAATGTTCCCTTGCTACTGTTGTGCGGTGTTTTTCTGGTGGCGGTCATTGTGGCCATCACCATGGCTGCCCAGCGCAACAGCCTCTCTGCCGAGGTGACTGAGCTGCAACAGCAAATTGCCGAGGAGCAGGCCACATGGCAAGCCATTGCGGCGGAGAAAGAGGAACTGCAAGCCACCCTGACCGAGACAGAAAATGCGCTGAAAGAGGCGCAGCTTTCCCTGGAGGAAGCCACCGCACGCAAGGCGGAACTGGAGACGGAAGTGGAGGAGCTAACGGCCTCCAATGAAGCGGCCACACAGGAGATTGCCGGGCTTACCACCCAGAAGGAAACTGCCCAGGCGGAACTGACCACGGCCAACCAGTCCATTACCGACTTAACCGATGCCAAGACTGCACTGGAAGAGCAGATTGCCAGCCTGACCGCGGAGAAAGAAGCTGCGGAAAGCCAACTGGCGGAGCTGAACACGCAGCAAGAGGCACTGAGCAGCCAGGTAGACACCCTGACGGCGGAAAAAGAGGACCTGAGCAGCCAAGTGGAAAATCTGTCCGCAGAGAAGGACACGCTTACGGAACAGGTGACCGCGCTGTCTGCCAGCGAGGCAGACGTACAGGCGCTGACCCAGGAAAATCAGGAGCTCCAAACTTCCAACGATGCATTGACGGAAGAGGTCGCCTCTTTGCAGGCCACCGTGGAGACCCTGGAGGCAGAAGTGGAAACCCTGCGCGCCGGACAGCCGGAAGCCACAGAGGAAATGGTAGCCTCGGCCAAGGGCTTTACCGCTGGAGAGGTTACCGTGCGCGTGACCATGGACCAGGGCGTTATCGCCACGCTGACGGTGGAAACGCCCAATGAAACTCCAGGATTTGGCACCCGCTGCTCGGAGGACGCATTCACCAGCCAGTTTATCGGCAAGTCGCTTCCTCTTACGCTGGGGGACGATGTGGATGCGGTGAGCGGCGCTACCGTCACGTCCCAGGCAGTGGTGGACGCGCTCAATAGCCTGGCGGAAGCAGCGAATCCATCCTAAATCCAAACATAAAAAGAAAGGGGATGCATGCGTCCATGCGCTGCATCCCCTTTGATATGGCGGGCGGCCTTAGCAGGCATGTAAACACTCCTGCACGATCTGCTCCATTTGTTCCATCTTCGCCAGCATATCCTTGGCCAGGGCAATCTGGCAACGGGCCCGGACAAGGTTATGTGACGGGTAGTTGATTTTGAAATAGGGATCGCCTAACAGGTAATCGTCCAGGAAGCGGACCGACAGCTCACAGGCAAGAACCAGGCAGCTCAATGGCAGCGTGGCAATTTCCAGTTCGGTGAGGGCATGTGCCGTGGGTTTCAGAAAGCCCTGGGTGAACGTACGGAAAATATCCAGGTTGATGCCTGCCTGATCCGCGTGGGGGCTGTCCTCCTCCACATAGTTTGCGGCAAAGCGGATAGCGTCGCCAAAATCATGTCCCACCAGGCCGGGCATCACGGTGTCCAAATCGATGACTACCAGCGCGTCATCCGTATCCGGATCAAAAAGCACATTGTTGATTTTGGTATCATTATGGGTAACCCGCAGCGGAAGCAGGCCCTGCTCGTGCAGGTTGGTCAGGCGGCAAGCCTGTTCCCGGACGCTCAATAGCCAGTCATATTCCGGACGGGCTTCAGCAAGACGGCCCTTGGGATCAGCCTGAGCGTCTGCGACGAGCTGCTCATACCGCTTGGGGGTGTTGTGAAAATTCGGGATGGTCTCATACAGGCTGGAAGCATCAAAGTCGGAAAGCATCATCTGGAATTGACCAAAGGCCTCCCCGGCATTACGTATGATGTCCAGGTTGTCCGTGGTGTTATAGGTATTGGAAGGAATATAGTTGAACAACCGCCAAAAGCCCTTATCGTCCATCAGGTACGTCTTCCGATCAGCCGTGTGATGGAAGTGCAGCACGCGCTTTTTGGGCGCCTTGGCGTGTATGTGCTCGGTTACCAAGTCAATGTTGCTCATGACCTGAACGGGATTTTTGAACACATACGTGTTCAATGCCTGCACGATGTATGACTTGTGCTTGCCGTCCTCCTGCAGGAAGTTTACACGGTAGGTTTTGTTGACGTTTCCCACTTTAATTTCTTCGTAGGATTGCAAGGAACCTTGGATACGAAATGCCTTACAGACCTGTTCTAGCTTCTCATGGGTAGAAAGCTGGACTGTCATGAATATGCTCCGCTCCCTTGTGTTTCTCTTAGGACGCCGCTGCTTACACGTTAGCATCAGCGCGGACGGCCTTCCTGCAGCTGGTACACAGTTCATCGGTACGGAAAGCCTGTGCCCGGTGACGAATATGTACGTATAACCCCGCCCTTTGGTCACCTGCTCAGTATATCATTTCCGTCATGGGTTGGCAAGCGCTTGGAAAATTCTCTTCCTATGAATTTCCGGGTGAAGCTGGCCAGGGAGAGCCCTGCTTGAGAAAGATGGCACTTGTGTAAAGATGCAATTTCTGGCTTGCAGGATCAGCATCTGGCATGAGGACTGAGGAAGTACAGGGGGAAAAAGTACCTTGGGAAAAACCGTGCCCTAAGGGCTGGGCCCTTATGCGGTGCAGCGCACGGACGTCTAGCCTGTGCCGGCATAGCATATGCTCCCTCAGAGGAGGGCAAAGGCATGAAGAAGCGGCAGTGGAGGATGATGGTTTGCCTGGGAACGTTGCTGGCCTTGGGATGCCTATATGCCGCGTGGGAGATGCATCCATCGGGAACGGCAACGCTTCCGGGAACAGGGGAGCGGCAACGCACCATCCTGCGCGTATGGGATGTGGACGGCCCTACCGGTTCCAGCGCATGGCTGCGCGCCCAGTGTGGAAAGTTTGAAAAAATCATGCCGGGCCTTACCGTTTACCTTCGGAGTGTGCCTTCCTCGGAGTGCTTTGCACCGGAGACGGTTCTGCCAGACGTTATTTGCTTCGCCGACGGAACCTTTTCCACGCCCGAGCAGGTGCTTGCACCGCTGCATGGCGTGGAATCGGTGTCGGAAACCTTTTTACAAAGCGGGCGATGGCAGGGCGAACAGTATGCACTGCCCCTTGCGGTGGAGCCTTGGGTGCTGGCAGTAGGGGACGCCTATTTGCCTGCACCGGCGCAAACACCGGTGCCTACCACCCTGCTGGGACGCGCCGCTGCCACGCCCCAGCCAGATGATTTTGCGGCTATGCCCCCCCTGGATACCCTGCGCAAGCAAAGCACACCTCTGGCTGCGCGTGGGCAGGGACTGTTTGCGCTCAGCGCATGGCTTGGCGTGCAACCACTGCCGCTGCCCGAGCAGATTATGACGCAGGGAGAAATTTTCACGGCATTGACCCGGGGCGAAGCGGCCTCAGCGCTGCTGACCACAGGCCAATGGGCATCCCTGGAGAACGCCATGGGACAGGGACAAAGCGCGGGCTACCAGGTCTGGGCGCTCCCGGAAGCACTGGCTCCACGGATGCTCTATGCGGGGCTGACAGCCCAAGCGCAGCCGGAAGCGGCAGCCCTGCTCAGCTATTTGATTTCCACGCCTGCCCAGCAGGAACTTGCCCAACAGCATTTGTTTTCCGTATGCGAGGATGTGCTGCTGTACTTCTCGTCACCCTGGGTGGATATCGAGCGCACTGTGCGGCAGCGCGGAGCCCCAGTGAACGCTTTCTGGCCCAAGGAGCGGGTGGAGAACGCCGCCCGCGCAGCATACCAGGGAACCGTGGAGCTGAACATAGCACTGACCGAACTCCGCTGAGACAAGTATACCCATGTAAAAATGCGGTTCCTGTGCCGCTTTTCCCTCCTTCCAGCTTGACAGAGAGCCGCCTTGCCGAGTACAATAGCATAGACGGTTTCTATATTTTCAGCGGGGCTTCGGCCCGTGGAAAACATAGGTCTGACCCGAAGTCGGAAGGAGGAGGGCGGCGGGGCTGCCCGTAAGCAACAATGAAACGACGGATTTTGATCGGGCTGATGGTATGCGTGGCGCTGTGCTGCCTGTGTGTGGCGGCATTGGCGGCTACTGACCCGTTAAAGTTCTCCATGGAGCTGAGCCAGAACAAGTTTACGACTACGCAGTCGATTACCGTATCCATCACCGTTTCCAATACCGGCGAGGAGGATCTTCCTGGCCCTGTAACCCTGTATTATCCTAACGGGCAGCCGGTGGAGGAGTTTGGCAGCCCGACCCTGGCCGCGGGCGCCAGCCAGTCCTGGAGTGGCAACTGGGACGTGACGCAGAAACAGCTGGAAGCCGGCAAAATCACCTTCAAGGTCAAGTACTCCATGTATAATGACGATGGTGAGCTGACCAACAAGACCAAGAACTATTCCATTCCCATCACCTACACCACCGCCTCGGCGGAGGACGCCAAGGTCCAGGTGGAGATCAACCGGACCATTACCCCTTCTGTTGCGGAGAAGGGGCAAGAGGTCAACGTCATTTATGATGTGGTCAATGCCGGCGAGGTGGAGATCACGGATGTGACCATCAAGGAAAACAGCAGCATTTCCAAGAGCACCGGCACCATTGCCAGCATTCCCGCGGGGGAAAAGGGCAGCTATACCTTTACGGTGACCATGGGCACCAAGGACCTGACCAGCCAGTCTACCATTACCTACAAGGCCAATGGCAAGACCCTGGCTGCCCAGAAGGACAAGGCCACCATCAAATACGGCCAGGTGAACCTGACCGCCAGCCTGGAAGCGGACAAGAAGGGCGGCGTGCCCGGCGACGTGGTGACCCTGACCCTTACGCTGAAAAATACGGGCAAGGTCAATTATACCAACATCAATGTGACTGACCCCACCCTGGGGCAAGTGTTTTCCAACCTGACCCTGGATGCGGGCAAGACGGAAACGTACACCAAGGAAGTAACCATTACCGACTCGGCGGACTATCTTTTTACCTTGACGGCGACGGATGCCGATGAACTGGAAACGGTTACCAGTACCGGCAAAGTATCCGTCACCGCGGTGAGCCCGGACGACCAGGTGATGCTGAGCGTCTCCGCCACCAGCGACCGGGATACGGTCTATTCGCTCCCCGGCACGGTGAAGTTTACCGTTACGGTTACCAATGAGGGCGCCAACGAGGTCAAGGATGTGTATGTATCCGCCTCCGGAGTGCAGCTGTATCATTTCCCCACCATTGCCGCGGGGGAGAGCCGCAATTTCAGCCGGGACGTGTCGGTTTCCATGGCCGGACAGTATCAGTTTACCGCCACCTGCAAAAATCTTTTGCAGGAGGACGTGACCTTCCAGAGCAATATCATTCCCATTCAGTATGCGATGCCCACGCCGGTTCCCACCGAGGCACCCATTGTGACGCCTCCGCAGCCCGAGTACGTGGAAACGCCCACGACGGACGGTTTGCCGGAATATGTGGACTCCATTCAGCAGGCGCTGGACGTGGTGTGGACCGTGTGCGCGGTGCTGGCGGTGATTAGCGCCGGTCTCCTGTGCGCGGGTTTGATCCGCCGCATGCAGCAAAAGGCCCAGTCCGCCAAGGCATACGATCACCTGGAGCGGGGCAACTACCGTGACTATACGGCTCCGGCGCCCAAGGAGAAAAAAGTCAAGGGCAAGGGTGCCAAGCCCGGAAAGCCTGCCCAGGAAAGCCAGCCGGATAAGGCCGCGGAGGAAAATGCCGAGGATACGGCGGCGGAAGACGAAACCGGCTTGCCGGTGTCCGACCAGGATACGGATGACTGGCTCACGGGGGACATGGCCGATGAGCCAGAGGAGGATACGTCTGAGCAGGGGCTGGATGAAGAGAACGGCGATGATGCAACCGACGTGGAGGAGGATATCTCCGCAGCGGAAGAGGCCGTGGACCTGCCGGCGGACGCGGACATATCCGCTGAGGATACCGTGACAGAGGCGCCGGACGCCGGCACGCCTGCCGCCCAGCCCGCGGAAGGCGCCCATGCGAACCGCCGCCGCCGTTCCAGCCGCCATTACGAGGAATAAACGGTTTGCCAATGCACGCCCCGCGAAGCCGCGCGTTGCTCCGCGGGGCGTTTTCAGCTCACAAAGGCTTGTCCAGGAAAGGAAAATAGGAGATGAAGGCATTTTTCAAGGAATTTCGGCAGTTTATTTCACGGGGAAACGTCATTGATCTGGCTGTGGGTGTTATGATAGGCAGCGCCTTCAGCAAGATCACCATCTCCCTGGTGAATGATGTATTTATGCCGCTGCTCAGCCTGGTGATAGGGCGGCTGAATCTGGCGGATGCGTTTCTGGCACTGGACGGGAACGCGTATCCCTCCGTGGAGGCGGCCAAGGCGGCAGGGGTGAGCACGCTGAACTACGGCGCTTTTGTGCAGTCCGTGCTGGATTTTCTGCTGATTTCCCTGTGCATTTTCTGCTTCCTGCGCCTGCTGCACCGGCTCCGGCCCGCAAAACCGGAAGCGCCGAAGCCTGCGCCCAGGCTCTGCCCCTATTGCTGCACGGAAATTCCCCAGGGCGCCACCCGCTGCCCACACTGTACCAGTGACTTGCAAGTAACCACGAAAGAAGGAATGATGGTATGACCGTTGGCATTGTAGGATTGGGACTGATTGGAGGTTCCCTGGCACGCAGTATCAAGGTGCATACGGACTTTGAGGTGCTGGGCATGGACATCAATCCACAAACCATGCTGCAAGCCAATTTGCTGGGCGCCATTGACGGCACGCTGACGGAGGACAATCTGGCTCGCTGCGATGTGGTGCTGGTGGCGCTCTATCCCGCGGCCATTGTGACCTGGATCACGGAGCACCAGGATGCCTTCCGGCCAGGGGCATGGGTGATTGACTGCGGCGGGGTAAAGGAGGCCGTTTGCACGCCGCTGAACGCCCTGGCTCAGGGAAAGCCCTGGCACTATTGCGGCGGCCACCCCATGGCGGGGCGCGAGTTTTCCGGCTTCCGCTACGCCAAGGATGATCTGTTCGACCGCGCCAGCATGATCCTTACCCCACCCCGGGATGCGGGGCCCGAGGTCCGGACCTGGCTGAAGGACTTTTTCCTCACCATCGGCTTTCGCCGGGTGCAGTTTACTACGCCCCGGGAGCATGACGAGATGATTGCCTATACTTCGCAGCTGGCCCATGTGGTTTCCAGCGCCTATGTCAAGTGCCCCCTGGCCCAGAAGCACCGGGGATTCTCCGCCGGCAGCTTTGCGGACATGACCCGGGTGGCCAAGCTCAACGAGGACATGTGGACTGAGCTGTTTTTTGACAACCGCGATGCGCTGCTCCTGGAGATCAACGGACTCATTGATCGCTTGGCTGCCTATCGGGATGCCCTGGCCGCAGAGGATCATCAAGCCATGAAGCAACTATTGCGCGAAGGCCGGGAAATCAAGGAAGCCCTGGAAGAATAACCAAAGCAGGCCCTAGAAAAAAAGGATGTGACGCCATGGGACTGTTTGCCTTTGACCAACAGTACGCCATGTTTGACGCGACGCCGGTGCAAAACCAGTTTATATTGGAGTATATGCCCTCTGCTCCGGGAGACTATGTGAAGGTATATCTGTACGGCCTGATGCGCTGCTGCCATCCCAGCGAGGAGATGACCCTGGCGCAGATGAGCCATGACCTGAACCTCAGCGAGGAGGATATCCGTGCGGCATACCGGCACTGGGAACGCCGGGGCCTGGTCCGCCGGGTGAGCGACGAACCACCCGTTTATCAGTACGTGAGCGTATACCAGCAGTTTCTCATGCGGGACGCGGCGCCGCGGGACACCGCCTATGAGGATTTTGCCGAATCCCTGTATGCGCTCTTTGGGGAGGACAGGCAGCTCCATGGCCGGGAAACTACCATGGCCTATGAATGGGTGGAGGACATGGGCCTGCCCCAGGAAGTGGTGCTGATGCTCGTCAATTATATGATTACCAACCATGGCAAGCATTTCAGCTTTGCCACCGCCCAGAAGAAAGCCGTGGAACTGGCCAAGGAAAAGGTTTCCACCATTGAGGAAGCCGAGGAGATCCTGGGCCG
>USCR01000066.1 GCA_900553295.1 uncultured Eubacteriales bacterium | reverse complement strand
AAAAACAAAAATAAGCCGCCGGCAGGGCGCGTCTGCTCCTGCCGGCGGCTTTTTGTGTATGCGATTTATTCGGCGCGCCAAACGCGATAGGCCGCTCCATCCTCCAGATCCTTCCAGATAAAAGTGTCGTTCTCCCACAGCATATAGCCGTGGGCGCTCCCCTCCTTGGGAATGGATACGGAACCGGGGTTCAGGTACGTGTATCCCTCGTGAGGGGCGCACTTGGGTACATGGGTGTGGCCGCACAACAGTAAATCCCCGGTGCACAGGGGGGGCGGACAATCTTCGCCGAAGTGGTGGCCATGGGTGGCATACAGCAGGTGCTGTCCTGCGGGAAACACCGCGTAGTCGGCCATGATGGGGAAGTGGAGCACCATCTGGTCCACCTCTGTGTCGCAGTTGCCCCGCACGCACATCAATCTTTCCCGGCGGGCATTGAGCAGCGCCAGTACTTCCTTGGGAGCGTATTCCTCCGGCAGATCGTTGCGTGGACCGTGATAGAGCAGGTCCCCCAGCAGCAGCAGGCGGTCCGCGCCCTCGCGGTCAAAGGCGTCCAGCATGGCGCGGCACCACTTGGCCGAGCCGTGAATATCCGAGGCAATCATCCAGCGCATGGAATGTGCTCCTTTCACAGATGTAAGGCAATACCGCACCATTTGCCAGCGTACCAACGCATTTGTGCGGTAATGCCTTAAGGTTTGATGGCGCGGATCATGGGCGTGTTGTCCTCGCCACGGTAGCCCAGTACCTCCGCGGTAAAGCCGGCCTGGCTCAGCAGCGACAATTCGTGCGCCAGGGTCAGCGGCGTGTCAAAGTGTACAAACGTACCCTCCGGTACATGCTGGCGGGCGCGCCGCCGGGCCAGCTCCTGGAAAAGGTACGTCTCCATCTCGTCAGATTCGGCGATATAGTCCCCCTCCAGCAGCATGCCGCCGGGGCGAAGGGCGGCAAAGATACGCCGGAAAAGCCCCAGCTTGGTTTCGGGAGGGAAGTGATGCAGGGTTTCGAATGCCACGGCTACGTCAAAGGCGCAGGGGGCCAGGGGAACGGTGAGGTAATCTCCCACCGTAAGGGTCAGCTTCCGCTCCGGGTGCTTCTCCCGCAATCGCGCCAGCATGCCCGGCGCCAGGTCGATTCCGGTTACCCGGATGTCCGGGTGCAGGCGGAAGATTTCATCCAGCTCCAGGCCGGTACCGCAGCCCAGGTCCAGCAGCGTTTCCGCCTGAGCGGGGATCAGCTCCCCAAGCCAGCGGTAGTAGGCCCGCCAGGGACGCATGTGATCCTCATAGGAATCCACCCGGCGGTCGAAAAAGCCGCTCATGGTTTCCAAAGGCTCGTCCTCCGTGCTTTTCAGCCACTGCTTGATGGAGGTAAAGTCACTCATGCAAAGGTTCCTCCTTACCGGTTGCACAGGCTGCGGACACCCAGGGATATGCCGTAGCAAGCCGCAGCGTACAGCACAATGGCCGCGCCCGCGGAGGTGTCCCAGTAGTAGGCGCTGAGCAGCCCCGCAATGCCGCAGACCAGGGCGATGAGTACGCTGATGGCCGCATGCTGCCGGGCATTGCGGGCCAGGTTGCGCCCTGCCGCCGCGGGCAGGATGAGCAAGGCATTGATGAGCATCACGCCCACCCAGCGAATGGCCAGCATAACCGCCACAGCCAGCAGCACCGCGAAGGCGTATTCCGTCAGCCGCACGGGTATGCCCCGGCTCCGGGCCAGGGAAGCGTTAATGCCCGTGAACAGCAGGGCGTTGTACATCACGGCCCAGGCAATAACCCCCAGCACCAGCGCCACGGCCAGGTAAATCAGGTCGTTTTGCGTAACGGCCAGCACATCGCCAATGAGCAGGGAGGAATACTTGGCAAATCCCCCGCCCCGGGCCAGAATCACCAGGCCCAAAGCAATGCTGGTGGAGGAAAACACGCTGATGATGGTGTCCGCGGAGGTGGCGCCCGTCTGATTGATGCGGCTGATGGCGATGGCCCACACCACCCCGAAAATCAACATGCTCAGCAGATCATTGCTCAACCCCAGCACAATGCCCAGACCGATGCCCGTTAGGGCGCTGTGCCCCAGGGCATCGGAGAAAAAGGCCATTTGCTGCTGCACCGCCATGGTGCCCAGCAGCCCCAGCAGGGGCGTCAGCAGCAGGATGGCCAGAAAGGCGTTTTTCATAAAGCTGAACTGAAGCGCTTCCAGGGGCAGCACCGCGTCCAACACCGCATAGATGCCTTCCATCAGCCTTCCGCCTCCTCTCCCGTGCCGAATACCGCCGAAAATTCCGGCGTGGCAAACACATCTGCGGGACTTCCCTGGGCAAGCACCGTCTTGTCCAGCAGCACCACATGATCCGCATATTTGCGGACCAGGCGCAGGTCATGGCTTACCAGCAGGATGGCCATATGGTGCTTCTCCTTCAGCCGCAGCACCGTGTCCAGGAACAGCTGCAGGCCCTTTTGGTCCACCCCGGAAACGGGTTCATCCAGCACCAGCAGATCCGGGGCCGGATGGGTGGCCAGGGCCAGCAGCACCCGCTGGGTTTCACCGCCGGAGCAGCGTCCCAGGGGATGCCGGGCAATGGACGCGGCTTCCACCCCCGCCAGGGCTTCCATCACCTGGGCGCGGGTCTTTTTGGATATGCCCGTCCACACGGGACGGCGGGAGAAGGCCGCGGCCAGAAAGTCCTCCACCGTCAGGGGCATCTCCTTGTCAAAGTCCAGGTGCTGGGGGACATAGCCCGTGCGCAGGTGGGGAATATCCCGTCCCTGGCCGTCCAGGTGGTGAATGCTGCCCCCGTGGGGGAGCTGGCCCAGCAGCGCGCGGATCAGCGTGGTTTTGCCCGCGCCGTTTTGTCCGATCAGCGCGGTGATCTGTCCGCAGTGGATGTGCATGGACACATCCTTGAGCAGGGTTTGTCCACCCCGCACCACGGACACGTCCTTCAGGTCAATATGGCATAGGGTGCATGCATGGCTCAAGTTTTCAGTTGCCTCCTTCATGGGCGGGGTTCACAGGTCCAGGTGCTTGGCAACCCGCTGCTCCACCGGCGGCGGGGTCATGTAGTCCGGGCCAAACAGGGTGGTGAGCACCTCGTCGTAGTGGACCGGGATCAGGCACTCCATGTCCTCAAAGGGGGCGAGCACCTTGGGTTCGAACTGATCCTTGCGCCACACCTGGGTGAGCAGCCCGAAGGCGCCGTTGCTCATGTGCATGTCCGTACCCTCCCGGGTGGCGGAGGACACGTGGAAGTAGCGGTTCACCTTCCACTGGCGGGTAAAGGGCAGGCCCATCAGGTGCGTAACGAAAATCAGCAGCTTGTTCTTGAGGTTGAAGCGGGAGTAGTCCACGTTTTCCTTGAGCATGCCCTGGAGCAGCCGCAGGTGCAGGATGCGCAGCTTGCGCCGCCAGCCCGCCGGGGGCAGGTAGTCCAGGATGAAGAAATCTGTGAAGGCATCGGCCACCTTGGGGTTGCGGTTCATCACCCGAGGGGTCCAGGTGTTCAGGTAGGTGAGCAGATATTGCGGGTCGCACTCGGTGGGGTACACCTTTTCAAAGCGGGAAAAGGCTTCCCGGGTCATGAGCAGATCCACGTCGTCATCCCAGGGAATAAAGCCCTTGTGACGCACCGCGCCCAGCAGGGTGCCGCACATGAGGTTGTAGGGTATGTCATGGGCGTTGCATACCCGCACAATGTCGTGAAGCTGGCCCATGAGCTCCTGATGGATTACGTCAATGGGATTATGCGCCTGGGTCATGGCCGCGCCTCCTCTGTATGTTTCACAAGTTCCTCCGCCCGGCGGGCAATGGCTACGTCATCCATGCCATAGCGGCTGCGCAGGTATTGCTGCGTGCCCACGATGCTGGAGTAAATGTCCGGCATGCCCATGCGGTAGACCCGGCAAGTGGCGCCTTCTTCCGCCAGCACTTCGCACACCGCGCTGCCCAGCCCACCAATGACCGTGTGCTCCTCCACGCAGATCAGCCAGGGGAAGCGCTTCCCCAGGGACAGGATCAACTCCCGGTCGATGGGCTTCAAAGTGGGGAAGGAGACCACCTCGGCCTCAATCCCTTTTTCCGCGAGCATGTTTGCGGCGCTCATGGTTTGGGAAAGAATGCCGCCCGCGGATAGCAGGGCGATATCCCGGCCCTGGCGGAGGGTCAGGCCCTGGCCCAGCCGGTAGTTTTCAATGGACGCCTGATGCAGGGTGGGTTCGCCGCCCCGGCCCAGGCGCAGGTAGCAGGTGCCCGGGGTGCACATCATCACCGGCACCACGGCTTCCACCTCCGCCGGGTCGCCCGGGGTGAAAACGGTTACCTGGGGCAGGGCACGAAGTATGGCCATGTCCTCGGTGGCATGGTGGCTCATGCCCAGGGAGCGAGCCGCCTCGGTTTGACCGTAATCCACCGACTGGAGCCGTAGACGAAGCCGCCGCCCACGCAGACGATCTTCACGTTGGCATTGTGATAGGCACAGTCGTTGCGAATTTGCTCCAGACAGCGCAGGGTGGGAAAGTTACCGATGGAGTAGGTGAGCACGGTCTTGCCTTCCCGGGCCAGGCCCGCCGCCAGCCCCGTCATGGCCTGTTCAGCGATTCCCGCGTTGATAAACTGGTCCGGGTACGCCTCCCAGAAGGGCTTCAATACCCCGAATCCTAGATCTCCGGTGACCAGCAGCAGGTTGGGGTCCTCCGCCGCCAGGCGCTGCAATACCCTTGTAAATGCGTCTCTCATGGCCGCTGCGCCTCCAGTTCCTTCAGTGCCGCGTCGTATTCCTCGCCCTGGGGCGTGCGGTAATGCCACAGGATGTTGTTCTCCATGAAGGATACGCCCTTGCCCTTGATGGTGTGGGCGATGATCACCGTGGGCTTCTTGGCGCCCGCATTGGCCTGGGCTTGCGCAAAGGCCCGCTGAAGCGCGTCCACGTCGTGGCCGTCCACCTCAATTACGTTCCAGCCAAAGGCCTGCCACTTTTCCCCGAACGGGGCCAGGGACAGGGTGTTTTCGCAGAAGTCCAGGCTTTGCATTTTGTTGTGATCCACCACCGCCACCAGGCGGTCCAGCTTGAACTGATGGGCGATCAGGGCCGCCTCCCATACGGAACCCTCGTCGCATTCTCCGTCCCCCAGAATGCAATACACCCGGTGGGCTTTGCCGTCCTTTTGGGCGGCCAGGGCCATACCCGCGGCTACCGCCAGGCCGTGCCCCAGGGACCCCGTGGAAAATTCCACCCCCGGGATACCCTTGTGGCTCACGTGGCCGGAAAGCCGGGAACCGTTTGCGTAATGGGTTTTCAGCTCCTCCACGTCAAAAAAGCCACGCTCTGCCAGGGCGGCATACACCGCCGCCCCCGCGTGGCCCTTGCTGAGAATCAGCCGGTCCCGCTCCGGCCAGTCCGGTTCCTGGGGGCGAATCCGCAGCACCCGGGCGTACAGCGTGGCCATGATCTCCGCCAGGGAGAAGATGGCGCCAATGTGGCTGCCGCGGCTCAGGTGGGTCATTTCCAGGCCATGGCGGCGAATCAGCCAGGCCAGGGTGCGGGGGTCGGTGGCGTCAATGGGGTGGGTAAACCCCTGATGGGTTTTCTCCGTATACGTCATATGCATCGCCTCGGTTTGTTTGTCGTTGCGCATGCGGGCGCTTACTTCTCCCGGGCTACCCGCTCCGCCTTGCGGAATACGCTGGCGATGGTCTCAAAGAACAGCCCGCAGTCCAGGCTGAAGGACTGGTTCCGGGCGTACTCCACCCGCAGGCGGTTCTTTTCCGGAAGAATATACTTTTCAAAGTTTTCCACCGGGTTTTCCTCACCGACGATTTCATCCTGGCTGATATAAACGATGCTGGAGCGGTCGGTGATGCCCGGACGCACCCACAGGATACATTCCTGCTCCTTGGTGTACTGGGTGGTGTAGAGCAGCAGTTCCGGCCGGGGACCCACAAAGGACATGTCTCCCTTGAGAATGTTGAACAGCTGAGGGAGCTCGTCCAGCTTTAGCCGGCGCATTACGCGGCCGGCGCGGGTCACGCGGCTGTCATTCAGGGCCGTGCAGCCGCCGGTTTTGTCTGCATCCACCACCATGGAGCGGAACTTGTAGATCAGGAAGGGCTTGTTGTGGTAGCCGCCCCGCACGGCCTTGTAAATCACCGGGCCGGGGGAATCCAGCTTGACCCATACCGCCAGGGGGAGCATCAGGATTACTCCGGGTATCAGCAGTACCAGGGCCAGAAGGAAATCCAGCGCCCGCTTGACAACTTTGCTATAAAAGGGATGGGATAAGGGCCCGTCCCAACGGGGCAGTTCAGGAATTGCTTGCTTGGCCATGGCGCGGTTGCCTCCCTTTTTTCTTCCTTAGCATAGGTGCGTGTTTGCGCCCTTAAGCATAACAAACAGGGGCGGGAATGTCAAATAAAAACCTTGTTTCATGCTTGTAACTTTTTCAACGGTCTGGCTGAAATACAACCAAAAAACAAAAATACCTCTTGACGACAGAAAAAAACCGTGCTATGATGCATCCAACCTCATACCAAACCGTTGAGGAAGAAGAGTACCTCCCATGGAAACTGTCGCAGGGAGCCGCCGGTAGTGGAACGGCGGTACAGGGCGTGGGAGCGAATGGGCTTCCGAGGGCGCTCCCGAAATCATAGTAGGGCGCGACGGGTACCGCGCCCGTTACAAAGGCGGCGCATATGTTAGTATGCGATGAAAGCGCGCCCCATGGGGCGAAGCTGAGTGGCACCGCGGGATACCGCCTCAGACAGGAAACTGTTTGAGGCGTTTTTATTTCTCCCGAAACATTTTTACTTGAAAGGATGGTACCTGTGATGAAGCACCTGATGAAGAAGCTCACCGCCCTGTTCCTGGCTACCCTGATGACCCTGTCCCTTGGCGCGGCTTGGGCCGGCGCGGAAGAGCAGCTGACCATCGGCATTATTCAGTTTGCCGAGCACTCCTCCCTGGACAACTGCCGGGAAGGCTTTATTGCTGGCCTGGCCGAGGAAGGCTATGTGGCGGGTGAAAACGTGACCTTTATCGAGCAAAACGCCCAGGCGGACATGGCCACGGTGAACCAGATTGCCGCCTCCATGGCGGAGCAGTGCGATCTGGTCTGCGCCATCGCCACCCCCGCGGCCATGGCGGCCTTCAACGCCTGTGAGGAAAAGGGCATTCCTGTGATCTACACCGCCGTGTCCGATCCCGTGGCCGCCATGCTGGCCAAGGAGGACGGCACCAGCGGCGGCAACATCACCGGCACCAGCGACCAGCTGCCCGTGGAGGCCCAGCTCAAGCTCATCCGTGCCATGATGCCCGACGCCACCAAGATCGGCATTCTCTACACCACCAGCGAAACCAACAGCGAAAGCACCCTGGCCACCTACAATGCGCTGGCGGCCACCTATGGCTTTGAAATCGTGAGCAAGGGCGTCTCCACCGGCGCAGATATTCCCCTGGCCCTGGAAGCGTTGCTGCCCCAGGTGGATTGCTTGACCAACCTTACCGACAACACGGTGGTCAGCTACCTGACCATGGTGCTGGAAATGGCCGGGGAAGCCGGCAAGCCCGTGTTCGGCAGCGAGGTGGAGCAGGTGCGCAACGGCTGCATCGCCAGCGAAGGCATTGAGTATGTGGAGCTGGGCAAGCAGACCGGCCGTATGGCTGCCCGGGTGCTGAACGGCGAAAATGCCGGAGAGATTCCCTTTGAAATCATTGCCGACAGCTACCTGTATGTGAATGAAGGCGTCATGGCCGAGTTTGGCCTGACCTTGCCCGAAGACCTTCAGGCCCGCGCCATCGTGGTGGATGCGGAAAGCGCGGAATAAGCCGGTAACTTTGCCACGGGGGGAGCGGAATCATCCGCTTCCCCTTGCGTGCGCGTCCCGGCCTGGATGCGCCACCATACCAAGGAAAGCGTGATGGAACAATGTTGATGACCATACTGGAGCAGGGCCTGATCTATGGTATATTGGCCCTGGGCCTGCTGATTACCTATCGCATTCTGGATTTCCCCGATCTGACGGTGGATTCCTCCTTCCCGTTGGGGGCGGCGGTTTCCGCCATCCTCACGGTCAACGGCGTAAACCCGGGCCTCACCCTGCTGGCGGCCATTGCCGCGGGGGCTGGCGCGGGACTGATTACCGGGCTGATCCATGTGAAGTGCAAGGTGCGGGACCTGCTCAGCGGCATTATCACCATGACCGCCCTGTATTCGGTGAACCTGCGCATTGCGGGCAAGGCCAACGTGCCGCTTTTCGCTTACGATACCTTGTTCAAGAATGATTTTACCAAGGCGCTGCCGGAATGGATCGCGCCCTATGCCACGCTGATTTTGATTCTACTCATCGCCCTGGTGTCCAAGCTGCTGCTGGATCTGTTCCTGAAAACCAAGGCTGGGTATTTGCTGCGGGCGGCGGGGGACAACGCGGCGGTGGTGACCACCCTGGCCCGGGATCAAGGTGGCGTGAAAATCATTGGGCTGATGATTGCCAACGCGTTGGTAAGCCTGGCAGGTGCGGTGCTGTGCCAACAGCAGCGGTTTTTCGACATCTCCATGGGCACGGGCACCATGGTCATCGGCCTGGCGTCAGTGATTATCGGCACCAACCTGTTCAAGCGGGCTTCCTTTATCAGGTCCACCACGGCGGTGCTCATCGGCTCCATACTGTACAAGGCCTGCGTTTCCATTGCCCTGTCCCTGGGCCTGGATTCCCAGGATATGAAATTGGTGACGGCGGCGCTTTTCCTGCTGATTCTGGTGGCGGGCTCCGTCCGGCGGAAGAAGGTGCGCATCCATGCTTGAGGTTCAGCATATCACGAAGATTTACAATCCCGGCACCGTGCATGAAACCTGCCTGTTCCGGGACTTTACCCTGCAAATTGCCCAGGGTTCCTTTGTTTCGGTGGTGGGCAGCAATGGCTCGGGCAAAACCAGCCTGCTGAATATCCTCTGCGGCTCCATTCCCGTGGAGAGCGGCAGCATCCTGATGGATGGGGTGGACATCACCAAGGTAAAGGAGTTCCGCCGTTACCGCCGCATGGGACGGGTATATCAGAATCCCGCCATGGGCACCTGCCCTACCATGACCATATTGGAAAACCTGTCCATGGCGGATAACAAGGGCCGCCCCTACAACCTGGGCTTTGGTACCAACAAGCGGCGTATCCAGGCGTATAAGGATATGCTGGCGCCCTTGGGCCTGGGCCTGGAGGATAAGCTGGGTATTCCGGTGGGTTCGCTTTCCGGGGGACAGCGGCAGGCGCTGGCGCTGCTCATGGCTACCATGACGCCCATTGATTTCCTGATTCTGGATGAACACACCGCTGCCCTGGACCCCAAGACCGCGGAGATCATTATGGAGCTTACCGCAAAGATTGTGAAGGAAAAGCACCTGACCACCCTGATGGTTACCCATAACCTGCGCCATGCCCTTACCTACGGGGACCGGCTGCTCATGCTCCACGAGGGGCAAGTGGTACTGGACCGCCAGGGAGAGGAGAAGCGTGCCACCCAGCTGGACGATATCCTGGGCCTGTTCAACGCCATTAGCATTGAATGCGGCAACTGACTTTCGCAGCAATGTCCCCAAGGTATACACAACCCTATACCCCGCAGCGCAGGACATGCGGATTCCAAACAGGAGGCGAATGCAGCCGTGATACTGGTTACCGGGCCTAGAGGCTTTGTGGGCCGCCGCATCATGGAACGATTCCCGGATGCGGCAGCGCTGCCCAGCGAGCTGAGCAGATCGGCGGACGCGGAAGGGATAGCCGCCCATGTGGAACAGGTGCATCCTTCGGCTATCTTTCACACCGCCGCCATTTCGGACATCGGTACATGCGAAAAAGATCCTCAGGCATCCTATCAGGCCAATGTGCTGCTGCCCGTGGCGCTGGCCAAGGCGGCAAAGGCTACCGGCGCCAAACTGGTGGCTTTCAGCTCGGACCAGGTTTACACAGGCCACGCGGATGGCGGTCCCTTTGGGGAGGATCTTTCCCTGCCTGAACCGGCAAATGCTTATGCCCGCCATAAGCTGGAGGCGGAAAAGCGCGTGCTGGACATTCTGCCCCAGGCCGTAATGCTTCGGGCCACATGGATGTACGACATGCCCCAATATGGCCAACCCAACCGTGGCAATTTTCTGGTCAATGTGCTGCGATCAGCGTTGCGGGGGGAGAGGCAGACGTACTCCCGCAGGGAGTTTCGGGGCATTACCTATGTGCGTCAGGTGGCGGAGTTCATGGAGCAGGCGGCGCGCTTGTCTGGCGGGGTGTACAACTATGGCAGTGAAAACAGCCTGCCCATGTACGATACCGCACTGGCACTGCTGCGGGCGCTGGGACTGGAGGACAGGGCGGAAGCGCTGCTGTCCGGAACAGATCAGCAGCGGCGCAACCTATGGATGGATTGTGCCCGCATACGGCAGCATGGCATCTGCTTTGACACCACGGCGGAAGGATTCGCGCGCTGCGTGGCGGACTATGGCCTGCGCCTTTAAGCTGGACACTGGGTATCACAAGACCGGCATAAAAAAAGTTCCTGGATGCTGCGCATCCAGGAACTTTTTTGTGTGGCATCAATCCACCGTGAAGGGCAGCAGCGCGATGGCACGGGCGCGCTTGATGGCCTCGCTCAGCTGACGCTGATGCTTGGCGCAGTTGCCGCTCATCCGGCGGGGCAGGATCTTGCCGCGCTCGTTGGTGAAGCGGCGCAGACGGTTGATGTCCTTGTAGTCGATGTACTCGATCTTATCCACACAGAAGCTGCACACCTTCCGGCGGGGGCGACGGCCTCCCCGGGGACGCGGCTTCCTTTCGCCACGATCTTCAGACATGGGATTACCTCCTTACGTTCAAGCGTTAAAACGGCAGTTCGTCGGTTTCCACAGCGGTGAAACCGCTGCTCGTGGCCGTAACGCCCGCAGTATTGGCAGGAGCGGAACCCATCGCCTCAGCATCGGCACGGCTAGATAGAAACTCAACATCATCGGCGGTTACTTCCAGGGAAACCCGGGTGGAACCGTCCTGAGACTGGTAGGTACGGGCGCTCAGCGGCCCCGTTACGAATACCTTGCGTCCCTTGGACAGATACTTGGCGCAGTTTTCGCCCAGCTGACGCCATGCGGTAATGCGGAAGAAATCCGCGTCACCCTGCTGTCCGGCCTGCTGCTGGCCGGAGCGGCGGCGGTTCACCGCGATGGTGAAGTCGCACACGGTGTAGCCATTGGGCGTGGTGCGCAGCTCAGGGTCCCGGGTCAGGTTGCCGATCAGAATGATCTTATTCATGCATCCACCTCACGGCTTTACTCAGCCTGAGCGGGAGCAGCCTCGGCAGCCTCCACAGCGGGAGCGGCCTCAACGGCGGGAGCAGCCTCCACGGGTGCCTCCACAGCGGGAGCCACGCGCACGGGGCGGGGCTTCACATTGCTGCGCTTTTCCTCCAGACGGACGAACAGATAGCGCAGGATGGCCTCCATGTTGCCCAGGTTACGCTCGATCTCGCGGGGCAGCGCGGCGGGAGCCTTCAGGGTTACCAGCACGTACCAGCCCTCTGTCTTGTAGTTGATGGCGTAGGCCAGGCGGCGCTTGCCCCAGGTCTCGTCGATCTTCTCCACCTCACCGCCATTGGCGGCAATCAGCTGGGAAATCTTTTCGATCAGCTCCTTGCGAGCAGTCTCCTCCAGCCCGGTGTCGATGATGTAGGTCAGTTCATACCTATTCATTACCTTTCACCTCCTCATGGACATATGGCGCCGCAGCTTGTGCGGCGCAAGGATGTGCCAATTACGGATTATAGCATAAGCCTGTGGAAAAAGCAAGGCTTCCCCCTGGCCATTTTGCAATTTTTTGCAGCGGCAGCGCTTACTCGTACACGGGGTGTTCGTCGCTGAAATCCAGCTCCACCCGGGTACCCTGGCCAGGGGTCGAGGAAATGCGGATAGGGTGGCCCAGCTTGTCCAGTATGCGGCGGCACAGGTACAATCCCAACCCGGTGGAATGCTGCTCTTCCCGGCCGTTGCAGCCGGTAAACCCCTTTTCAAAAATTCGGGGCAGGTCCTCGGCGCGGATGCCAATGCCGCTATCCTGAAGGATGAGCGTGCGCCCCTCCAGGCGCAGGGCAATGCGCCCACGCTCCGGCGTATATTTGATGGCGTTGGTCAGCAACTGCTCCAGCACAAAGGCCAGCCACTTGCTGTCCGTCAGCACGGCCAGCTCCAGGGGCGGAAGGTCCAGGGAGATGTTTTTCAGCACAAACAGCCGCGCCAGTTTCCGCACCACACCTCGCACAATGCCTGACGGGAAAGAGAAATACCCAAGAA
>USCR01000065.1 GCA_900553295.1 uncultured Eubacteriales bacterium | reverse complement strand
TCCCACGGCAGCCCGGCGTGCTTCACGCTGGTGAGAGGAGAGGCGCCCGTTCCGCGTCGGAATTTTCGTAGCAGTAGGCGCCCATCTGCGTCTTTTCGCCTTCGCGCTCCAGGCCCTGGAGGCCGGAGAACACCTGCAAGTGGGGCTCAATGGTCACGGCGGTGCCGCCCTGGGCGCGGTACGCGTCCAGAATGCGCTTCACCTGACCAATGCCGTGGCCCGCGGGCACCACATTGCCGTCGGCCAGGGCATCCTTGATGTGCATGTAGTAGGTGCGGGAAGCCAGCAGCTCCCAGGCTTCCCAGGTATCCTGGCCGCACTGGATGAAGTTGGCCGGGTCAAAGACCCCCACCAGCGCGGGGAACAGATCCAGCAGCTCCTTGCAGCGGCTGGCCACGTCGCCGTAAATGCCCTTCTCATTCTCATGGCAGAACAGCAGTCCGCTGCCCTCGCCCACCCGGAGCATTTCCCCCATTTGATCCACCACCTGCTGGCGGCAGCTCTCCGGGGTGCGGCCCGCGGGAATGTAGAAGGAGAACATCCGCAGGTGCTTGGCGCCCAGCTCCCGGCCCACATCGAGGGTGTGGCGGAGCTTGTCCAGGTGCGCGGCGAAGTCGTCCTTTTCCAGGTCAATCTTGCCAATGGGCGAGCCCACGGACCATACCGTCAGCCCGGCGTCCTCCAGGCGGCGGCGCACCTCACGGGCCTTGTCCAGGGAGATGTCGGAGACGTTCTCCCCGTCCACCCCGCGGATCTCCAGCCCCTGGAGCCCGTTGCGCTCCATGGCGGCGATCTGCCCGGAAATGGCCGGGCTGGCCTCGTCAGCAAAGGCAAACACGCGTAGTTTTTCCATCCAGGATACCTCCTTTATCGTTTAGCCCCGCAGCAGGGGGGCGTAAATGCCGCCCTGCACGCTCCGGGCAATGAATGCCTGATAGCGGCCGGTCTTGGTATCATACCAGTCGGAGAAGGGCACGCGGGAGGTGGTCTCCCGCAGCATCCGGGCAATGGGGGAGAGCAGCGCCTGGCGCAGGGTCTTGTCCTGGGTCAGGGCCGCGGTCCAGCAGATCCAGTCGGACTTGGTGTAGTCCGCCCGGGAATCCAGGGGCAGGCCGTAGGCGTTGATCCGGGGCAGGTAGCTGTTCAGCTCCGCGTCATAGAAGCCATCCGGCAGCAGGCCCAGGTGAAGCACCCGGTCCCACAGCAGGTTGTACTTCATGCTCCAGCCCTGGCCGTCCAGGGTCAGGGGCGTGTTGCCCTGCGCGCCCACCTTCTCCAGGAAGCGCGCGGCCATCTCCCGGGCCTTGTCCTCCCAGGAGGCGTCGCCGGTGAGCCGCCCGTAGCAGGCCACGCCCACCATGGCCTTGGCCGCCAGGTTCACGTTATGGGCCAGATGCCCGGCGAAGTCGTCGGTACACAGCTGCTCGCCGGGGTCCTCCCCATAGGTTACCAGATAACCCACCCATTTGTCCAGCAGGGGGCGGTAGGCCCGGGCCAAACCATCGGAGGCCCCAAAGGCCTGGGCGGCGGCCAGCATCACCAGCATGTTGCCGCACTCCTCCACGGGCATCTGATAGCGGGGATCGTACACCGGGGCGCCGGCGGGATACAGATAATACGGCGGATGGGTCTCCCCGTTGGGCACGCGGCGCCGGGCGGCGTACACCTGGCCCGTGGCGTTGGGATAGCGGCCCACGTCGTGGGGGGCGAAGTCATCGGTCCACACGGGCATGGAGGCAAACTCCAGCACCGGGCGGCACAGGGCGTTCACCAGCTCGGGGGCGTATTTCAGCAGCACGGGGATGGAGGGATAGCTCACGTCCACGGTGCCGATGCAGCCGTTGGAGTCGTTCTCCTTGGAGAGGAAGGCCATTTCTCCCCGGGGCGTGGCAATGAGCTTGTGGGCGGCGAAGGTCTGCCGCCAGGCCGCGGCGCACAGGTAGGCATAGTCCGCGCCGCCGGCCTGCGCCGCCTCCCCGGCCAGCTCCTGGTCCAGGGCCTGGCAACGGGCGGCGATGGCCTCAAAGCCCTCCCAGGCCGTGCGGATGGCGTCGGTGATCTGCGCCCCATGGCGGCGGTACCAGGGCTTGCACAGGTCGCCGAAATAATTGATGGAAGCGATGTCGTCATAGGCGACCACCGCCCGCAGGCCGGTCTCCTCCTTCACCGCGCCCGCCCAGGTCAGGGCCAGGCCGTCCCCCAGGGCGGAGACTTGCCCGTCCCCCATTAGGTACAGGTAGCCCCAATCCATGGTCACATGGTCCCCGGAGTGGCTCAGGGGGCGCTGCACGGTCTGGCCGCACCAGGCCGCTCCATGGCCCAGGAACGCAAAGCTGTCGGAGGTCATGGCCGGGCGGATGTTGCCATCGTAGCACAGCTTATCGGAGAGGTGGAAGCGCAGGGCCACCTGATGCTCCCCGCCGTCCACGCTGGCCAGGGAAAAGCTCACCAGGGTCACGGGCATGCTGAGCAGATCGGGGTCCTGGGGCAGGGCGGGGGTGCGGAACACCGTCTCCAGGCGCACGCCCCCGGCCTGGTGTACAAAGCGGGTGGCCGTGGCGGTCACCTGCTGGGCGGTGAGCTCCGCCTCCGCCTCAGGGCCTGTGCCCAGGAAGCGGAAGGCCGCGCCGTCCACGGTAAGGCTGCCCCGCAGGGGCTTTTCCGGGCCGCTCCAGTGACAGCTGTCGGTCTGGGTGGGGGTATCCGCGGGCATCCATATGGAAAAATAAGGGTCGGAGGCCACCAGCGGCAGGGCTGGAAGCCGGTCAAGCATAGCCATGGATTTTTCCTCCTTTTATTCTGTCACAAGAATTCGGCAGGACGCGACAACGCTCCTGCCGAATGGATGAATTTTCTGCAATTAGCCCTTGAGGCCCTGGGTGCTGATGCCCTCCACCAGCTGCTTCTGGAAGAAGAAGAAGATAATCAGGATCGGCACCAGGGAGAGCACCGACATGGCGAAGGTTGCGCCGAAGTCCGTGCCCGCGCTGTCGGAGAACAGCTTCAGGGCATAGGCCGAGGTATACATGGCCGGAGAATTCAGGTACAGCAGGGAGCCCATGAAGTCGCCCCAGGAATTGATGAAGGTGAGGATACCCACGGTCACCAGCGCAGGCACGATCATGGGCACCAGGATGTAGGTGAAGATGCCGTACCAGCTGCATCCGTCAATGCGGGCGGCCTCGTCCATGTCCCGGGGAATGCCGCGGATGAACTGCATCACCAGGAAGATGTCAAAGGCGCTGCCGAAGAACGCCGGAACCGTCAGCGGCAGGAAGGGGCCCACCCAGCCCAGCTGGTTAAAGAGCACAAAGCGGGGAATCATCATCACCTGGCCGGGCAGCATCATGGTGACGATCATGCACACGAACCAGAAGTTCCGCCCGGGGAAGTGCAGCCGCGCCAGGCCGAAGGCCACCAGCGCCGAGGACAGCGCCGCCCCGATGGTGGACAGCCCCGCCACAATGAGGGAATTGCGGAAGTACACTCCAAAGCTCAGCCCCGCGAAGCCCCGCCAGCCGTTCACGTAGTTCTCCGTGGTGAAGGTCTGGGGAATCAGGCTGCCCACGGTGGTGAAGATTTCGTTATTGGGCTTGAAGGAAGAAGAAAGCATCCAGAACAGTGGATAGAGCATGGCCAGGCTGGCGGCCGCCACCAGCACGTGGTACACCACGGTCATGGTGATCTTGCGGCGCTTGATGCTGTGATAGCGCGTTGTGGTGGTAATCATAGCTTACTTCCCCTCCGATTCATAGTAGACCCACGCGGTGGAGGAGCGGAAAATCAGCGCGGTAAAGGCGGCGATCACCAGGAGCATGAACCAGGCCATGGCGCTGCCGTAGCCCATCTCGTAATAGGTGAAGGCCCGGTTGTACAGGTGCACGCCATAGTACAGGGTGGTGTTCAGGGGCTTGCCCTGGGTAATCAGGTAGCTGGAGTTGAAGGCCTGGAACGCGCCGATGGTCTGGTTGATGAGGTTAAAGAAGAAAATGGGGGTAATCATGGGCAGCACGATCTTGAAGAAGCGCTTCACCGGGCCCGCGCCGTCCACAATGGCCGCCTCGTGGTAGCTTTCGGGGACGTTTTTCAGCGCCGCCAGGAAGATGAGCATGGAGCTGCCGAACTGCCACACGCCCAGGGCGATCAGCACCCCCAGGGCCGTATCCGGGTTGGAGAGCCACTTCACAGGCTCCATACCGAAGAGCGCGGTGATGTGGTTGATAGCCCCGTCGTAGGAGAACAGCTGCTTCCAGGTCAGGGCCACGGCCACGCTGCCGCCCATGAGGGAGGGGATGTAGAAGGCAGCCCGGTACAGGGGAATCGCCTTGGTCTTGCGGGAGAGGATCAGCGCCACACCCAGGGACACCAGCAGCTTGATCGGCACCTGGATCAGGGCAAACTTGAAGGTAACCCAGAAAGATTTCCAGAAGTACTTGTCCTCAAAGAACATCCGCTTGAAGTTGTCCAGGCCGATCCACTTGGGCGGCGTAAGAATATCATATTCCGTAAACGCCAGGTACAGGGAGGTGAAAAAGGGAATGACCGTGAAGACGATCAGCCCGATGATGAAGGGCAGGATGAACACATATCCCGCCACCTTCTCCTGCCCCAGCGTCCTGCTGAGCTTGCGCATGCGACTCCACTCCTTTGAAAAAAAGGGAGGCCGCCGCCGGGCGGCCTCCACAGGCTTAACCGATAGGAATTTACTCCGCGGTCTGGGCGGCCTTCTTCAGGATGGCGTTGGCTTCATCCATGAATTCCTGCGCCCAGGCGGTCAGATCGTCCACCTGGCCATACTGCACGGCCTCGAAATATTCACCCATGAGGGCTTCCACCTCGCCGCTGGCGGAGGCATCCGGGGGCATGATGGGCGTGGTCTTGCCCTCCTGGCCCAGGTACTCCAGGTAAGCGGCTACCTTCTGGCTGGTTTCGTCCAGGTTGGGGGTGATGTAGGCCAGCATTTCGCTGGAGATGGGCATGGCGCGGTCGATACCCACGATGTCAAAGCAATCCTTGTCGTTGGTGAAGAAGTTGATGAACAGGGCGGCGGCATCCTTCACCGCGGAATTTTCATTGATGGACCAATACATGGAAGCCTTGAAATAGGCGGGGGACATCTGGGCATCCTCGGGCACGGGCCAGCAGGCAAGCTCCAGCTCGCAGTCGGAACCCTCCTGATAGGCGGCCAGCTCATTGGTCCAGTGCCAGCTGGCCCAGCTGTCGCTGACCATGGCGTCAAAGGCGGTGGTGGCGGAGGTTTCGCCCACATCCAGGCACCAGCCCGCGGCTACCGCGTCCAGACGATCCTGCCAGGTGCGCACCAGGTACTTGGGATCATCAAAGCCCAGGCCGTCGTTGGTCTCGTTGAACAGCTGCAGGCCGTAGGAGCGCAGCAGGTTGCGCAGGGCATCCTTGCCCACCAGGGTATCCTGGGTGCGGCCGGTCTTTTCATATACGGTGGCGGCGATTTCGTAGAATTCATCAATGGTGGGCTCCATGGGCATCTCCACGCCGGCCTCGTCCAGCACGTCCTTGCGGTAGAAGGTGGCCAGGGCGTTGGTGCCGGTGGACAGGGCGTACACGGTGCCATTCACCGCGCCGCTGTCTATTACGCTCTGAGCCACATTGCTCACATCGATGGCCCCGGACTCGAAGAAGGGGGTCAGATCGGCCAGCACGCCGCTCTGGGCATACTGGTTCAGATACTGATAGTCCATCTGGATGACGTCGGGCATCAGTCCGCCGGCAACCTGGGTGGCCAGCTTGCTCCAGTAGCCGTCCCAGGAGGTGAACTCGGCCTCCACGGTGATGTAGGGGTACTTCTCTTCAAACTTTTCGATGGCGGCCATGGTCAGGTCGTGACGGGTCTGGGAACCCCACCAGGTCACCCGCAGGGTAACGGGCTCCTGCTCCGCGCCGGCGGTGGCCAGGGGCGCCATGGCCACGCACAGCAGCATGGCGGCCAGCAGAATGGACAGCATACGTTTCATTGTGGGAACACCTCCGATTTGTTTGGTTGTCCTCATTATAGCGTTTTTCATGAAAATCAAAATGCAAATATCAGACCCTCTTGGTCACTTATCCGTTATTTCGGAAAATTATATACCAGATTAAACAAAGCGCGCATCAAGCGGGAATCGCCTGTGCGCACCCTGGGTCATGATCTTTCATTTTCCAGACGGCTGCGGTACTCCGTGGGCGTTAACCCCGTATACTTGCGGAAAAGCTGGCTGAAATAATGCGGATTATTGCCCAGGCCCACCTGCTCGGCCACCTCGTAGCTGTGCAGTCCGGCGTCGGTGGTCATGAGCAGTTTGGCCCGTTCCATGCGGGTTTCCAGCAGGTAGGCGCTGAACTTCTTGCCCATGACCCGGCTGAACTCCCGGCCGATGTAGTCGGCGTTCATGTAGATGACGTGGTCCGCCAGGAATTGCAGGGTCAGGGATTCCTCCTGATAGTGCCCGTCCACGTAGGCAGTCATCTGCTGGATGAAGCCCCGGCCCCCGGCGCTTTCCCCCCGGAGGCGGGTCAGGCTGCGCACCAGCAGCTGCTCCAGCTTGTCCTGTTCCCGCACCGCGTCCACAATCACCCCCAGGCCCCACTCGGGCTGCACGCTGCCCAGGCTGGAGGTGACCAGGTTAATCAGCGCGCCCTGGAGCAGGCCGGGGTCCTCGGCGGACTTGGCCAGGGCATGCACCTGCTTTTGCAGCTGCTCGCCGGTGACGGCATGCTGCTGGATCTCCTGCAGGCGGCAGGTAAGGCGCTCAATGCGCTCCTGGCGCTCCCCGTACAGGTGCAGCACATGCTGCCGCTGCCGGTCCACCGCCCGGCAGGCGCGCTCCAGGGCGGAGGTAAGCTCCTCCTGGGAACAGGGCTTGAGCAGGTATTCCATCACCCCGGTTTTGATGGCCTGCTGGGCGTACTGAAAGGTATCGTACCCGGAGAGGATGATGGCCTGCAGCTGCGGGTGCAGGGCCATGGCCCGTTCCACCAGTTCCAGGCCGTTCATGCCCGGCATGCGCACATCCGCCAGGAGGATGTCCGGCATGTCGTCGGTCATGCTGTCCAGGGCGGCCAGGGCATTGGAGCAGGAGGCCGTGAGCGTCAGCCCCAGGCCCTCCCAGTCGATCATGCGCGCCAGCCCTTCGCGGATGATCTGCTCGTCGTCCACCAGCAACAGCTTATACATGGTTACTCCTTCCTCCCGGTCCCTCCGGCCGCGTGTCGGGCAAATGAATGATGATTCGGGTGTGGTGGGGCTGGCTCTGGATGCGCAGGCCGTAGCGGTCGGAGAAGGCGTACTGCACCCGGCGGTGAATATTGCGCAGGCCGATGCCCATGCCCTCGGGCTTGATCTCCCCGCTCTCCAGCTTGGCCAGCATATCCTCGTCCATGCCGGGGCCGTTATCCTCCACGTACAGGTCCACGGCGCCGTCCTCCGCCCTGCCCCCAATGCGTATGACGCAGGTTTCCAGCATTTCCTCCGCGGCGTGGTGCACGGCGTTTTCCACCAGGGGCTGGATGGTCATGGCGGGGATGCGGCAGCACAGCAGGCTTTCCTCCAGGTCATATTCCACCCGCAGCCGGTCCCCGTAGCGCAAAAGCTGGATGCGCAGGTATTCCTTGGTGATTTGCAGGTCCTCCTCCACGCTGACCACGTCCCGCTTGTCGTTCAAGGAGGCGCGGAGCATCTTCCCCAGGGCGTCCGTCATGGCGGCGATGCGCTCGTCCTGGGCGTTTTTCGCCAGGCAGTAGATGGACTCCAGGGTATTGTACAGGAAATGCGGGCGCACCTGGGCCCGGAGCTGCTGCATCTGCTTTTCCTGCAAAAGGCGCTGCTGCTCGTAGTTATCCCGGGTCATGCGGTCATAGTCCCGGGTCATTTTGTCAAAGTGCCGGTGCAATTGGCCAATCTCATCCCGGCGGGTGAGGTAAGGGCCGTTGTCCTCGGGAACCGGCTTGCCGGTAAGGGCAAAGGCGTCAAACTTGTCCACCAGGATTTTCAGGTGCCGCACCACCGAGGAAATCAGCAGCACGCCCAGGAGCAGGGCCAGCACCATGGCCCCCAGGAGCACGCCCATGGTCAGCCGCACGGAGCTGCTGATCGTCTGCTCAATGGCTTCATAGTCCTGCAGCGCCACATACCGCCAGCCGTTGGGCGCGGTGTAGCGGACGCAGAGCACGTCCCGGCCATCCAGGTTCATGGCCGCGTAGCCATCCTCCCCGGGGGACAGCTGGCGGATCCCCTCGTCGCTGGCATACAGGCAGGTATCCCCGCTGTAAATGGCGCAGGTAAGGGGCGTACCCCGGCGGTCCATGCTGGTAAGGTGCTTGTTTACCAGCCCCTTCAGGTCCATTTGAATCAGCAGCGTGGCCAGGGGGCGCAGGGTGAGCCATTCGATCTCCCGTATCTCCCGCACCAGATAGAGCCGGGCGGGGTCCCCGTCCTCCACCTGCCATACGGGGCGGCCTGTTTCCTCCGCGGCCTGTGCCACCTGCGCCGGGGTAATCTCCCCCATGGTGTAGGTGGTCCCCAGGGCCTGCCCCAGGGAAATGCCATTGGCCGTTTTGATCCGCAGGGCCAGCACGCTGTCGGACCATACGCTGAAGTAGCTGATCCGCTCTCCCACGTTAGTCCGTGCTTCCATCCAGGAGGAGGTGGTGATGGGCTTATCCAGCATATCCCGCAGGCTCTCCTGAAGGACGTTATCCGCCAGCATACGGAAGGAGAGGGCCTCGATGTTCTCCAGTTCCCCCTGGATTCTGTCCGCAAACAGGGTGATCAGCTGGGTGCTGCTGTTGTACAGCTGCTGGTCATAGGCCGCGTAGGGAATGCGCATGGTGGCCAGCGTAATGGCAAACACCAGCAGCATGGCCGCCATCAGGATCAGCACAAATTTTGTCCGCAGCCGTCGGTTGGCCATCCACCGGCGCAGCCTCATGGCGCTCCCTCCTCCGGGATGGGAACGCATGGCGCGCCGCTCCCACCCATTGCTCCATTGTTATGTGTCCAAATAAAAAAGATTCTTTGCTTACAATACTGTTTGCGCACAGGAAGTCAAGGGAAAAATCCTGGAAGAATATACATATTTTCGTGTTTTTCCCTATGCGTGACAAAAAAATGGGGGAGCCTTCCCCCCGAGGCTTGCGCCCCGGACGGGGAGGCTCCCCCAAATACACGGAACCGAAGGCTTTACTCCCGTTCCGCTCCGGCATTTTCCTTTTCCTCGCCCTCCTGGCCGGCATCCTCCGCAGGGGCGAGCTTGCTCACCAGGGCTTCCTCCACCCGGTGATCCGTCAGCCGCTCCACGCGAATGTGCAGCCCGGCGGCGTCCACTTCGGGATGGGTACCGTCCTGGGGAATGGTGGTGAACTGGTCGAAGATCAACCCGCCCAGGGTATCGTATTCCTCCTCGGTGGGCAGCTCGATTTCAATGGCCTTGGAAAGCTCTTCCAGGCTCACCGCGCCGTTGACCCGCCACAGGTTGTCATCCACCTTGACGATGTCCGCCACGGCCTGCGGGTCGGTCTCGTCATAAATATTGCCGACGATCTCCTCCAGCAGGTCCTCCATGGTGACGATGCCGCTCATGCCGCCGTATTCGTCCACCACGATGGCCATGTGCATTTTCTTTTGCTGCATGTCCCGGAAGAGCACGTCCGCCTGGACGGTCTCGGGCACAAAGTACGCCTCCCGCAGCAGCTCGCGCACGGGGCGGGGCTGGGGCGCGTGGTTATTGAGCAGGTAATCCCGGGTATTCAGGATGCCCACAATGTCGTCCATGTCCTTGTCATAGACGGGGAAGCGGCTCAATCCCGTGTCCAGGATGGTAGCGATAATGGTTTCTTTGCTGTCGTTGACATTGAGGCTGGTTACGTCCGTGCGGTGGGTCATCACATCTTCGGCGGTGCGGTTGTTGAACTCGAAGATGTTCTCGATCATTTCCTTTTCATTTTCCTCAATGGCGCCGCTCTCGCCGCCCATGTCCACCATGGCGCGGATCTCCTCTTCGGTGACTTCCTCGGGCTCAGCGTTGGGGTTCATGCCCAGCAGGTGCAGCACGCCGTTGGTGCTCTTGCTCAGCAGCCACACCACCGGGCGGAAGAAAGCCGCCAGGGCCAGGATGAACTTGCAGCTCATCCGCGCCACGCGCTCGGGCTGCTGCATGGCGATGCGCTTGGGCACCAGCTCGCCCAGCACCAGGGTGAAGTACGAAAGTATCAGCGTAACGACAATGACGCACAGGGTATTGAGCAGCTGCGGATCCACGGTGACGCCCGCGGCCAGAATGGCCCCGGCCAGCACGCTGGCAAAGTTTTCCGCGGCAAAGGCGCTGCCCAGGAAGCCCGCCAGGGTAATGCCCACTTGTATGGTGGAGAGGAAGCGGTTGGGGTTTTCCGCCAGCTTCATCAGCAGCTTGGCTACCCGGTCGCCCTCCTCCGCCTGACGGCGTATCTTTACGTCATTCAGGGAAAGCACGGCGATTTCCGTGGAAGCGAAGTAGGCATTGATGGCAATGAGAATCACTTGCAACAGTAGCGGGCCGCCTATGGGGTCGGATGACAAAGAAATCCCTCCTTAATTTGTAAAACAATCCAATATGAAGTATAGCACAACTTTCCGTTTTTTTGAAGTATTTTTCTTCGCCGTGCCGCCATGGACAGAAAACGAAATTTTTTTCTTGTTTTTCCCAGCCAGGGCCTTGACAAGGCCGGTTAGATATATTAAACTATCCAGCGGTTGGATGTTAACGGCGTCTAACCTATATTTTCCCCCATAGGTTAGTCTTATCTAAATAAAGGAGGCTGCGCATGATGCCCTTGGGAATGGCTCAGGTGGGCGAAACGAACATCATCCGCAAGATTACCGGCCGGGATGAGGTTCGCCAGCACCTGGCAGAGATCGGCTTTGTGGTGGGCGAAGAGGTTCGCGTGGTAAGCGAGCTGGGCGGAAACCTGATTCTTTCGGTGAAGGACAGCCGCGTGGCCCTGGACAAATCCATGGCCATGCGCATCCTGGTATAACGCTTGAGGCCGGGGCCGCGGAAAAAACCCGGCACGCAGAAAGGAAGGATGGTCACATGAAAACCCTGCGGGATGTGAAGGTGGGCGAGCACGCGGTGATCCAGCGGCTCCACGGCGAAGGGGCGCTGAAGCGCCGCATCATGGACATGGGGCTGACCAAGGGCACGGAGGTGTATGTGCGCAAGGTGGCGCCCCTGGGCGACCCCGTGGAGCTGACGGTGCGAGGGTACGAGCTATCGGTACGCAAGGGAGACGCGGAGAACATCGAAGTGCGGTAAGCCCCACGGGGCGCCGCTTTTCATGGCTCCATCGGTTTGCGTTATCTAACATACGGACGGGAGGAACAGCGCATGGCAATCAAAATCGCCCTGGCAGGCAACCCGAACTGTGGCAAAACCACCATGTTCAACGACCTGACGGGGAGCAATCAGCACGTGGGCAACTGGCCCGGGGTCACCGTGGAGAAAAAGGAAGGCCGTCTCAAGGGCATGAACGACGTCATCATCCAGGACCTGCCGGGCATTTACAGCCTCTCCCCCTACACCCTGGAGGAAGTGGTGGCCCGGGGCTACCTGGTCAATGAGAAGCCCGACGCCATCCTGAACATTGTGGACGCCACCAACATTGAGCGGAACCTGTACCTGACCACCCAGCTGGCGGAGCTGGGCATCCCCATGGTAGTGGCGCTGAACATGATTGACGTCACCCGGAAAAACGGGGACGTAATCAACCTGAAAAAGCTGGGCGAGGCCCTGCAGTGCCAGGTGGTGGAGACCTCCGCCCTGCGCAGCGAGGGCAGCCAGCAGGCCGCCCGTCAGGCCGCGGAGCTGGCCCGCAAGGGCGGCCACCGGCAGCCGCTCCACGTGTTCGAGGGCAGCGTGGAGCACGCCCTGGCCCATATTGAGGACCTGATCGTCCACAACTACGGGGAGCAGCCGGTGCATCACCACCACGCGGACGGGACCGTCCACCAGGGGGGCATCGTGCCCGCGCACCTGACCCGTTGGTACGCCATCAAGCTCTTTGAGCGGGACGAGAAGGTCCTGGCGGACCTGAACCTGAGCACAGACCTCCGGGCCCACCTGGAGGACCACATCGTGGACTGCGAGAAGGAGCTGGATGACGACGCGGAGAGCATCATCACCAACCAGCGGTATGCGTACATCAACGATCTGGTGACGAAGGCCGTCAAGAAGAAGGGCGAGAAACATCGCCTCTCCACCTCCGACAAGATCGACCAGATCGTCACCAACCGGATCCTGGCCCTGCCCATCTTCGCCGTGGTGATGTTCGCGGTGTATTGGATCGCCATGGGTCCCTTCGGCACCTTCCTGACGGACTGGACCAACGATGTGCTGGGCACTGCCTGGCTGGTGGAGATCCCC
>USCR01000064.1 GCA_900553295.1 uncultured Eubacteriales bacterium | reverse complement strand
TTTCCCCACTTTTGCGACACGCAGTGAGGTCCTGCCGAAAAGCACGGCAGGACCTTCCACTTTGTACCGGCGGGCAAAAAGCGCCGCCTCAGCCGTTGCGGGGATCGCGGCTGCGGCGCTTCTTGGCGTCGGGGTCAATGTATTCGATTTCCAGGCGGTCAAAGTCCACATGTTCCATAAACGCGTCGGGAAGGAACCGCGTCTGCCCGAACTCCTCCCACTCCCGCTGGTTCTTGGGCAGCCACAGGGGCTTGGGCAAATCCAGCGCATGGCAGGCATCCTGGAGGGCCTCCTGGGGGTCATCCCGGGTGCAGGGCTGGACGTTTTGAAGATCCATGCGGTGATGCTTGATGGTGCGAACCCATAAGGCGGTGGCCATGATACGTCCTCCTTCTGCGTGGATTATTGGGCGTCCTCGGGGGTGTCCGCAAGGGTGAAATCCGCTTCCCCGGAGAACAGCGTGGCATCGGCGGCCTCCACCTGGCCCAGCCGGCGCTGAATGGTGCGTGTGCGTACAAAGGCGGTGTCAATGGATTCCGTGGCCTGGCGCAGGCGCTGCTGCGTCTTTTCCAGCACGTCCGCAAAGCGGGCAAAATCATTTTTCACCGCGCCCAGCAGCTTCCATACCTCGCTGGAGCGCTGCTCGATGGCCAGGGAGCGGAAACCCATTTGCAGGGAATTCAGCAGCGCCGCGAAGGTGGAGGGCCCGGCCACCACCACCCGCTGATCCCGTTGCAGCTGCTCCACCACATCCATATCCCGCATTACCTCGGCGTACAGTCCCTCAATGGGCAGAAACAGAATAGCAAAGTCCGTGGAGTGGGGCGGGGCAATGTACTTGTCCGCAATGCGCTTGCCCTCGGTTTTCAGCCGGGTCATCAGCCCCTTGCGGGCGGCCTCCACCGCGGCCGCGTCCCCCTGCTGGGAGGCGTCCACCAGGCGCAGGTAATCCTCCTGGGGAAATTTGCTGTCAATGGGCAGCCACACGGCGGCCCCCTCCCGGCCGGGGAGCTTCACGGCAAACTCCACCCGCTCCCGGCTGCCGGGGACAATGGCCACGTTTTCCCCGTATTGCTCCGGGGCCAGCATCTGGCTCAGCAGCGCGCCCAGCTGCATTTCGCCCCAGATGCCCCGGGTTTTCACGTTGGTGAGCACTTTTTTCAGGTCGCCCACGCCCACCGCCAGGCTCTGCATTTCGCCCAGGCCGCGGTATACCTGCTCCAGCCGGGCGCTCACCTGGGCAAAGCTGTCGTTGAGGCGCTTGTCCAGGTTTTGCTTGAGCTGCTCGTCCACAGTACGGCGGATATTGTTCAGCTGGGCCTCGTTTTCCTGGCGCAGGGCGGTGAACTGCTGGTTCTGCGTCTGGCGCAGTTGCTCCAGGTTCTGGGCGCACTGGTTCAGGCTGCGGGCGGTGGCGTCGGACATTTGCCCGAAGCGCTCCTCCAGGTTGCGGGAGGTCATCAGCGCCTGACGCTGGGAGCCCTCCAGCAGGGCGGTTTGATGCTGGGTCACGGCGGAGAGCGTGTTCAGCAGGCTGTCGTTCAAGGCGCGGAGGGTTTCGCTGCTTTCCATGCGCTGGGCGTCCAGGGCGTCCAGCAGCTGATCGCCCAGAAGCTGCTGATCCCGCCGGGCGTTTTCCAGGGCCCGGCGCAGCTGCGTGCGCTGTACCAGCAGCAGAATCACCGCAACCAGGCTCAAAAGTACCAGCCCGCCCAGCGCGATGGCTTGTAACGTATTGTCCATGTTTTGCTCCTGTACAGACAAGGGCGGGAAGCCGGCGCGTACCAGGCCCTCCCGCCCTTGAATGATATTACATGTCCCGGCGGCCCTCCAGGGCCTTGGAAAGGGTTACCTCGTCGGCATATTCCAGGTCGCTGCCCACAGGCACCCCATGGGCGATGCGGGTCACGCGAATGCCCATGGGCTTGATGAGCCGGGCAATATAGGTGGCCGTGGCCTCGCCCTCGATATCCGGGTTGGTGGCCAGGATCACCTCCGTGATCTCCTCCCGGGAGAGGCGCGCCAACAGTTCCTTGATGCGGATGTCCTCCGGCCCCACCCCGTCCATGGGGGACAGGGTGCCGTGCAGCACATGGTAGCGCCCATGGAAATCATGCATGCGCTCGATGGCCGCCACGTCCCGCGGGTCGCGTACCACGCAGATCTGCCCGTTCTGCCGTCCCGGCGCGGCGCAGATGTCGCAGGTATCCTCCACGGCGTAATTGCCGCAAATGCTGCAGTACCGGATGGCCTTGCGTCCCTGCCAGATGGCGGCGGCCAGCTCGTGCACATCCTCCTGGGGCAGGCTGACGATATAATAGGCCAGCCGCTGGGCTGTTTTCTGCCCGATCCCGGGCAGCCGCGCCAGCTGGTTGACCATCCGGGCAATGGGCTCTAACTGCGCCATGGGCTCAGAACATGCCGCCCATGCCGGGGGTCAGCTTGCCCATGGTGGCTTCGCGGGTTTCCTCGCCCTTGCGCAGGGCCTCGTTCACCGCGGCCATAATCAGGTCCTGAAGCATCTCGATGTCCTCGGGGTCCACCACCTGGGGATCGATGATGATTTCCTTCAGCTCGCGCTTGCCGGAAACCTTCACCTTCACCATGCCGCCGCCGGACGCGGCCTCGTACTCCGCCGCGTCCAGGTTCTCCTGGGCCTCGGTCATCTGCTGCTGGAGCTTCTGCGCCTGGCGCATGAGCTGCTGCATGTTGGCGCCGCCGCCAAATCCGCCGAAATGGTTGTTCCGTGCCATGGGGAATTCCTCCTCAAATGCTTTTATTCCAGATTGCAATGGATGGCCAGATTGCCGGATACGCTGGTGCCGCGGACCTGGGGCGCATTTTCCACAATGCTTACCCCGCCGGTGAGCACCCGGCCCGTCACCGCCCGCAGGGCGATATCCGCCTGGGTCAGGGGGGCGTAAAGCTCCACATCCCCGGAAACAGTGTTTACATCCACCCGCTCAAAAACGCGGGTGCATTCCATGCGCTGGTCGCCGCTCACGCCGCTGAGCTTGGCCGTCAGGCAGGCCACCTCCGATAGGCGAACCTTGCCGGACACCGTGCGCACGGATACATGATCGCAGTTCAGATCCTGGGCCTGAATGCCGCCGGATACCTGCCGCAGGGTGAGGGCAATGGCGTTGATGTTCGCCGCCCGCATGTCCCCGGAGACGGAGTCCAGGGTCACGTCCGTGCCGGAGATGCCCCGGGCACGCAGGGGCGCGGTGATGGTGCTCATGTCCAGGGCGCCCTTCCAGCTGCGGGGCAGACGGATGACAATCTGCATCCAGCGCTCGGAATTGAGCTTGATGCTCAGGCCATAGGTGGGCTGTTCCACCACCAGACGGCCTTCCTTTTCCTGAATGCGCAGGTCGCTGACGTCCTTATCGTTGCCGGCGGCCATCACCTGCAGTTCGTTCACGTCGTCGGCCAGAACCTCCAGGGAGGCCCAGGCCAGGTGCGCTTCCACGCCGGTGATCTGCGTGGGCGAGAATGTTTCAATCTTATTCATGCTACGCTCCTTTTCACGGCGCTGCCGTCCAGAACATGATACCACGCCGGGCGGCCGCTGGCAAGTGTCAGCTTTCTTCCTGGCCGGTGAGCCCGGTGACCACGTCCTCCAGCACCGCCATTACGTAGGGGACGCCCCGGTCCGTTTTGGATTGCAGGCGGATCTCGTCCTTGTTCAGGACCGTGTCGGGGCTTTGGGCCTGATGGATGGTCAGCCGGCAGGGGCCTTTCCCGGCCAGGTACAGCCCGGCCAGGTATTTCCCGTTGGAGCCGCTCTTGTTGAAGTAGAAGGATTTCACGCCCTTGCCGTTGCGGTTTTGCTTCTCAAAGTCGCAGCTGAGGATGCGCTTGCCGTAGCCGCGCTCGCTGAAGAGGATCATCTCGTCGTTCTCGCCCACCTGGCCGCACCAGATCAGCTCGTCCTCCTCGTCCACCTGCATGCCCCGCACGCCCGCGGAGATGCGTCCCTGCACGGGTACCGTATCCAGGCCGAAGCGGATGCACATGCCCGCCCGGGTGAACATCAGCAGGTCATCCTGGGTAAAGGCGGGAAGCACGGTGAGCAGGCTGTCCCCGGCTTTCAGGTTCACGGCGGCGAATTTCTTGCCCCGCACGTCGTAGTCGGCGGCGGCGGTGCGCTTCACCATGCCCCGGCGGGTCACAAAGAGCAGGTCAGGTTCCTTGGCCAGCTGCGCCGGGCGGCAGCAGGTAATCCACAGGGGCGCCTCGCCGCTTTCCAGCCCGGCCAGCACCCCGGTGAGCAAGTTGCCCCGGTCCTTGGGCTTGATCTCCGGCAGGGCATCCACCCGCAGGGAATAGCAGTTGCCCAGGTTGGTGAAGAACAGCAGGGTTTCCTCCGTGTCCGTCTGGAACAGGAAGCGGGGGCGCTCCGCCGCGTCCTCGGCAGTTTCCAGGGGCGTTTTGCGGTAGAGCTGGGGGGACATGCGCTTGAGCTGCCCGCCGTAGGTGAAGGCCACCACGGCTTCCTCCGCCGCGGGGGGCTCCTCGGTGAGCTGCGCCTGGGCGTTGTCCGGGGCCTCCAGCACGGTGCGGCGGTCGTCCCCGTATTCGGCGGCGATGGCCTCCAACTCCTCCTTGATGACCCCCAGGAGCTTCTTTTCGCTCTTCAAAATGGCCTCCAGCCGGTGAATCAGCTTCAGCAGATCCTCGTATTCCTTCTTCAGGGCCAGCAGCTCCAGGTTGGTCAGCCGCTGCAGGCGCATGTCCAGGATGGCCTGCGCCTGGGCGTCGTCCAGCTCGAAGCGGGCCATGAGGCCCTGCTTGGCTTCCTTGGGGTTCTTGCTGGCGCGGATCAGGGCGATGACCTCGTCCAGGTTGTCCACGGCGATCATCAGCCCCTGCAAAATGTGCGCCCGGGCCTGGGCTTGGGCCAGGTCGTAGCGGGTGCGCCGGGTGACCACGTTCTTTTGGTGGGCGATGAAGTATCCCAGCATGGCCTTGAGCCCCATGAGCACGGGCTTGCCCTCGGCAATGGCCACCATGTTCACCCCGAAGGTGATCTGCAAATCGCTGTACTTGTACAGGAATGCCAGCACCCGCTGGGGGTCGGCGTCCTTTTTCAGCTCGATCACCGCCCGCATGCCCGTGCGGTCGCTCTCGTCCCGGATGTCATAGATGCAGCTGAGGGCGCTTTTCTTCTCCTCGGAGAGCTTGAGGATCTTCTCCAGCATGGCGGATTTGTTGATCTGGTAGGGTATCTCCGTAATGACCAGGAGCTTGCGCCCGGAAAGGCCGTCCTCCACGTGCACCCGGGCCCGCAGGGTGAGCTTGCCCTTGCCCGTTTCGTAGGCCTTGCGGATCTCCTCGGTGTTCAGCAGCACGCCCCCGGTGGGAAAGTCCGGGCAGGGCAGGCGCGCCATGAGCCCGTCCAGGGAAATGTCCGGGTTTTCCATGAGCGCCACGGTGGCGTTGATGGCCTCCCGCAGGTTGTGGGGGGGAATATTGGTGGCCAGGCCCACGGCGATGCCGCCCGCGCCGTTCACCAGCAGGTTGGGGAAGCGGGCGGGGAGCATGTCCGGCTCCTTGAGGGTATCGTCAAAGTTCAGTCGGAAGGGCACGGTGTCCTTCTCAATGTCCCGGAGCATCAAAAGGGCCAGGGGCGCCATGCGGGCCTCGGTGTAACGCATGGCGGCGGCGCTGTCCCCGTCCACGGAGCCGAAGTTGCCGTGGCCGTCCACCATGGGGCCGCGCATGGAGAAGGGCTGGGCCATGCGCACCAGGGCATCGTACACCGAGGAATCCCCGTGGGGATGGTATTTGCCCAGGCAGTCGCCCACAATGCGGGCGCACTTGCGGTGGGGCTTGTCCGGGCTCAGGCCCAGTTCATGCATGGTATACAGAATGCGGCGCTGCACGGGCTTCAGGCCATCCTCCACCCGGGGAATGGCCCGCTCCATGATGACGTGCTCCGCGTAGGGAATCATGGAGTTGTGCATCACGTCCTCCAGGGAGGACTGGATAATCCGGGAGGGATCATCCTTGACGATGGGGCGCTGGTCGCTGGTTTTCTTCGCCATGGCTTAGTTCCCTCCTTGCCGCTGATGTTCGGGTAATTCAAAGGTATCCTGCCGGTTGAAGTCGGCAAACTGGCTGATATACTCCCGCCGGGGCTCCACCTTGTCCCCCATGAGGATGGTGATGAGCCTGTCCGCCTGGGCGGCGTCGTCGATGGTCACCTGGAGGAGCTTGCGCTGGCTGGGGTCCATGGTGGTGGCCCAGAGCTGCTCGGGGTTCATTTCACCCAGGCCCTTGTAGCGCTGTAGGTTGTAGCCTTTGCCCGCGGCCTTGGTGCACTTGGACAGTTCCTTGTCGTCGTAGGCGTACCAGACCTTGTCCCCCTTCTGCACCTTGTACAGGGGGGGCATGCCGATGTATACGTGCCCGGTGCTCACCAGCTCCCGCATGTAGCGGTAGAAGAACGTGAGCAGAATGGCGCGGATGTGCGCGCCGTCCTGGTCCGCATCGGAGAGGATGATGACCTTGTTGTACTTCAGGGAGGAGAGGTTGAAGCCGTCCTCAATGGAGGTGCCCAGGGCGGTAATCAGGCTGCGGAATTCCTCGTTGGCCAGCACCTGGTCCAGGCGCTTCTTTTCGGCGTTGAGGGGCTTGCCCCGCAGGGGGAGGATGGCCTGGAAGCGGCGGTCCCGGCCCTGCTTGGCGCTGCCGCCGGCGGAGTCGCCCTCGACGATGAACAGCTCGTTATCCTCCGGGTGCCGGCCGGTGCAGCTGGCCAGCTTGCCCACCAGGGGCGCGGCCTCCAGTTGGTTTTTCTGCCGGGCCAGGTCCCGGGTTTTGCGGCTGGCTTCCCGCACCTGGGCGGCGCGGACGGCCTTTTCCACGATTTTCTGGGCCAGCTCCTGGTTTTTCAGGTCCTCCAGGAATTCCGTCAGCCGCTGGGACACAATGGCTTCCACCGCGGGACGAACTTCCGTGTTGCCCAGGCGGCCCTTGGTCTGACCCTCAAACTGCGGATTTTTCACCATGACGATCATCACGCAGGTGAGGCCCTCCCGGAAGTCCTCCCCGGAGAGGTTGTTGTCCTTTTCCTTCAGGGCGCCGATGCGCCGGGCATAGTCGTTGAACGCCTTGGTGAAGGCGGCTTTGAAGCCCGTTTCATGGCTGCCGCCCTCGCCGGTGGGAATGTTGTTGGCGTAGGAGAAGATGTTTTCCGTATAGCCATCGGTGTACTGGAAGGAAGCCTTGAAAATGATGTCCTCCCGCTGGCCTTCCAGATAAACGGGCTGCTCGTGGAGCACATTTTTGTCCGTGTCCAGGTATTTGACAAAGTCCACAATGCCGCCCTCGTAATGGAAAATGCGTTCCCGGGTTTCGGGGTTCTTGTCCCGCTCGTCGGTGAACACAATGCGCAATCCCTTGTTCAGGAAGGCCTGCTCCTGCAGGTGACGGGCCACCAGGTCGCTGTTGAAACGGGTGTCCTCAAAAATGGTGTCGTCGGGGAGAAAGCGCACCAGGCTGCCTTTTTTGCGGGTATTGCCCACCTTTTCCAGGGGCCCCTGGGGGATGCCCGCGGTGACCTTCCCCAGCTTGGGGTCATACTTGGAGGCAAAGGAAATACGCCAATGGGTCCAGTCCCGGAAAACATCCACCGTGACCCATTTGGACAGCGCGTTTACCACCGACGCGCCCACGCCGTGCAAGCCGCCGGAATAGCTGTAATTTTCATTGTTGAACTTGCCGCCGGCGTGCAGCTTGGTATAGATGACCTCCACGCCGGAAATGCCCAGGGTGGGGTGGGTGTCCACGGGCATGCCGCGCCCGTTGTCAAACACGCTGGCGGAGCCGTCCTGGTGCAGGGTGACCAGAATCTCGTCCGCGTAGCCGTTGGCGGCCTCGTCAATGGCGTTGTCCACAATTTCCCACAGCAGGTGATGCAGTCCCCGGCTGCCTGTGGAGCCGATGTACATGCCCGGACGCATACGTACCGCGTCCAATCCCTCCAACACCTGTATGCTTTTCGCCTCGTAGGTTTGCGCCATGCAGACAACTCCTTATTTTCTGATTTACCGAAACCTTATGATACCACAAAATGGAGAAATCATCAACCACCGCGGCATGGAGGCCGCACTGTGGCCTGCTTTTCTTTTCCCGGCATATCTGCTACAATAAGCCCAGGAAAAGAGGTGACCCATGTGCGTGAGGAGATCCTGAACCGGTTGCGCCGCCTGTCCCCGGAGGAGGAGCGGCTGCTCCGTGGAGAAGAAGTGCGCCGGGAGGACTATGGCCGCACGGAGGGGGACTTCTGCGTGGAGAGCGGGCAGCTCATGCCCAGCGGCGAAATGATCTCCCTGCGGCCGCATACCCGGTTTGCCGCCTTTCCACGGCACCGGCACAATTATGTGGAAATGATGTACATGGTGGCCGGGGAGACCCGGCACCTGATTAACGACCGGGAGCAGGTGGCCCTCCACGCCGGGGAACTGCTGATGATGAACCAGCGGGCCACCCATGCCATCGAGCGCGCGGAGGAAGGCGACCTGGCGGTGAACATCATGGTTCAGCCGGCCTTTTTCCAAGAGATGCTGGCGGCGGTGGGGGAGGATAATCCCCTGGGCCGCTTCCTGGTGGGCAGCCTCACCGACCGGCCCGAGGCGCTCAGCTCCCTGGTATTTCACGTTGCCCAGGATGTGCCCGTACAGTGCGTGCTGGAGAGCATGGTGGCTACCCTCACCGCGGGGGGCGCGCCCCTGCGGGTGAACCAGGCGGCCATGACGCTGCTGTTCCTGCACCTGCTCAGCCGTCCGGAAACCCTGGCGGGCAACCTCCCGGGGCAGGCGGACCACGCCCTGGTGTGGGAAACCCTGCGGGAGATTCAGGATCACTACGCCGCGCCCAGCCTCACCGCGCTGGCAGCCCGGCACCGGGTGACGCTGAGCTACATCAGCCGCCTGGTCAAGCGCGCCACGGGCCGCAGCTGGACCGAGCTTTTGCAGGAAAAGCGCCTGATGCGGGCGGATGAGCTGCTGCTGCGCACGCGCCTGCCCGTATCCGAAATTATGAACCTGGTGGGGTACAACAATTCAAGTTACTTTTACCGCCTTTACACCCAGCGCTTCGGCCTTTCGCCCAAAATGCGCCGCAAGGCGTGCGGCACGCAAAACAGCAACCCATAAACGGAAAGTCAGGACGGAAATTTCGTGCAAATTACGTCCTGTTTTTTCATGGGAAACTTTGCTAAGATAGAATTACGATGAAGCAGTACGTGGATGCATACATAAACGAAGGAGGGAAACACAATGACCTATGTTCTGGCGGTGGATATGGGCGCCTCGGGCGGGCGGCACATCCTGGCCCACCTGGAGGAAGGAAAGATTGTCCTGGAGGAAATCTACCGCTTCGATAATGTCATGGTGGAGCGCAACGGCCACCTGTGCTGGCAGATGGACCGCCTGTGGGAGCATGTGCTCAAGGGCATGGCCGCCTGTAAGGCCGCGGGAAAAATCCCGGTTTCCATGGGCATTGATACCTGGGGGGTGGACTATGTCCTGCTGGACCAGGCGGGGCAGGTGCTGGGGGATACCGTGGCCTACCGGGACAGCCGCACCCAGGGCATGGACGCCAAGCTGGAGCAGACCATGCCCTTCACCGAGCTGTACCGGCGCACGGGCATTGCCAAGCAGCCCTTCAACACCGTGTACCAGCTCATGGCCACGCCGCGGGAACAGTTGGACCAGGCGCAGGATTTCCTCATGATTCCTGATTATCTGCACTACCGCCTGACCGGGCGGAAGGCCAACGAATATACCGAAGCCTCCACCACCGGCATGCTCAACTCCGCAACCCGGGACTGGGATCAGGAGGTGCTGGCGGCGGCGGGCATTCCCGCGGGCATTTTCCATCGGCCTGAGATGCCCGGCACCAACCTGGGCCCCATCCTGCCGGAGATTGCCCAGCGGGTGGGCTTCAGCTGCGACGTGGTGCTCCCGGCTACCCATGACACAGGCAGCGCCTTCATGGCCGTGCCTGCTCGCAGCGACAATGCGGTGTATCTTTCCAGCGGCACCTGGAGCCTGCTGGGCGTGGAGAACGACGTGCCCCTCACGGGCATCGACAGCCTGGAAAGCGGCTTCACCAACGAGGGCGGCTACGGCGGAAAGATCCGCTACCTGAAAAATATCATGGGTATGTGGATTCTCCAGTGCGTGCGCAACGAGCTGGAAAAGCGCTATTCCTTCGGGGAAATGGCGCAAATGGCCGCCGAAGCCCCGGAGACGCCCTGGCGGGTGGATGTGGCGGACAACCGCTTCCTGGCGCCGAAAAATATGATTGCCGAACTGCAGCTGGCCGTCACCGAGCAGGGGGGCGAGGAGCTGACCCTGCCCCGGCTGCTGCGCATGGTGAATCTCAGCCTGGCGGAAGGCTATGCCAAGGCCATTGCCCAGCTGGAGCAGCTGACGGGCAAGCGCTATGACACGGTGCACATCGTGGGCGGCGGCAGCCAGAACCAGACCCTGAACCAGATGACCGCCGACGCCGCCGGGCGCACGGTGGTGGCCGGCCCCACCGAGGGCACCGCCCTGGGCAACCTGATGGCCCAGCTGATTGCCGGCGGCGTCTTTGCGGACCTGGCCCAGGCCCGGGAGGCGGAATGCGCCAGCTTTGACGTAGTGACCTATGTTCCCAAAGCATAAAGGAGGTAGAACGACCATGCAATCCATGTATGAAATGGCCAAGGAGCGCTACGCCGCCCTGGGGGTGGATGTGGAGCGCGCCATGGAAAAGCTGCGGCATGCCCCGGTGAGCCTGCACTGTTGGCAGGGGGACGACGTCCGGGGCTTTGACACCGACCCCACCAAGCCCCTCACCGGCGGCATTCAGACCACCGGCAATTATCCCGGGCGCGCCCGCACCCCCGAGGAACTCATGGCCGACCTGGACCTGGTGCTCAAGCTGTGCCCCGGCACCAAGAAGATGAACCTGCATGCTTCCTACGCCATTTTCGATGAGGAAAACGGCGGCTGGGTGGACCGGGACAAGCTGGAACCCAAGCATTTCAAAAAGTGGGTGGACTTCTGCAAGGCGCGCGGCCTGGGCTGCGACTTCAACCCCACCTTCTTCTCCCACCCCATGTGCGACCCGCTGACCCTGGCCTCCCCCAATGAAAAGACCCGCCGCTTCTGGATTGAGCATGGCAAGGCCAGCATCCGCATCAGCCAATACCTGGCCGAGGAACTGGGACAGCCCTGCATCATGAACATCTGGACGGGCGACGGCTTCAAGGATGTGCCCGCCGACCGCATGGGCCCCCGACAGCGCTACAAGGAGAGCATGGACGAGATCCTCTCCGAGCCCTTTGACTTCAACCTGGTCAAGCCCTGCGTGGAGTCGAAGGTCTTTGGCATCGGCGTGGAAGCCTACACCGTGGGCAGCGCGGAGTATGCCCTGAGCTACGCGGCCATGAACCCCGGCAAGTGCATTCCCCTGATGGACAACGGCCACTACCACCCCACGGAGGTGGTCAGCGACAAGATTCCCGCGCTGCTGACCTTCTTCCCGGAGCTGGCGCTGCACATCACCCGGCCCATCCGCTGGGACAGCGACCATGTGGTGCTCCTGGACGACGAAACCAAGGAAATTTGCAAGGAGATCGTGCGCTGCGGCGGCCTGGAAGGCCGGGTACACATGGCCCTGGACTACTTCGACGCCTCCATCAACCGGGTTTCCGCCTGGGTCACCGGCTTCCGCAATGTGCAGAAGGCCCTGCTCATGGCGCTGCTCACGCCCAATGAGCAGCTCAAGGCGCTCCAGGACGGCGACCGGTTCACCGAGCTGATGGTGCGCCAGGAAGAGCTGAAAACCATGCCCTTCGGGGAAATCTGGGACGAGTACTGCCGCCGCTGCGGCGCGCCGGTGGACGGGGAATGGTTCCCCCAGGTGCAGCAATACGAACAGGATGTGCAGCTGAAGCGCGTGTGACACGCGGGACAGCCCATGCAAAAGGAGGATGCGACTGATGGCCTTTACCGATATTGAGGTTGTGAAGGGATATATCCGTATGTGCAACGACGGCTGGCTCCAGGGCTGGCACGAGCGTAACGGCGGCAACCTGACCTACCGCCTCCGCCCGGAGGAAGTGGAGCAGTGCCGCCCCTACATGAACACCCTGCCCGGCGGCTGGGTCAAAATGGGCGTTCAGGCGGACAACCTGCGGGGGGAATATTTCCTGGCCACGGGCAGCGGCAAGTATTTCCGCAACGTGATCGAGGCGCCCCAGGACAACATCTGCCTGCTGGAGATCAACGACGCCGGGGACAGCTGGCGCATTGTCTGGGGCCTGGAGAAGGGCGGACGGCCCACCAGCGAGTTCCCCAGCCATTTCATGAATCATTCCGTGCGCAAGGCGGCCACGGACGGGGCCTGCCGGGTGATTTACCACGCGCATCCCGCCAACATCATCGCCATGACCTATG
>USCR01000063.1 GCA_900553295.1 uncultured Eubacteriales bacterium | reverse complement strand
AGCGCGCCGTCTTCATGGATCTCCCGCACCACGCGGCCAATGCCATATCCCTTGCAGGGCATGGTGGCCACTTCGGGCGCCAGGCCATAAAAGCCGCAGGCGATGAGCCTTCCATCCCTGGCGATGTAAAACCCCATGCGCTGGTGCATGCAGGCGTAGGCCTCGCCCTCCTCAAACAGGTCGGCGTGGGGGCCGTTGTCCAGGGAGAGATCCAGGGGGTAGGGCGGAAAAAGCACCTGCGGCTTGCTCCAGTGCAGGGCGTCCGGCGAGGTGCACAGGAATGTCTGTCCGGCGCCCAGGTGCTCATGCACGGGGTTGGACAGGTAGGCCAGGTAAAATTTCCCCTGCCACCAGGTGATATTCGGCGCATGGTTGTAGGTGTTGCCTACACCCTCGGCGCACTCGGGATGGGCGCGGTTGGCGCGCACCACCTGCACGTTCCACGTGCCCACCGCCGGGCGCAGTCCGCCATCGTGAAAGACCAGGTTAGGCGATTCATCGCCGGCATAACGAATGTATCCGTCTTCCCTTTTCAAGGCATTTCCCTCCTGTATGTATGCATTCAGTTCTTCTGGCCGTGCGCCAGTTCCCGGTATTCGCTGGGGGTTACCCCCTCATACTTGCGGAACAGGCGAATGAGCGTGGAGCGGGAGTAGACCCCCGCCGCCTCACTGATGCTGGCAATGCTCATATCCGTTTGCATCAGCATCTCCTTGACATGCTGGATGCGCACTTCGTTAATATAGTCCGACAGGTTTCGTCCGGTCTTTTCCTTGAACACCTTGGAAATGTATTTCACCGACAGGCCCAGCTCCTGGGCAATCCGTTCCAGGTACAGGTCGCTGGAGTAATGCTTTTCCACATAGGCCACAATGCTGGCCGTAAGGTTGGATTCGCTGCCGATGCCCTGCATGTCCGTCAGCTCGTGATAAAATTCGTTCAGCAGCTTGCGCTTGGCCACAATGCCGCCGGGGAGCTCCACATCCGCCCGCAGGCCACGGTACAGGCTGTGGGCCGGCAGGGTTACGTCCCGCTCCGCCAAATCGCCGCGGAAGTTCAGCTGCATGTTGATCCGTTCCGTGTCCCGGAAGGCCTCCTGCTCCTGGCTGAAGGTCACCTCCACCACACACAGCTGGTACACCGGATCTGTGAAGGCGCATTTCCGCTCCAGCTGACGGGTCAGGTCCTGAATATGGGTATCGTGTCCCGAGAGCAGGCGCAGCACCGCCATCTCCACAAAGCTGGTGCGCAGGGACCGCTCTTCCTCCTTCGCCTCCTGATAGTTGCTGAGGAAAAAGCTGAACCGCTGGCTCACATTCTGGAGAGACTTGGGCTCTTCCCCCGTCTTGTCCCCAATGGAAGAATAGATCCGCTGAATGGGCCGGGAGATCTTGTAGGAGAAGTAGACCGCCAGTCCGCCGCCACAAGGCACATCACCAGCGCCGCCACGATGAACAGCAGGTAGTCATCGCTCATGGCGTAAATCACGCTACCATGTTTTTACATTTTGCATATTAATTCCAATATATGCACTGTTCTTGTTTTCTTGCAGCCTTGGTCCATTTTTATTTCCGTGCTTGGATGTGCCCGCAATCCTATCCCCCAGCAAACAAAAAACGCCCTGCGCAGGCGCCTGGCACAACCGTCCCGCTGGCTTCGGACAGATTCTCGCCACTGAGGAGGCCGTGCCCTGTTGTTCATGCTGTCCCCACCGGAAAGCCGTTTTGTCAGGGCGCTGCCCGGCGGTTCCCACAGATACTTCTTTGGATGCTTCTCACCATGCGGATAGGGGTTCTCTGTTCAAAACAAAAAAACAGGCCCATGAGACATCTCATGAACCTGTTCTGCGTGGCTCCGATAGGATTCGAACCTATGACACTCCGGGTATGAACCGAATGCTCTAGCCAACTGAGCTACGGAGCCATTTGGTTGCGGGGGTAGGACTCGAACCTACGACCTTCGGGTTATGAGCCCGACGAGCTACCAAACTGCTCCACCCCGCGATAAGACCGCTTTCGGTCTGTGTGCACCGCTTGCGGCGACAAGAAATATAATACACGAAAGCGTTCCAAATGTCAAGCTTTTTTTTTACATTATTTGAATATTTTCTTAGGTACTCCAGGAGGAACCCCCTGGCAAAGGACTCACGCGGTCTTTTCGGTTTCCGCCTTGCGGAACAGCTCCTCCAGGGCCTGAGCGATATGCGCATGCTCCCGGGAAATGGTGCACACGTGCGGCACGTCCTCCAGGTACATCACGCCCCGGCGCTGGCTGCTAACGCCGTTCACAATGACTTCCGCGCTATCGGCGGTGATGGTCTCATCCTTACGGGACTGTACCACCAGCACCGGACACGTAACGGCATACAGGTTTCGCCGGGCCAGACGCATCAGGTGGTACAGATCCGCCGCCGATTTGGTGGGAAAGCCCGCATAGCCGTAATCATACCGTTGATCCAGCAGCAGCTCCCGCTCGCGATCCCGCTGCCAATAGGTCGTTTTCATCACCAGGGAGCCCAGCCGGGCGAAGGGCAGAAAACGGTTCTGTACGCCCATGGGGGCCGAAATGGGGGCCGCGGCGGTAATCTCCATCTGCTCCGCCACCAGCAGTGTCAGCACGCCCCCCATGGACAACCCCGCTACACTCACATAGCGGCATTGCTCCTGCATCTCCGCCACCGCCATTTTGGACGCCTGCAACCAGTCCTTCCAGGTATATTTACCCATGTCCTCCAGGCGGCTGCCATGTCCGGGCAGGTTAATGCCGCGGACAGTAAATCCCACCGCGTGTAGGTGCTCTCCCAGCAAGCGCATATGGCCGCTGCTGCCCGTAAATCCATGGATCAATAGCACGCCATGCTCCCCACCCGGGAAAAAGAACGGTTGTGCCATGGCGTCGGCCATGTTGCGCTCCCCCACACGTTCCATAGGCATCCTCACTTTTCGTTAATCTTGTCGATGGCTTTCTGTGTTCCCAGCACCAGCAGCACATCGCCGGAATGCAGCACTGCATCCGCGCCAGGAGACACCAGGAACTCCTTGTTCCGGTGAATGGCAATGATGCTAACGCCCCAGTTGCGCCGGATATTCAAGGCCATCAGGGACTGATCACACCACTCCTCCGGGCAGCGCACCTCCACCAGAGCATATTCGTTATTCAGTTCAATCATTTCCAGGAAATTGGGAGACACCAGGGACTTGGCCACCCGCAGTCCCATGTCCCGCTCCGGGTAAATGACCCGATCCACCCCCACCTTGCGCAGCACCTTGGCATGGAGCTCGTCCACCGCCTTGGCCACCACATAGGGTACGCCCGCTTCCTTGCAAAGTACGCTGACCAGTATGGAATCCCGCACGTTGCCAATGGCCACAATGGCCGCGTCAAAGTTCCGGATGCCCAGTGCCTCCAGGGCCGCCTCCTCCGTGGCGTCCGCCTGCACCGCCTGCGTCACATAGGGGGCCAGGGCCTCCACCAGCTCCGTATCCTTATCAACCGCCAGCACCTCATGGCCCAGCTTGCACAAGTTTCGCGCCAGGCTGTCGCCAAAGCGGCCCAGCCCAAGGACAAGATATTGCTTTCGAGTACTTTTCATACGTTCCTCCATTAACCAATCATGATTTTTTCTTCCGGATAGCGCAGATGTTTCTGCGTTGCGGTGCTCTTGTGCGCCAGTGCCAGGGCCAGGGTCAGCGGCCCCACGCGGCCCAGATACATCATAGGAATCAGCGTCGCCTTGCTCACCGGGCTGAGGGTGGGCGTTCCCGCCGCCGACACGCCCACCGTGCCAAAGGCGCTCATGCCTTCAAACAGCAGGTCCAGGAAATCCTTTTCTTCCCGCTCTGCCACCGTGAGCACCATGGTGCCCACCAGGACAACCACCAGGCTGATTACCAGAATCACCAGGGCGCGGCGCATCAGGTCCGCCGGCAGCCGGCGTTTCATCACGTTGACCTCATCCTGGCCGCGTATCACGCTAAGCACCAGCAAAATCAGCAGGCTTACGGTGGTGGTCTTAACGCCGCCGCCGGTGGATGCCGGAGACGCGCCAATGAACATCAGGATCACGGACATCAGCTTGGACGCTTCCCGCATGCCTGCCAGGTCCACCGTATTGAACCCGGCGGTGCGCATGGTTACGGACTGGAAGAAAGCATTCATCACTTTTCCGCCTATGCCCATGCCTTCCGCCCCCAGGGTGGCCGGATTGTTCCATTCCAGCGCCAGGTAAAACAGTGTGCCCACCACCAGCAGCAGCAGCGTCATGCCCAGCACCAGGCGCGTGTGAAGGGATAGCCTGCGGGGCGCACCCATACAGTGCACGGCTTCAAACAGCACGGAAAAACCAAGTCCGCCCAGGATAATCAGCATGGCAATGGTCAGCACCACCAAGGGGTCCTGGGCAAAGCCGGTGAGGCTGGCATAGTTTCCAAACAGGTCAAAGCCAGCGTTGCAAAAGGCGCTGATGGAGTGGAACACGCCATAATAGATGCCCCGTCCCCATCCCAGCGCCGGGACAAAGCGAATGCTCAGCAGCGCCGCGCCAATCAGCTCAATGCCCAGGGCCAGGCCGCCGTACCACAGCGTAAGCCGGATCAATCCCGACAAGGTTGTGGCGTTCATGGATTCGCGGATCATCATGCGGTCACGCAGAGAAACCCGCCGTCCCAGCGCCAGCATCACCAGGGTAGCGAAGATCATAAATCCCAGGCCGCCCGTCTGGATCAGCGCCATCAGTACGCATTGTCCAAAAAGCGAAAACGTCGGCCCCGTGTCCACCACCACCAGCCCCGTTACGCACACCGCTGAGGTAGCCGTAAACAGGCCGTTGAATAACCCAATACTCTGACGGTCCACCGTGGCAATGGGCAGGGACAGCAGCAGTCCGCCTGCCACAATCAGTGCCAGAAATCCTGCCGCCATCACCCGTTCAGGCCGTATGGCCTTTTGCTTCCAGCCTTGGTCGCTTGTTGCGGAATCCACCCGGTTCATCACCTTTCATGCAAAACTTGTCTATTATTATATCACGTTTCGTGGCAAATGTACAGCCTTTTTGTCAGGCATGTCCTTCTCCTGTCTTGGCATAAACCCAGTGCGGCGCATATGAAAAAACTGCCATGGCCTTTATTCCATGGCAGCTCGTCCATATTGGCTTTGTTTCCTGCCCAGGTTCCGCATCAGGAAAGCGCATCACCGTCGGGCGCCTCCGTCTTCTTCTTTCGTTTGTCTTCCTTCTTACGGTGACTCACCCGGATCACCGCACAGCTGGCATCGTCATGGAGAGAGTCTCCCACGGCATTCAGGGCGCATTGCAGCAGTGCCGCCGCGGCGTCCTCCGCCGTGGTTTCCCCGGCGGAGCGCAGGCATGCAGCCCGCAGCTCGCTTTCCTCCAGCACATCGGTGATGCCGTCGCTCATCAGGAAAAGCTGCTGCCCGTCCTCCAGATGGAAGCTGGTGCTCAGGGGCTCCACTTCCTCCAGGATACCCAAGGGCAGCGCCGCGCCCTCCAGCAAGGTTTCCCGGCCGCCACAAACCAGCACGCTGTAACAGGCGCCCAGCTTATGCAGCTCCGCCCGGCCCAGCCAGGGGTCCAGCACCAGCAGGTCCACCGTGGCATATTCCTCCCCCTGATTGGCGCTGAGCATCATGCCGTTCACGGCGGTAAGGGTCTGCTCCACCGTGTACCCGGCCTGCAGGCATAGCCGGAGCAGTTCCAGGGTTCGGGTGCTCTCCATGTGGGCGTGGAGTCCATGGCCCATACCGTCGGAAAGCGCGCCAAGGAATCTCCCATCCGGCAAACGGCACATGAGCACCGCATCCCCGTTGCCCATCATCTCCGTATCTTCTTCCAGGGCCCTGGCAGCCCAGCCGCCCTCCACCCGCCAGGGAGCCAACTCGTCAAACACCAGGACGCCCTCCTCCCGGCGCGCCGGCTCCAGGCGCAGCCCCACTTCCTCTTCCATCAGCTGCCGCAGCTGTTCCTCCACCTTGCCCAGGGGCAGCGTAGCCACCTCGCGGAAGCCCAGGCAAGCCCTGCCCCGCAGCCGGCGGGCAAAAAGCAGCTCCGCGGGAAAGGAGCGCTCCCCCAGGGCGCTCTGCACCCGGCGGATCATCACGGCCTCCCACCAGTCCTCGCCGGTGGAGATTTCCGCCAGGGCCTTGGCCGCCCCGGATGCCGCCAGCAGATGGGTGCGTACCATCTCCCTTTCATAGGATGCCCGGTGCAGCGCGGCCTGGCGCAGGCTATCCTCCCGGCGCAGGGCCGCCATGCGCTCCCGCATTAGGTACAGCCGGGCGCAGCCCATGCCCCGGAGGCCTTCCATGGCCTGCAAAAAGCTCTGCTCGTCCTCACCCCGCCGGGCCCAAACCTCCTCCGCCTTGTCCAGGGAGCGCTGATCCTCCAGGCAACGGCATTCCCCCTCCAGGGGACATCCGGCGCACAGGCGTCCCCGCCACCAGGCCGTATCATGGGGGGGCTTGTCCGCCCAGGGCATGGGCACCTGGGAGGCCATCTCCTCCATGGTGTGCTCCCAGCGGGTGAGCCACAGGGCCGCATACTGGTCCTCCGCCAGGCGGCGCACATTGCCCAGGCGCCGGAAGGTATCCCCCAGCCATTTGCGCCCCACCGGCGGATACAGCGCCAGGGCGGCCGTACCCAGCAGTCCCCCGGTGATCCATCCCGCCCGCAGGCGTCCGGAAAACAGCAGCACCGTGCCACAGCCCACCGCAAAGGCAAAGGCGCTCAAGGGTGCGCTTTCCCGCCGCCGGGTCAATCCGGCAAGGAATCCCCCCGCGCCCAGCGCCACCGCCAGGTCCATGGGATAGCCCTGCGCCGCCATGCTGATGCCCCCCAGCATGCCCATGAGCGTCCCTGCGCCGCTTCCCAGGTAGAACCCCGCGCCCACCGTCAAAAAGGCCGCGCCCACCATGCCCACCTGCAAGCCAAACAGCGAGAGCCGGCTGCCGCCGCCCAGCAGCATGGCCACCAGAAAGCATACGCTCACCGTATCCTCGGTTTGGGTAATCATCCCGGGTGTTTTCCAGGCAATGAGCGCCCGGAGAAATACGGGCGCGCTGAACACCCCCATAAGCACCGACGCAGCACCCAGGATGACCGCCTCCGGCTGTCCCTCCACCAGGGCAAGGATAAAGCCCGGGAGCAGCGCTATCCCCGTGTACAGCATCAGCCGCTCCACCCGCTGGCGGAACAGCACCCGCGGTCCCCAGAGCATCAGCCCCCAGCTGATCAGAGCCGTCCATGGGACCGTCAGCCCCCACAGGGCGCGCATGCCCAGGGACAATAGGCAGCCACACAGGGGCCACAGCAGGCTTTCCCCCCGTACGGCCACCGCGCCCATATACGCCGCCTGCAACCCCGAAGGAACGCCCATCACCTCTGAAAATCCCAAAAGAAAAGGCGCGATCATCTCCGCAGCGATCCGCCTTATCTCCCGCAATGTTTCCGGCCGTATCCCTCCCTTGGCCTGGGACTCCCATCTGGCCGGCTTTTGTTTTTTGCTCCGCGCCACGGGCACGGTCTGCTGATCCATACGCCTCACCTCCAGCGATTGGCTCCAGCATACCGCGATATGTGTGCTTTCACCGTCGAAGCAGGGCGCGGAAATTGGCAAAGACTGGCGCGCTGCCCTCCAGGCGCTTCACGCCTGCGGATGCCCGGCAAAGGGCTCCCGCACCAGGGTGCAGCCCAGGGCTTCCGCCTGGGAAAGATCATGGGTGACCAGGAGGAGCAGCCTGTTTCCCCGGCTGCGGGCAATCAGCTCCAGCATACGCTGGCAGGTTGCGGCATCCAGCTCCCGCAGGGGTTCGTCCAGCACCAGCACGTCGCTGGGATAGCCCAGCGCCCGGGCCAGGGACACCCGGCGGCGCATGCCCCCGGAAAGCTCCCCAGGGTACAGCGCCCCCGCATCGGCCAGGCCCGTTTGCTCCAGCCACATTTGCGCCTGCTCCCGGCTGCCCAGGGCCAGGGTCAGGTTTTCCTCGGCGGTATACCAGGGAAGCAGCCGGTCCTCCTGAAAATGGCAGGAAAAGCGCAGGCCTTCCGGCCGGCGGATATGTCCCGCGTCCGGCCGCTCCAGACCACAAATCAGCCGGGTCAGGGTGGTTTTTCCGCAACCCGAAGGCCCGAAAAAGCATACCGCTCCCCGGTCCGGCAGGGTGAGGTTGACATTTTGCAGCACCCGGCGCTCCCCAAAGGATTTGCTAACCCCCTCAAGGATGATGGACACGCCGCCGCCCCCTTTCGATGGCCTCCCGCAGGAGTTTTTCCGTCACCATGCTCAGCAGGATAATCACCACGGTCCAGGCCATCAGCGCGTCGGTTTGCAGGTAAATCTTGGCATGATACAGCTGGGTGCCCATGGCATTGCGGGGCACACCGATCACCTCCGCGGCAATGGTCGCCTTGAAGCACATGCCCACGCAGGCCTCGCAGGCAGCCAGGAAGGGGGGCAGCGCCGTGGGGAGCAGGATGCGCCGCCATACCTTGGGCCGCTTCCACCCGAACATCCGCGCCATTTCCAGCAGCTGCGGGTCGGCGGCCTCAATCCCCTGGGTCACGTTGGCATAAACCACCGGCACCACCATCAGCAGTCCCGCCAGAATGGGCACATTCCCCGCGGAGAGCCACACCAGCGCCAGGATGATAAAGGAGGCCACCGGCGTGGCCCGCACCACCGCCAGTGCCGGGCGGATCACTTCCCCCAGCAAGGGCGCCCAATGGCACAGCACCGCCAGAGCCACCCCCAGCACCACGCCCAGGACATACGCCGCCCCGGTGCGCACCAGCGACATGCCCACACAACCCCAGAAGGTAGCGTTCATGCCCCCCGCCAGGTACGCCACCACCTGTCCGGGGGAAGCCAGCAGCAGATCCTGCCCCACCGCCCGGTAGCACAGTTCCCACACCGCCAGCCAGAACGCCACCGGCAGCAGCACCCGCCGTCCCAGCCGCTTTACCATACGTTTTCCCTCCGCCATGCTTTTTTCCCGGCCACTTTCCATGCCGTGCAGGCCCTGCGCGCGTATGAAAAGCGCCGAAGAGGCCGGGGCCCCTCCGGCGCGCCCCGGCGGGGAAAATAATTCCCTGCCGGAGCCAGCCAAATGGCTTGTCTTATTCCGCCATGTAATAGAAATCCGCATCGGGCAATGCGCCGCCCACGGAAGCGGGGTTGGCGTCAAAGAGCACCTGGAAGAAGGGCTCAATCTGCGCCTTCATCTCTTCCCCGGTGATAAAGACAATGTGGCAGTTGGGGATAGCCTTGGCCGCCACGGCCGCCTTGGGCATGATGCCCTGCTCCTCCACCATTTTGCTGGCGGCTTCCACGTCGCTGTTTACAAACTCCACGCTGGCCGCGTAGGCTTCCATGAACGCCGCCACCTTTTCGGGGTTTGCCTGGGCAAAGTCCTTGCGCACAATCACACCGCCCATGGACATCACGGCGCCCGCCTGTCCCTTCAGCTCCGCGGCCTGGTTGAACAGCTCCGTCACATCCAGGGCAATGCGGAACTGGTCGTTCTGCATAAGCACGCTGGTCACGTTGGGTTCAGGCAGCATGGCGATGTCCACCTCGCCCGCGGCGGCCAGGGTAGCCAGCTCGGCATGCTCCGCCTTGTATTCCACGGTGACGCTGTCGGTCAGACCAAAGGCATCCAGGATGTAGTTGAGCACATATTCCGGGGTGGAGCCCTGGCCCGTGGCGTAGATGGTCTTGCCCGCCAGGTCCTCCACGGTCTGGATGCTGTCGTCCGTGGTGAGGATGGACAGCACGCCCAGGGTGTTCAGGGCCAGCAGCTGCACATTGCCGCTGGTCTTCTGGTACAGGGTTGCGGCCAGGTTGGTGGGCACGGCGGCAATGTCCGCGTTGCCGCTAGCCACGGCGGCCACCACCTCATCCGGCGCGCCGGAGAGGGTGAAGGCATACGTCCCGTCGTTCTGATCCATCATCTGCACCATGCCGATGCCCGTGGGGCCCATGAGCGCGTACACGCGCACGGCATCCTCCGCCACGGCACAAGCGCTCAGAGAAAGTACCAGGCACAGCGCCATCAGCGCCGAAAGAAATCTTTTCATTTTGATTTTCCTCACCTTTCCGTTTTTGTTTTCTGACTCACCAGGGCGCTTTTCACCGTAACGCCCGGCAGATTGCCCAGCCGGCCGGTCATGGCGCCCAGCTGGTCGTTGCTGCCTTCCACAATCAGGCTGATGACCCCGTTTCCCGTCTGCGGATCGGGCACGCCCAGCCGGCCGCGAATGATGCCGCCAAAGGCGGAAAGAATTTCATTCACCTTTGCCGCCATGGCTCGCTCCTCAATGACGATGCCCACAAAGCCCAGCCGCTTGCCGTCCATGGAAGCACCTCTCCCTTCTTCGGAAAAAAACGGCGTCCCCCGTTCACGCTAGGGGACGCCTGTTGTACGCCGCATCTTTTGTCCCCCTTTCCCATCTTGCGCCTGGGTTGTCCCCCGGGCGCTCAATCAGGAGTCTGTCGCTTTCGTCCGCCTCCGCCGCACGTCGCCGCTTGGGTTTGCCGGACGGGATTAGTATACCCGCTTTTCCACAAATTGAAAAGGGTTTTTCGCAAAATTTGTTAATTTTTCGTCAGAGACGTTTCCCAGCAGCGCAGCATCTCCCGCAACCAGCCCAGCACGTCCATGCCATAAACCTCCGCCAGGCGGTTTCCCGTCAGCACCGCGCCAATTTCCCCCGCCGCGGCCATGTGACCCCGGTCCAGCAGCAGGGCATGGGTACCGTATCGCCTCGCCAGGTTCAGGTCATGCACCACGGCCATTACCGCCCGGCCGGGTACCTGCCGCCATTGGTCAATCAAATCGAAAATTTGCTTCTGATAGGTCACGTCCAGGTGGTTTGCCGGCTCGTCCAGGATGAGCAGCTCCGGGTCCTGGGCAAACACCTGGGCCAAAAAGGCCCGCTGGACTTCGCCGCCGGATAGCTCGCTGAGCCGCGCGGTACGCTTGTCCGTCAGCCCCACCGCCGCCAGCGCCCGGTCAATGTGCGCTTCCCCCTCCGGATCACCAGAACGCAGGAAGCTCCTCCTGTGCGCGTAACGCCCCAGGGCCACCACCTGCTCCACGGTGAAGTCATACTCCGTATGCACCCGCTGGGAAAGCACCGCCATCCGCCGGGCCAGCGCCGCAGGCTTCATGCGGCGCACGTCCTGCCCGTACAGCGCCACGGTTCCCTGAAAGGGAAGCGTGCCCGTCACCGCCTTGACCAGGGTGGACTTGCCGGCGCCGTTGGGCCCGCAGATCATTAGCCATTGCCCCGGCTCCAGGGAAAAGGACACCTCCCGCACGGCATCCAGCCCGCCATAGCCCGCGCTGAGCCCGCGCACAGACAGCATCATCACGCATTCCCCCGCTTTCTGGAACGGTAAAAGATTACCAGAAACGCCACCGCCCCCACCAGGGAAGTCACCACCCCGATGGGCAATTCAATGGGACTGAGCAGCGTCCGCCCCACCAGATCGGCCAGCAAAAGGAACACCGCCCCCGCCAGCATCGACGCAGGCAACAGCCGGCGGTGGTCCGGCCCCAGCACCAGGCGTACCATGTGGGGAATCACCAGCCCCACAAAGCCGATGGTGCCGCCAATGGACACACACACGCCCAGCAGCACCGACACCGCCGCCATCACCGTCAGCTTCACCCGCCGCACGGATACCCCCAGGTGCTGCGCCTGCTCCTCCCCCAGGGCAAAGGCGTTCAGCGCTCCCCCCAGGGCCAGCAGCACGCCGCCGCAAACGGTCAAGGCAAGAAGCAGCGTCAGGGCATTCACATAGGTACTGCCGGAAAGGGAACCCAGCGTCCAGAAAGTAATGGACTTGATCTTCTCCCCGGCAAAGGTGATCAGCAGGTTCATCAGGCTGGAGACAAACATCGAAAATACCACGCCGATGAGGATAATCGTGCCCGTGGCCAGGCTGCGGTCCAGGGCATAGGCCAGGGTCAAAATCAAGGCCAGGGAACCGAAGGCGAAAAGCATGGCCATGACCATGGTGCCCGCAAAAGGCAGGCCCGGGAACTGCATCCCCAGCACAATGGCCAGCACAGCCCCCAGGGAAGCCCCGGAGGAAACCCCCAGGGTGGAACCATCCGCCAGGGGGTTGCGCAACAATCCCTGCATGGCCGCCCCGCACAGGGAAAGGGAAGCCCCCGTCAGCGCCACGCAGAGCACCCGGGGCAGCCGCACCCGCAAGATAATGGCCTCCCCTGAACCGCCGGCCTCCGTCCCCGTAAGACCCCGCCACAGGATTTGCAGAGTCTCCCCGGGAGAGAGCGGCACGCTCCCGGCGCACACGCACAGCAGCATGGTCATCAACAGCACCGGAGGCAGGCACCACCAAAGAAGTTTTCGCCCCATGGATCATACCTCCCCACACAAGCATCCAAATGAAGGCAGCAAGCAACGCCTCCCGGTCAGCACCCCGCCGTGG
>USCR01000062.1 GCA_900553295.1 uncultured Eubacteriales bacterium | reverse complement strand
TAGAACAGCAAGTCCCTTCCATCACCCAATGCAGCGGCAGCGTTAATAGAAATACACCAATTCCCCATCCTTGATCAGCCCGGCGTTCACGGCGCTGTCCACCGCGTGCTCGAAAAGATCGTCGGTGTTGCTCTCCTCCTGAATCATCAGCGGCACAACACCCCAGCTCAGGGAAAGCTGACGCCATACGGTTTCGGAGGTGGTGCAGCCAATGATGGCGCAGTTGGGCCGGTACTTGGAAATGACCCGGGCCGTGGTGCCGGACTTGGTTACGGTGATAATGGCACTGGCGCGCAGGTCGTGGGCGGAGGTGACCGTGGCGTGGCTGATGGCGCTGGTCACATTGGTGGAGGTGCCGTAGGCGCGCTTGCGGAAGCGGCCCTCGTAGTCAATGCTGGCCTCGGCCCGCATGGCAATGCGCGCCATGGTCTCCACGGCCTCCAGGGGATACATGCCCGCGGCGGTTTCCCCGGAGAGCATAATGGCGCTGGTGCCGTCGTAAATGGCGTTGGCCACGTCGGTGGTTTCCGCCCGGGTGGGGCGGGGAGACTTCATCATGGAGTCCAGCATCTGCGTGGCGGTGATGGCCGGCTTGCCCGCGGCGTAGCACTTTTTGATGAGGAGCTTTTGCAGGACGGGGACTTCCTCCAGGGGAATTTCCACGCCCATGTCACCCCGGGCCACCATGATGGCGTCCGCTACCCGGAGGATCTCGTCAATGTGCTCCACACCCTCCATGTTTTCAATCTTGGCGATGATGTTGATGGAGGTGCAGTTCTTCTCCGCCATAATGTGGCGGATCTGCATGATGTCGTCGGCGTTGCGGGTAAAGGAAGCGGCAATGAAGTCAAAGCCGTTTTCAATGGCGAAAAGGATATCCTCCCGGTCCTTGTCGCTGATGAAGGGCATGGTCAGGTGCACATCGGGGATGTTGACGCCCTTTCGGTTGGAGATGGTGCCGCTGTTGTTCACCTTGCAGCAAACCTCCGTATCCGTCACCCGCTCCACGGTCATGCCCACCAGGCCGTCGTCAATGAGGATGGAGCAGCCGGGCTTCACATCCCGGGGCAAATCTTTGTAGCTGACGCTGACGCGGGTCTCATCGCCCACCACGTCCTCGGTGGTCAGGGTGAACAGCTGACCGGCGTCCAGGGTAACGCTGTTTTCCCCAAAGGTGCCAATGCGGATCTCCGGGCCCTTGGTGTCCAGCATGGTGGCCACGGGCAACCCCAGCTCCTCCCGCAGGCGGCATACCTCCTGGTAGCGCTTGAGGTGGTTTTCATGGGTGTCGTGGGAAAAGTTGAACCGGGCCACGTCCATACCCGCCAGCATCAGGGGCTTGATGAGCCCCTTTTCAAACAGGTTCGGGCCCATGGTGCACACGATCTTCGTTCTGCGTAAGGGCTGGGTCACAGGGCATCTCCATCCTTCCCGCGCCGGAAAACGGCGCGCATGATCTTGTATTTGGAAAAATGAACAAGTAAATCCAGTTTCTTATTATACACGATTTGGCAACGCTTGCAAAGAGGGCTTTTTGCGCCGGGGCGATGGCGCAAAGCCTTGCATCCCTCCGCCCCCTGTGTTACACTATCCATGCTGTAATATTCCCATGGGAAAGGATGCCTGTACATCATGCCAGAAAAAAAAGGATTATTTGCCCGCCTGTTTTCGGGCCTGAGTAAAACCCGGGGAAACCTCACCGAAAAGGTGGACGAAATTACCCGGGAGGATCGGAAAATCGACGAGGATTTCTATGAGGAGCTGGAGGATGCTCTGCTCCTGGCGGACTGCGGCGTGAAGGCCACCACCGTGATCCTGGACGAGCTGCGGGAGCAGGTGAAAAAGCAGAACCTGCGCTATGCCGGGCAGGCCCGCCAGGCACTCATGGACATCATCGCCGCCCAGATGGATATCCCCCGCCCGCCCCTGCGATGGCCCATGGTGATGCTCATGGTGGGCGTCAACGGCGTGGGCAAAACCACCACCATCGGCAAGCTGGCCCTGCGCTTTCAGTCCATTGGCCGCAAGGTGATGCTCTGCGCGGGGGATACCTTCCGCGCCGCCGCCGCCGAGCAGCTGACCATTTGGGCCGAGCGCGCCCGGGTGCCCATCATCAAGCATGAGGAGGGCGCAGACCCCGCCGCCGTGGTGTTCGACGCGGTGAAGGCCGCCAAGGCCCAGGAGGCCGACCTGCTCATCGTGGACACCGCCGGCCGGCTGCACAACAAAAAGAACCTGATGGATGAGCTGGCCAAGATGCGCAAGGTGATCGACCGGGAATATCCCGAGGCGGACGTGCGCTGCATCCTGGTGCTGGACGCCACCACCGGCCAGAACGGCCTGAACCAGGCCCGCACCTTCAAGGAGTTTGCGGAGATCGGCGGCATCATCCTTACCAAGCTGGACGGCACGGCCAAGGGCGGCATCGCCCTGTCCATCCGCCAGGAGCTGAACGTGCCCGTGTGGTACATCGGCGTGGGCGAGGGCATTGACGACCTCCAGCCCTTTGACGCCAAGGAATTTACAAAGGCGCTCTTCGGCAAGCAGGAGTAAGCCTGCGCCGGAGCCGCTACCGGGAAAGAGGAGAAACCATGCCCGCCCTGTCGCCCTATAAATCGGAACTGGATTACGCCTATGCCCCCGGAATTTTTCCCGCCATGGAATGCCTGCTCCACCGGGCCGATTGCGCCCGGCGGCTGCTTTTGCATACCAAGGCCGCGGGTACCGAGGGCGCGGAGAAGCTCATCGTCCTGGCGCAGCGTCATCATGTCCGCGTGGAGGAGGCCGACAAGGTCCTGGCCCGCGTCTCCGGGAAGGAGAACTGCTTTGCGGCGGTGGTGTTTACCAAGTTTCAGGACACGCTGAACGGGGACAAACCCCATGTGGTGCTGCACAACCCCTCGGACTGCGGCAACGTGGGGACCATCCTGCGCACCGCCCTGGGCTTTGGGGTGGAGGACGTGGCGCTCATCCGCCCCTGCGTGGACCTGTTCGATCCCCGGGTGGTGCGTGCCAGCATGGGCAGCATGTTCTCCCTGCGCCTAAGGGTCTATGATGATTTTGCCCGGTACCGGGCGGACTATCCGGCGCATGCCCTGTATCCCTTTATGCTGGATGGTTCCTGTTCCCTGCCCGAGGCCCTGGCGGAGCCCGTGCCGGAGCGCTATGCCCTGGTTTTCGGCAACGAGGGCAGCGGCCTGCCCGGGGAGTTTGCGGGCATGGGCCAGCCTGTGCGCATTCCCTCCAACGACCGCATCGACTCCCTGAACCTGGCGGTGGCGGCGGCCATTGGCATCTATGGTTTCACCCAAAGGCATGAAAAGGAATAAAAATACATGGAACGCATGGATTTATACGACGCGCAGCGCCGTCCCCTGGGCCGCACGGCGGAGCGGGGGGAAAAGCTGCCCGAGGGAATCTATCATCTGATGGCCCACATCCTGGTCTTTCACCCGGACGGCCGCATCCTGATCCAGCGGCGGCAGCCCTTCAAAAAGTACTGGTCCGGGCTGTGGGACATCACCACCGGAGGCGGCGCCCTGGCCGGGGAGGACACCGCCCGGGCCGCCATGCGGGAGGCACGGGAGGAGCTGGGCCTCGAGGTGGAGCTGACGGGCAGGCGTCCCGCCTTCACCATCAACCAGGGGCGCACCTTTGACGATTACTTCCTGGTGGAGCAGGCGGTGGACCTGTCCTCCCTTCGCTTGCAGCCCAGTGAGGTGGCGGAGGTGGCCTGGGCCACGGCGGAGGAGATCCTGCAAATGATCCGGGAAAAGCGCTTTGTGCCCCTGCAGGAAGGGTATGTGCGGTTTGTTTTCGGCCTGCGGCAGGGTGGCATCCTGCTGCCGGAATCGGAGTGGCCGCGCTGACAGCTCCCTTATCAGAGGATTGTTTCCCGGGGCGTTCCCGGGTATACGGAGGGAATCAACCATGTACAAGACAGGCGTATACTTCGGCCGGTTCTGCCCGCCGCACCGCGGGCATCTGTACCAGATTATTGAGGCATCCACCCGGTGCGAGAAGCTGGTGGTGGTCATTTCCGACAACCGCCGCCAAACGGAAAAAATCTGCCGGGAGGCCGGCATGCCGGTGATTACCTACCAGCTGCGCAAGCAGTGGCTGTGCCAGCAGGTGCAGGACATGGACCACATCGTGGTCCGCGTGCTGGACGAGACGGACATCCCCGAGTACCCCGCGGGGTGGGCCGCCTGGTCGGCCCGGATGCGGGAAGTGGTGCCCGAGGGCATCGACGCCTTCTTTGTGGGGGACCGGGAGTACGAGGCGACCCTGCAATCCTACTTCCCCGAGAGCGAAATGGTGCTCTTTGACCCCGCCCGGAGCCGCTACCCCATCTCCGCCACGGAGATCCGCCACAACATCCTGGGCAACTGGCACTACATCCTGGGCCCGGCCCGGCCTTTCTTCGCCAAAAAGGTGCTCATTGCCGGCACGGAGAGCTGCGGCAAAACCACCCTGACCAAGTGCCTGGCCAAGCTGTTCAATACCTCCTGGTCCGAGGAGGTGGGCCGGTACTACGCCCAGATTTACCTGGGCGGGGATGAGAGCATCTTCACCGACGAGGACTTCGGCCGCATGGCGCACCTCCAGGCGGAGCAGGACTACCACGCCTTGCGCACCGCCAACAAGGTGTGCTTCTTCGATACGGACGCGGTGGTCACCGATTATTACAGCGAGCTGTACATGGGCCACCGCAACAAGCTGGTGGAGGCCTACATCAATCCCGACCGCTACGACGTGCTGCTGTATCTGGCGCCGGACGTGGCCTGGGTCAGCGACGGCCAACGCCTCAACGGGGATCAGGCCCGCCGGGAAATGCTGGATGAACGCCTCATGCGCCTGTACGAGGAGTTTGGCTTCAAGGACAAGATGATCGTGGTGCGCGGGGACTACAACCAGCGCCTGACCACCGCCATCAACGTGGTGGACAACATGCTCAACCTGCCGCAAAAGTGAGGGATACACCATGGGAAAATTGCACCGCGCCCGGGTGGTGGCCGTGGGCAGCCAGCAGGACATGCTGCGCATGGTTCGCGCCATGCTGGACAACGGGGACTGGCTCCATGAGGAGGAGGAATACGCGCCCCCGGAAACCCTGCAAAGGCGCCTGGAGCAGGTGGCCCGGCACGCCCGGTGGGAGGGCGGCGAATTCTGCGGCTTTCTGGCGGAGATGATTTCGCCCAATCCCTACGGGGAGCTGATTCCCGAGCGCAGCCGCTTCCATGTGGCGGAGCATCCCTGCGGCCTGTGGACGGCGCTGTTCACCATGGACAGCGAGGACGCCTTCCAGCCCGAGGACTGGCTCAAGCTCCACGAGCGCAGCGGCCGCATGCCCTTTTTCGCCATCCATGCGGACGAGGACTTTGCCCTGGACAAGGGCGGGGTGATCTTCACCGGGGGCGCCTATCACGAGGACTGGAACCTCATGGGGGAAATCTGGCTATGGCTGCAACGGCAGTACTACGCCGGGCGTTCCCCGGAGGAAATCACCCAGGCGCTGAAGCGGCTGGATACGGTGCTGGCCCGGGAATGGGACCAGGACGCCCGGACGCTTTTGCAAAGCTGCCTGACCCACCTGGAGCATGTTCAGTCCGCCGCGCAGGCGGTCACCTCCCCGGCCCTGGCCCAGGCCAAGGAGAGCAAGGACTTTCAGCGGCTTTTTGCCCTGCAGGCCGCCCTGGCCGACGGGGTGTTGTGGGACATTGAGCGGGTGGCCCGCTGGCGCGCCTGCCTGGAGAGCGACCTGGCAGCCTATCAGGAATGAACAAACGCACACGGCATGCAAAAACGCCCCCGGAAGCTATGCTTCCGGGGGCACGCTGCGTGATTGGTTACACGCGGTCCTTGATTTCCTGCTCCAGCTTGGCCAGGAACTCGTCCAGGGTGTAGGAGGTGGTTTCGTCCGTGGCACGGTCGCGCACGGAGATCGTCTGCTCGGCGGTTTCCTTTTCGCCCAGGATCAGCATATAGGGCACCCGGTCAATTTGACGGGCGTAGCGGATCTTGTAGCCGATCTTCTCGTTGCGGTCGTCCAGCTCCACGCGGATGCCCTTGTCCTTCATGCGCTCGTATACCTGCCGGGCATAGTCGAGGCTCTTGTCGGAAACGGGGAGCACCTTCACCTGGGTGGGGGCCAGCCAGGTGGGGAACTTGCCCGCAAAGTGCTCCGTCAGGATGCCGATGAAGCGTTCAATGGAGCCGAAGCACACCCGATGGATCATGATAGGGCGCTTGCGGCTGCCGTCCTCGGCCACGTACTCCAGGCCAAAGTTCAGCGGCATCTGGAAGTCCAGCTGAATGGTGCCGCACTGCCAGGTGCGTCCCAGGCTGTCCCGCAGGTGGAAGTCGATCTTCGGGCCGTAGAAGGCGCCGTCGCCCTCGTTGAGGATGTAGGGCATGTTCAGGCGCTCCAGGGCGGCCTTGAGGCCGTTGGTGGCGTCCTCCCAGTCCTCGTCGGAGCCCATGCTGTTCTCCGGGCGGGTGGACAGCTCCACAAAGTAGTCAAAGCCGAACTTGTTGTACACCTGGTTAATCAGGTGCACCACCCCGGCGATCTCATCGGGGATCTGCTCCCGGGTCATGAAGATGTGCGCGTCGTCCTGGGTGAAGCAGCGCACGCGGAACAGGCCGTGGAGCGCGCCCTTGAGCTCGTGCCGGTGCACAATGCCCAGCTCGCCTACACGCATGGGCAGCTCACGGTAGCTGTGGGGCTGGCTGCGGTAGACCATCACGCCGCCGGGGCAGTTCATGGGCTTGATGCAGTAGTCCTCATCGTCGATCTTGGTGGCGTACATGTTGTCCTTGTAGTGATCCCAGTGGCCGCTGGTCTCCCACAGGTGACGGTTCATAATCAGGGGCGTGGAGACCTCCACATAGCCTGCCTTGTAGTGGATCTCACGCCAGTAGTCCACCAGGGCGTTTTTGATGGCCATGCCCTTGGGCAGGAAGAAGGGGAAGCCGGGGCCCTCGTCGCAGAGCATGAACAGGCCCATTTCCTTGCCGATGCGCCGGTGATCCCGCTTCTCGGCCTCCTCGATCATCTTGAGGTATTCGCTCAGCTCCTCCTGGTTGCGGAAGGCAACGCCGCTGACACGGGTGAGCATCTTGTTGTTCTTGTCGTTCTTCCAGTAGGCGCCGGAGAGGGCGGTGAGCTTGAAGGCCTTGAGGGCCTTGGTGTAGCACAGGTGCGGGCCCACGCACATGTCGATGTAGTCCCCCTGCTGGTAGAAGGTCAGGGTGGCGTCCTCGGGCAGGTCGGCGATGTGCTCCACCTTGTAAATTTCGCCCCGCTCCTGCATGAGCTTCACAGCCTCCTCCCGGGAAAGGGCGAAGGGCTTGATGGGCAGGTTCTGCTTGACGATGGATTGCATTTCCTTTTCAATGGCGGGGAAGTCCTCGTCGGAGAGCTTCACGTCGCCCAGGTCCACGTCGTAGTGGAAGCCCTTCTCCGTGGCGGGGCCGTAGGCGAAGTGCGCCTGGGGATACAGGTGCTTGATGGCCTGGGCCAGGATATGCGCCGCGCTGTGACGGATGACGTGCAGTTCGTCCTCCGCGGGGCACTCGGCCACGGTGCCGTCGTTGTAGATGATTTTCATGGCGATGTTTCCTCCCTTTTGTTTGGTTGTGTTTACCTCGCCGGGAACGAAAAAGGCACCCGTCCCGGCCGTTTCTGCCGGGACGAATGCCTGAATTGCGCATCCGCGGTTCCACCCTGCTTGTTTCCAAATGAAACCCACTTCATTCACGGGCTAACGGCCGTGAGCCGCCCAAAGTCCGGGGATGGTATCCACGCAAAGCCGTTCCCCTTCCGCGCTTGCAGCCCATGGCGCGGAATCTCTGCCGGGCGGGATGGCGGGCATGTTCCCCTTCATTCCTCAGGATTGATTGCAGTATAGGACGGTTCCGCGGGTTTGTCAAGGGGGAAAATCCGGGAGATTACTTGGCGTTTTTCACTTCCTGCCACAGGGCGTTGTACACCGCCAGGAAGCCCTCGTCAATGTCGTTGAAGTATTCGCAGTTGGCGATATCTTCCTCGGAGGGGTTCATCACGGTGTTGCTGGTGTATTCCTCGCCCATGAGCTCAATGGCGCCGGTGTTGGGGGAGGAGTACCAGATGGCTTCGCAGTTCTTCTGGGCGATGTCGGGGCGGCAGAGGAAGTTGATGAACTTCTCGGCGTTCTCCTTGTTCTTGGCGTCCTTGGGGATGACCATGCAGTCCACCCAAACGTTGCTGCCTTCCTTGGGGATGGCATAGGCCAGGTCGGGGTTCAGGTCGATGGCGTACTGGGCGTCGCCGGACCACATCACGGCCAGGGCGGCCTCACCGGCCACCATCTTATCCTTGGTTTCATCCACCTGGTAGGCCTTGACGATGCCGGCGTTCTTCTGCTCGATGAGCTTGGCCTTGGCGGCCTCCAGGGCGGTGATGTCCCGGGTATTCATGGAGTAGCCCAGGTACTTGAGGGTAATGCCCATGGAGTCGCGGATGGAGTCCAGCATGAACACGTTGTTCTTGTACCGGGTATCCCACAGGATGCTCCAGGAATCCACGGGTTCCCATACCATGGTGGTGTTGTACAGGATGCCCACGGTGCCCCACATGTAGGGCACGGAGTGGGCGTTATTGGGGTCATAGCTGGGGTTTTGCAGGCTCTCGAGGGTGTACTGGAAGTTGGGCACGTTGTCGTAGTTGATCTCCGCTAGCAGATCCTTTTCCAGCATGCGCTCGACGATGTATTCGGAGGGGAAGCACACGTCGAAGGCGCCGGGGTTGGCCTCCACCTGCACCATCATCTCTTCGTTGGTGGTGAAGTACATGTCGTTGACCTGGATGCCGGTCTCCTCGGTGAACTGCGCAAAGACGCTTTCGTCGATGTAGTCATACCAGTTGAACACGTTGACCACCTCGTCGGCCAGGGCGGCGGCGGGCAGTACCAGCAGGGCGACCAGCAGCAGGGAAAGCAGCTTTTTCATGGGGCGTTTCCTCCTAAAAAAGATGTTTTGTATGGGGAAGCTACTGCAAGCAACTTGCATGCGGTTACTTCTTCTCCGCGGTGCGGCGGTTGACAATGAGCAGCAGCACCAGGAGGGAGACGAACATCAGCGCGCTCAGCGCGTTCAGGGACGGCTTGATGCCCTTGCGGGCGGCGGAGTAAATCAGCGTGGAGAGGTTCTGCACCAGGGGGCTGGTGGTGAAGTAGCTGATGGTGAAGTCGTCCAGGGACAGGGTGAAGGCCAGCATGGCCCCGGTGATGATGCCCTGCTTGCACTCGGGAATCAGCACATGGGTCAGGGCATAGGTGGGGGTGGCCCCCAGATCCAGGGCGGCTTCGTAGGTGTGCTTGTTCATCTGCTTGAGCTTGGGCATCACCGAGAGAATCACGTAGGGGGTGTCGAAGGTGATGTGCGCCAGGAGCATGGTGAAGTAGCCCCGCTCCACCTTGGTGAAGATGAACAGCAGCATCAGGGAAATACCGGTGACGATGTCCGGCATGGTGTTGGGCAGGTTGGTGAGGGTCATCATCACGGACTGGGGGCGGCGCTTCATGCTGTAAATGCCGATGGCCGCCAGGGTGCCCAGGAGCGTGGAAAACACCATGGCGATCAGCGCCACGCTGAGGGTCACCTGCAGCGCGCCCAGGATGGCCTGGTCGTGAAGCAGCTCCTCGTACCAGCGCAGGGAGAAGCCCTCCCACTTGGCCCGGCTCTTGCCCCCGTTGAAGGACTGGATAATCAGCACCAGGATGGGCACATAGAGGAACACCAGCACAATGCCCAGGTAAAACCGCTTGAAAAACTTGCTCATGCGATGCCGCCTCCTTCCCCTTTGGGGTCCGCCTTGCGCAGGATGGACAGGCTGATGAGGATCAGCACCATCATAATCAGGCTCAGGGCGCTGCCCACGTTCCAGTTGCCTTCGGTGAGGAACTTCGACTCAATCAGGTCGCCGAACATCACCGTGTTGCCCCCGCCCAGTACCCGGGGGATGAAGAAGGTGGTCACCGAGGGCATGAACACCATGGTAATGCCGCTGATGACCCCCGGCAGGCTCAGGGGCATGGTCACCTTCACCAGGGTGCGCCACTCGTTGCAGCCCAGGTCCTGGGCCGCCTCGCCCAGCTTGGGGTCCTGCTTGCTGAGCACCGTGTAGATAGGGAACACCATGAAGGGCAGGAAGTTGTATACCATGCCCAGGAGCACGGCGCCGGAGTTGTACATCAGCTGCGCGCCCTCAAAGCCCAGGAAGCGCAGCACCTGATTGATGAGCCCCTGGTCCTCCAACAGGCTCATCCAGGCGATGGTGCGCAGCAGGAAGTTCATCCACATGGGGATGATGAACAGCACCACCAGGGACGGCCCCAGCTTCATTTTCCGGTCAGCCATGAACAGCGCCGCCGGGTACCCCAGCACCAGGCAAATGATGGTGCACAGGAAGGCCATCCACAGGGAGTAGACCAGGGTGTCCACGTTCACCGTACCCCGGACCATGTATTGGGCTGCTTCCGGGCCCAGGGAGGCGTAGAGCTGGTTCTTGGTGTAGTTGCTGTCCCAGAAGTTGCGGAAGTTGTCCAGGGTAAAGGCGCCGTTTTGATCCGTGAAGGCGTAGTAGCCGATGAGGATCACCGGCAGCACCGTAAACAGGATCATCCACAGGGAATAGGGCGCGGCGAACAGGGTGCGCTTGACGCCCCGGTTCCGCCGCACGGACAGGGCCACCAGCCCGGCAAAGAGCGCCAGGCCAAGCCCCATCAGCCACCAGGCCCAGGCCGGGAGCTGCGTGTTGATGTTCACTGGGCATCCTCCTTCATGGGCTTCATAATGTGAATGTTGAAGGGGACGATGCTCAGCCCCACCTGGGAGCCCTGGGGCTGCATGGTGGTGGAGTGCACCTTGAAGGTGGCCTCCCCGCAGTCGATCATCATTTCATAGTGCACGCCCTTGAACAGCACGCTCTTGACCACGCCCACCAGCTGGCCCACGTCCTCACCCACCAGCATGATGTCCTCGGGGCGGATGACCACGTCCACCGGGGCGTTCTCCCCAAAGCCGAAGTCCACGCAGGGGAAGGCCTGACCCGCGAAGGCTACCAGCTCGTCCTTGATCATGGTGCCCTTGAGGATGTTGCTCTCCCCGATGAAGTCCGCCACAAAGGCGTTCACCGGCTCGTCGTAGATGCGCTTGGGGTCGCCGATTTGCAGGATGTGCCCATCCCGCATGACCACCACCGTGTCGCTCATGGTCAGGGCTTCCTCCTGGTCGTGGGTCACGAACAGGAAGGTGATGCCCAGGCGCTGCTGCATGTTTTTCAGCTCCAGCTGCATCTCCTTGCGCAGCTTCAGGTCCAGGGCGCCCAGGGGTTCGTCCAGCAGGAGCACCTCGGGCTCGTTGACCAGCGCCCGGGCGATGGCCACACGCTGCTGCTGTCCGCCGGAGAGGGCGTCCACGTGGCGCTTGCCATAGCCCCGCAGGTTCACCAGCTCCAGCATGGCTTCCACCCGGCGGCTGATCTCCGCCTTGGGCACCTTTTTCAGCTTCAGCCCGAAGGCGATGTTGTCAAAGACATTCAGGTGAGGGAACAGGGCGTATTTCTGGAACACCGTGTTCACCCGGCGCTTGTAGGGGGGCAGCTGGGCGATGTCCCGGCCCTCGAAGAGCACCTCTCCGGTGGTGGGGGTCTCAAACCCGCCGATGATCCGCAGGGTGGTGGTTTTGCCGCAGCCCGAGGGCCCCAGCAGGGTGACGAATTCCTTTTTGCGGATATATAGATTGATGTTATCCAAAACGGTAACGCCGTCGAATTCCTTGGAGATGTTTTTCAGATCAATCAGATGTTCCTGCTCCACCATATGCCGTAACCTCCCTGAAAAGCGGATTGTACCTTAAAAGCTGGGGGGCGTGGATACCCACAGCACCCGGGCCTTGGTCTTGTTGGGGTTTTCCAGCCAGTGCTCCTGCTTGGGGTGCAGGCAGAAGCTGCCGCCGGTTTTCACCCGGGTTTTGCGCTCCCCCAGGCACAGGTTGATGCTGCCCGAGAGCACGTAGCCGAATTCCTCCCCTTCCCCGGGGGAGAGCTTCATGGTCTGCCCGCCGGGGCCCAGCTCCACCAGGATGGGCTCCATGTCGTTCTTCTGGGCGTCGGGAATGAGCCAGGTCAGGGACCCGCGCAGCTCCTCCGCGTCCTCCTTGACAAACATGTCCTGGGGGGCAAAGACGGTCTTTTCCGCCGTCTTTTCATTAAAGAACGCCGGCAGGGAGCTGCCCAGGCACTCCAGCATGTCCGTCAGCGTGGCGATGGAGGGGGAGGCCAGGTTCCGCTCCACCTGGGAGATGAACCCCTTGCTCAGCTCGCACCGGTCCGCCAGCTCCTCCTGGGTCAATCCCCGCTGCAGCCGCAGCTGGCGCAGCTTTTCGCCAATATCCAAGCCTGAACCGCCTCCTTTTTTTCAGGCCGGTAAGGT
>USCR01000061.1 GCA_900553295.1 uncultured Eubacteriales bacterium | reverse complement strand
TAAGATCACCAGCGATAAGCGGATTGTGGCGGCGCTGCCCACCATCAAGAAGCTGATTGCCGACGGGGGCAAGGTAATTCTGTGCAGCCACCTGGGCAAGCCCAAGAACGGCCCGGAAGCGAAGTTCTCCCTTGCGCCCGTGGCGGAGCGCCTTTCCGATTACCTGGGCAAGCCCGTCGTTTTTGCCGACGATGACAACGTGGTAGGCGAGCATGCCAAGGCTGCCGTGGCCGCCATGAAGGACGGTGACGTGGTGCTGCTGCAGAACACCCGCTTCCGTAAGGAAGAGACCAAGAATGACGAAACCTTCTCCAAGGAGCTGGCATCTCTGGCGGATTGCTATGTGGATGACGCTTTCGGCTCCTGCCACCGTGCCCATTGCTCCACCGAGGGTGTGACGAAGTTCCTCTCTCCCTGCGTGGCCGGTTACCTGATTGGCAAAGAGCTGTCCATCATGGGCAAGGCGCTGGAAGATCCGGCTCGCCCCTTTGTGGCTGTGTTGGGTGGCGCGAAGGTTTCCGATAAGATCGGCGTGATTAACAACCTGCTGGATAAGGTCGATACGCTGATTATCGGCGGCGGCATGAGCTACACCTTCCAGGTGGCTTTGGGCGGCCATGTGGGCAAGTCCCTGCTGGAGCTGGACAAGGTGGATCTGGCTAAGGAACTGATGGAAAAGGCCAAGGCCAAGCATGTAAAGCTGCTGCTGCCCGTGGACAATGAGGCCGGCGACAGCTTCTCCAACGATTGCATGCGCATCACGGTTCATTCCAAGGAAATACCCGACAACTTTGAGGGCATGGACATTGGCCCCAAGACGCGGGTGATTTTTGCCAACGAAGTGGTCAATGCCGGTACGGTGGTTTGGAACGGCCCCATGGGCGTGTTTGAATTTGACAACTTTGCCGTGGGCACCCGTGCCATTGCCAAGGCCATGGCCGAGTGCAAGGGCGTGACCATCATCGGCGGTGGCGACAGTGCGGCGGCCATTGAGCAGATGGGCTTTGCGAATAAGGTAACCCATGTGTCCACCGGCGGCGGCGCTTCCCTGGAGTTCCTGGAAGGCAAGACGCTGCCCGGCGTTGCCTGCTTGGACGAGAAATAAGCACAGGTGCAGGGGACGGCTTCCCGATGAAGCCGCCTCCTGCAATTTTTGCCCTGTGGGCTGATTTTACGGAACGAGAAAGAGGAATAGAGAACATGCGTAAGGCGATTATTGCCGGTAACTGGAAGATGAACAAGACGCCCGCTGAGGCGGCGGCCCTGGTGGAGGAACTGAAGCCCCTGGTCAAGGATGCCACATGCGATGTTGTGGTGTGCGTCCCCGCGGTGGACTTTGCCGCGGTTAAGGAGGCCGCTGCGGGCAGCAACATCCATCTGGGCGCGCAGAACGTCCATTGGAAGGAATCCGGCGCCTACACCGGTGAGCTGAGCGCTGACATGCTGAAGGCTGCCGGGGTGGAATATGTCATTATCGGCCACAGCGAGCGCCGGCAATACTTTGGCGAAACGGATGCCACGGTCAACCAGCGGGTATTGGCGGCTGTGAAGGCTGGGCTGAAGGTCATCCTCTGCGTGGGTGAGATGAAAGCCGAGCGCGAAGCCGGCTATACCGATGCCTTGGTGGAGTACCAGACGCTGATTGCGCTCACCGGACTGACGGGTGAGCAGGTGGCTGATGTGGTAATTGCTTACGAGCCTGTATGGGCCATTGGCACCGGTCTGACGGCCACGGATGAGCAGGCCAATGAAACCATCGGCGTGATTCGTAAGGCGGTGGCACGCAAATATGGCAAGGAAGTTGCCGACAAGACGCGCATTCAGTACGGCGGCAGCATGAATCCCAAGAATGTAAAGGGCCTGATGGCGCAGCCTGAGATCGATGGCGGTCTGATTGGCGGTGCCTCCCTGAAGGCTCCGGATTTCTCCCTGGTTGTCAATTACGACAAGTAAGCGCTTTATTCTGAAAGAACCTGCTGGAAATTGATTTTCCGGCGGGTTTTTTTATATTAACAGGTGTTTTTGATATCTTATGATGAATTGGACTGGATTTTTGGGCGTTCTCATGGTATGGTGGATGTGGCCGTTTTACACGACCGAATTTCCATGTGGCAACATGGGTTGCTGCAGCCATCGGAAAGGCTCAAGAGGGAGGAAATGCGATACGAAAAATAAAGCGCATGGGGGGAATACATTTTTCTTTTTTTTCATTCCTGCCATCATTTTACCTGCTATGCGCAAGTATGCCGTACCTGCCTGCTCCTCCCTGGAGGCAAAAAGGAAAGGAGCATGAACAACCATGGAAACACGGCCCCAACAAGTGCAACGGATCACCAGGTTTGAGGAAACGCCGGAATACCGGCAGTTCCTCGCACGAAAGCAGTCCCTGCTTTCGGATACGGGCAACCCCTATTTCATCGCGCATGATTCTCCCCTGACGGACAAAAGCTACATGGATGGGAGATGGGTGCTCAACTTTGGCAGCTACAACTATGCGGGGATGTCCGGCCGGCAAGAGGTCTCCGACGCTGCCATAGACGCCATCCGCCGCTATGGCACCTCCGCTTCCGGCAGCCGTCTGCTGGCCGGGGAAAAATCCCTGGACCGGGAAATGGAGCGCGCCCTAGCCGACTGGAAGCATGCGGAGGATGCGCTGGTGCTGGTGGGGGGACACTCCACAAACGTCACCTTTGTGGGGAACTTCTGCCACGACGGTGATCTGATTCTCTACGACGCGCTCATCCATAATTCCGTTGCGGAAGGATGCAGACTGGCCCACGCAACGGCGCGCCCCTTTCCGCATAATGACTGGGAGGCACTGGAACGCATTCTGGAGCGCCGGCGGGATAAATTTGCCAAGGTGCTCATTTGCGTGGAAGGCGTTTACTCCATGGATGGCGATATCGCACCAGTACCGGAATTTGTACGCATCAAGAAGAAGTATGACTGCTTCCTGATGGTGGACGAGGCGCATTCCACCTGCGTCATTGGTAAAACGGGTGGCGGTGTGGATGAATACTTTGGTCTGGCGCCCAACGACATCGACATCAAGATGGGCACGCTCTCCAAGGGCCTGGGCACTTGCGGGGGCTATCTGGCAGGAGCCGCAAACCTGATTGAATACCTGCGCTACAGCCTGCCGGGGTTCGTCTTTTCCGTGGGTATTTCCCCGGCACTGGCTGCGGCCACATTGTGCGCCGTGCGGCTGATGCAGACGGACCCAAGCATTATGGAAAACATGCGCCGCAACGTGGCGTGCTTTGCCCGGGAGGCGCGCAAGCGCCGGCTGGATATCGGCTTGGCTGGCAAGACGGCCATTTTGCCCGTACTGGTGGGACCGGATGCAGACGCTTGGGCCCTTTCCAATCTGCTGCGGCACAAGGGCGTGTTTGTGCCTCCGGCGGTTTACCCGGCGGTGCCCAGGGATCAGGCGCGCCTGCGCTTTTGCGTGACCGCAGCCCATGTGCCTGACCAGATTGTGGAAGCGCTGGACAAGCTGGAGGAAGCGGCCCAGGAGCTGGGCATTGTCCTACCACGCATCACTGAATCATAAACGCAAAGAAATGGCGCCATGGAAAGCTGTCCTAAGCCTTCCATGGCGCTTTCATATATGGCTCCGGGTCAATCGCCTCAGTGCATGGGTACCCAATCTTCGCGTAAAATGGCGTACACATCCACGTCCACAAAACGTCCCTTGTTAAACAGCCGCCCGCGCATGGTTCCCTCATGGCGCATGCCGGCCTTCAGCATCACGCGCCCACTGGCTGGATTATCCGTTTCGTGTTGCGCTTCCACCCGATGGAGATTCAGCTTGCGAAACGCCAAGTCCAATACAGCGCGGAGGGCTTCGGTCATAAAACCCTGGTTCCAGTATTCCCGGGCTAAGCTATATCCCACTTCCGCACTCCTGTTTTCGGTGTTCAACCACATGAAACCAATGGTGCCTATGACATGCCCCGTGTCTTTGAGCACAATACCATAACTGCTGGGGTCACCGTTGCGGTATTGGCGCAGAATATAGCGCAGGTATCCGCGGGTTTGGCCAATGGTTTGATGGGCATCCCAGAGCACATGACGTGCTACCTCAGGATCACGGGAATAGGCAAACACATCCTGGCAGTCGCTCATCTTCAAGGGACGGAGCAGCAGGCGCTGCGTTTCCAGTACGGGCAAGCGGGAAAATATGTCCCGATAATACCAGAAGGAATCCCCGTCGTACTCCTTGGGACGCAACTCTCCACGCAAACGCTGGAATAAAGTATCATGCATGGAAATACGCCCCCTATCGGCTGATCACTGCGGACACAGCGTATTGATCGGACGGCTTCCAGGTAGCGCTGCCATAGACCAGCAACGCTACACCCAACAGGGCAATCAGCGCCATCACCAGAAGGAAGAACGCGAAGGCATAGCTTTTCTTGGCCGCCAAGGAAAACACCTCCTGCAAAAACCATGGAAAAAAAACCGGGGTGGGAAGATGCGTGATGGGAAAATCGTTTCTATCTATGAAAACGGTCAGGTGCACAGCTGATTGGCCATCAGCAACGCCAGGGCTGTTTTCCCGTCCCGGAACGTACCGTTCATGACCTGCTCCACGGCCTGTGCCAGCGGCATGCGGACCACGTCCACAAATTCATCCTCGTCTGGATGGCTGTTACCCTGATGCAAGCCAGTGGCCAGGTAGAGGTGAATACGTTCATTACAAAATCCGGGGGTGGTTTCCAGACAGGTAAGCTTTTGCCAGTGCTCGGCGGTCAAACCCGTTTCTTCGGAGAGCTCCCGCTGCGCGCAGACAAAGGGGTCCTCGGTGGGGGAATCCAGCTTGCCGGCGGGGATTTCCAGCGTCACCTGGTCTATTGCGACCCGATGCTGGCGTACAAGTACGACCTGTCCCTGCTGGTCAAGGGCAATCACGGCAGCAGCGCCAATATGGCATACGATTTCCCGCTGCGCCGTTTCCCCGTTGGGTAAACGTACTTGCCACTGTTCCACGCGGATAATCTTACCGGGATAAACTGTTTCACGGCGGAGAACTTCCTCACGCAGCGCCTTGTCATCCATGATGTAACGACCTCCCTTAGCAATGTCGTTGCTCCATTCGACAGGGAAGGTAGAAAGTCCTGCCGCACTGGGGATTTCGACCGTTTTCACCAAGGAGTGTTCATTGACAATCTGTCATGGACAGGCTACAATGGTATCGTTCCATATGAACTCGGAGGAGGGAACCTGTTTATGAAAAAGGTTCATGGCGGGAAACGCGTATCGCGCATATTGGCATTTTTTGCGGCGTGTATTCTTTGCCTTCAGATGACATTGATCCCTGCGCAGGCTTTGGAGGACTGGTCGCTGCTCTCCATTACCTTGAGCTGGACGGATGCGCAGGGCAATCCCGTTTTTGCCATGGCGACGCCTGTGCCCTATGGAGAGGAGCAGGCGTTTTGGGCGCAGGTGGATATCACCGCGCCCCTGGATCAGCTGACGATTATCATCAGCCATCCAAATCATCCGGAATATGTGTTTGACCCGGCCAATGGCAGCGTTTTGCTGAATGTGGTGGATTCCGGTGCGACCATGGATATGCTCACCGCGATTCCCATTACGGCCATGGCCAATGACACCTTTGCGGATGCTTATACCTTATATGTATCTACGCAAATGATGCCCACGGATCCTGCACTGGATACGCCTGTGGATGTGACGGTGGTGTATCAGTACGACAACGGCGAAGTGATCGACCAGCAAACGCAGCCCCTGGGCAGCGGAGATCATATTATTATACCAAGCAGCGCTCTGGTAGCGGGCCTGGAATGGACCAGCGCGCAGGAAGTACCGGTGCACGTGGAAGGCGGGGTAGCATCCCCGAACCCTGTAGTCTTTACGTACAAGACGCCTGATGTACCTGCGAATGTGACGGTGGTGTACCAGTACGAAGATGGCGAAGTAATCGACCAAACGACGCAGTCCCTGGGCAGCGGGGATCATACCATCAAACCTACCAGCGAACTGGTAGCGGGTCTGGAACTGACCAGCGCGCAGGAAGTACCGGTGCACGTGGAAGGCGGGATAGCGACCCCGAATACTGTGACCTTTGTATACAAGCAAGCGAGTACGGAACCGGTTTACGCCAACATCGAGATTTCCTTTGTGGACAAGGATGGCAATCCGGTGGCAAGCCCGCAGTCGACCAGTCTGCCGGTGGGACGCCATACGGTAACGGCAGCACCAGAAGATCTGCTGGACGGTTATTCCATTGCCACTGAACCCAATGTTACTGTGGAAGTGTACGAGGATGGTACAGCGGATCCCGCTTCCATTGCGTTTGTATACAACAAGGTTGAGACTGATCCCACGGAGGAACCGCAGCCCAGTACGGCCTCTGTAACGGTTTTGTACCTGGCGCGGGAGGATGACCATGAAGTGGCCGCGGCGCAAACATTTACGCTGGGCGAAGGCACGGTACCGGTTTCCGCAACACCAGAAAATCTGGAAGCGGGGTATATCCTGGACGGTGCCGCTACCCAGGACGTGGTCGTGGATCAGCAGGGAAATGCCAGCCCCAACCCGGTTACCTTCTACTATGTAAAAGCACAAGAGCCTACCCCAGTGGCGCAGGCAACGATTACGATCCGCTATACGGATGTAAAGGGCAATCAGATTGCACCCACTGAAACCCGTATGCTGGATGCCAATAACGTATATGCCATTGCACCCGATCCCAGCAGGGTGCCCAGCGACTATTTGCCCCTAAAGGCTGACACCGTGTCCGTAACCGTGAATGCCGAAGGCGTGGCGGATGTGACGGAAGTTGTCTTCGTGTATCAGCCGAAGGTGACAGAAACGGAGATCCCCACCGGCGCATTGATTCAGCGCTGGGGGTATACCACGGCTGAAAAGGGCAGCATTAACTGGCGTGACGAGCCATCCACCGATGGGCGTAGACTAGGGACGCTGAACCAGAATACGTATGTGTGGCTGCTGCGCGAAGAAGTGAACAGCAGCGGCGAAGCCTGGACCAAGGTGCTGTATAACGGCCAGGAAGGCTATATCATGTCGGAGTTCCTGGTGATACTCTCTCAGGCCGAGAGCGATTACTACACAGAATCGTATATCAAGGGGAACGGCTTTACCCCTGTCCCCACGGAGACGGCCAGTCCTTCGCCTAAACCAAGCCCGGAGACGCCTTCGCCAAGCCCGGAGGCACCTTCGGCCAGCCCGGAGACGCCTTCGCCGGCCACACCCTCGGCCAGCCCGGAAACGCCTTCACCAAGCCCGGCCACACCCTCGGCCAGCCCGGATACACCTACGCCAAAGCCTGCTGCGCCAACACCGTATGTGGGCTACGCCCTGACGAATCAGAACGTTGCGCTTCGCAATGGCATGGATTATCAGGACACTTCCATCCTTACCATGCTTGAAAGGAACACGTTGGTACAGGTGCAGCTTCAGACCACCGACGACGCGGGTACACTGTGGAGCTACTGCACAACTACCGACAGTAACCCGATCAGCGGCATGGTGCTGGATAGCGCCCTGAACCGGATCAGTGACGCAGAAGCTCAGGCGATTATTCAGGCCAATGCCACCCCCACACCTTCCCCCACTGCGGAACCGCCGCAGCAGCAGGGCTATGCGGTGGCACGGGGCGACAATGTTTACATGCGCACCCTTCCCAGTGAACTAAGCGGCATCAGTCATGTGCTGTCCGCGGGTGAAGTGGCCTATGTGACGGGGCAGCAATATGTCCTGAACAACGGTACCTATGAGATTTGGCATGTGGTGCAGTATGGCAGCGAATGGGGCTACATCCGCGCGGACCTCATGCGGATGCTGGATCCCTGGGAGGAAGAGCAGTACCTCAACAGCCTCAAAACGCCTGCTCCCACCCTGGTAACCACGCCTCAGCCCTATGATGAAAACAACCTGTCCAGCTATGGATACGTGTCCTCTTCTACGGTGAATTTCCGTCAATCGGCAAGCACGTCCTCCACTCGGCTGGCAACGCTGCGGCAGTATGCCTTCTGCCTCGTCCTGGGCACAACCCAGTCCAATGGCACTACCTGGTATAAGGTAAACTATGGCGGTAAAGTAGGCTACATCCAAGGCGACTACTTCAAGCAGCTGACCATTGCCGAATTGCAAGACTTCCTGCTGAGCAATGAATACAAGCAGGGTATTGCGAACAATTCCTCTTCCAGCAGTGGCTCTTCCGGCAGCACCTCTGGTGGTACGTCGAACCTGCCCAGTGCGGAGGATCAGACCGTTCAGGAATGGACCAACCCCAACAGCGGCATCAACGTCAGCTATGAACCTTTTGATCCCTTTGCCACCCCGGAACCTCTGGTAACCGCGTCTCCGCCGGCGTCTGCATCGCCCAGCGCGGAAGCCACAACCCTGGAACCCCTGGAAACCCTTCCCGTGGAATATCCCACCGAGGATACGGAAAGTGGCGAAGGTGGCTCAGCGGTTGGCTGGGTGCTGGCCGCAGCGGTGGTGCTGCTGGGTGGCGGCGGTGGCGGATATGCCTATGTGCTGCATAAGCAGAACCAACGCCGGGCCGCGCAGCGGGCAGCCCAACGCCGGGCAGCAGCCCAACGCACGGGTGAAAGCGCAAATCGCCCCTATGCCCGTACTGGCACAGCTGCGCAGCCGCGCACCGGTACCTATAATGCTGGCGGAACCGCAACGCCCACGCAACGGCCCTCCACAACCACAACAGCCGGGACGACAGCGGCCGGAGCTTACGGCGCAGCCAAACAGGCGCGTCGCCCCTATGCTGGCGAAGGCAGTACGGCGAGCAGCAGCGGAACAAACCCGTATGCTAATTTCCAGCGGCCCACCACCAATAGCGCAGGAAACTATGGCTCGACGCAAGGCACGAATACCAGCAGTACAAGTACGGCGGGCGTTGGCAACAGCAGCGCAAGCAGCTATGGCACGCGTCCCGCGAGTGGAACGGCCACAAGTGCAACGGCTGGCACAGGCAGTACCGCCGGAACATACGGCACAGGCACGGCTGGTGCGTCCTCCACGGCTTACGGAGCCACAACGGCCCGGAGAACCGGCGCGAGCAGCTACGGAACACGGACTTCCAATGGTGTCTCGGCTGGGGCCCACGGCGGAACGCCTGGCACCCAGGGCGGAGCGCAGACGCCGTCCACTGCGAAGCCGTCTGGAACCGGCATCTATGGCCAACCGACAGGCAGCACCGTTAAGCCGGGAGCAAGCAATGCGGACAGCGCGCCCACTACCAGCGGCATGCCTGGTGACACGACGCCGGCATCTCCTGCCTCTGGCGCGCCGGTAACACCTGCGCAGCCCAAGGCCACAGGGGCATCAGCCTATGGTTCCCAGCGCAGGAGCGCCGCAAACGGACAGCCTGTACGCCGCGCTCCCAGCCAGGACAACGTGGATTTCCATCAGGACAACGATAGCGATCTCTAAGATGACATAACCCAAATACAAAGCGGGCGCTCCCTGGAAAAAGTGGAGCGCCCGCTATTCTTTTTGTATGGGAGATAGAATGCCTCGTGAGAGGTACTGTTCCCCGGCTATACCTTTCCCTGAAGAAAACAGCCTGAGCAGGTTTCGTGTAGATCAATTTCAATGGAAACCATGCTTCTCACAAGGAGAAAGAAAAAAGCAGGCGGATGCTTCGAAATAAATCCAGATAGCATTCGCCTGCAAATGGCATCGATGATCGCAGAGAAAATATTGGGATGTTTACGGGGTGCCGGGTTGCTGGGCAGGATCAGCTGTATCTTGCGGGGAAGGCTTGGCAGAAACAAATTCACGTTTCAAGTCGTCCACCTGATCGTGAATACGCTGCATGCGCTGATCCAGCAGCGCTATATCCGTGGCGGTCTGCACCAGCTCATCGGAGATGCTGGCCGGTATGGTGGGAATGGCCTTGTAGCGCAGCTGATGCTCCAGTGTGGCCCAGAAGTCCATGGCGATGGTGCGAATCTGCACTTCCACGGGCACGAGCAATTTTCCCACGGACAGGTAAATGGGTACCTGAATAATCAGATGCAGGCTGCGGTAGCCGTTTTCCTTCGGTTCGCGGATATAGTCCCGCGTACGGATCAAGCGCACATCATCCTGCTGGAGCAAAAGGCGCGCAACGGTATATATATCATCCAAATAGGAACAGATGACCCGCACGCCGGCAATATCAGTCAGGAAACTGATGGCTGCGTCCATGGTGACAGGGAGCTGCTTGCGCTGCAATTTCTCCACAATGCTTTGCAGGGACTTCAAACGTGTCTGCATGTGATGGATAGGATTGCGGCGGTGACGCATTTGAAACTCAGCGTCCAGGTTTTCCAGCTTGGTTTTCACCTGCCGGATAGCGGACTCATAACGGCACTGTACGGCGAAAAAGTCATCCACCAGCTTTTGAAATTGATCGGCAATTTGCGGGACCGTGGATTCTTCAAAGGAAGCCATTGCTTGTTAGGTCACCTCCTGAGGCACAAGCGAAACGGGAGCGGGGGAAAGGGGCAATGCTACCCGGAAGGTAGCGCCTTTACCGGGGGTGGAACGAACGTGAATTTCGCCGCCGGATTGCGCAATAATCTTTTTGACAATGCACAGGCCCAGACCGGAACCTTCCCGGGAATGGGAAGTATCTCCCTGGTAAAAGCGCTCAAAGATGCGGCTCATGGTATCCTTATCCATGCCGCAGCCATGATCCGTGATCTCCACGTAAACCTGATCGGTCGCATAGCAGCTGATCTGGATCACGCCGTCCTGGGAAGAAAACTTTATGGCGTTGGCCAATAGATTGATCCATACCTCGGCCAATAATTCCTCGTGGGCGGTTACGGTGGTAGGGGAAAGATCCAGCTCCCAGTTGATGGCCTTGCTTTCCCAGGTGGGCTCCAGCTGCACAACCATGCGTCGAAGCTGCTCGTCCAGGGCGTATGGCTTGGCTTCGGTTACGGGCACGCGGTCCAGGCTGCTGAGCCGCAGGAGATTCTGCGACAGGTGGCTTAGACGCTGGGATTCATCGGCAATAATGTCCACATATTCACGCCTGGTGGCTTCGTCCAGTCCCTCTGACTGAAGCAGCCGGGCGAAGCCCAGGATGGAAGCGATGGGCGTTTTCAACTCATGGCTTACGTTGGAGATGAAGTCCTTTTGCAAATATTCATTCCGGGCCAATGCCTCCACCATGTCGTTGAAATTTTTCATCAGGCAACTAAGCTCGTCCCGGCCGGAGGCAGCCACACGCACCGTGAAGTCTCCTTGGGCCACTTGCTGCGTGGCTTTGCGCAGGCGTGCAATGGGGCTGGCAATCCTCCCGGAAAACGCCATCCCCAACAGCATCAAGGCCATCAGAAAGAAAAGAATCGAGAAAAAGAACCGCAGGATGGACATGTGCTGTAAATTGTAATTGGCCATTGGCGCAATGCGGGCCAGGCGGTCACCAATGCGCACATAGGTCACAGGCAAAGCGGAGAAATTCCCCTCCCGGGTGACTACCAGCTGATTGTCCAGCGCTTCCAGCTCCTGTGCGGTCAGGTGGGCGTCGCTTTCCGAAACCAGACGAATGGTCAGCGAACTGTTGGCTGCCAATGCGGCGATTTCTTCCATAGGCAGGTCGGTCTTTTGCTCCAGGCCCAGCAGATAAACAGCGGCATAGCGCTCGCTGGCCTCCAGCTCATCCAGCACGTTATAATTACTGACCACGTAGGAGGCAATCGAGGCGAGGATAGCCGCAAGGATCACGCAGAAAAAGAAGGAACGCGTCACTTTGCGACGGAACGTAAGCTTATCCGCTTGGCTTTTCATGCGACTTTTTCGGCCTTATAGCCCAGGCCGCGGACGGTCACCAGTGTGAAATCAGGGAAGATTTCGCACTTTTCCCGCAGACGGCGGATGTGCACATCCACGGTACGCTCATCGCTTTCGGCGTCCATTCCCCAAATTTCATCCATAAGCTGACGGCGCGTGAAAATCTGCTTGGGGTAGCTCAGCAGCTTATATAGCAGATAGAACTCCTTTTTGGGCAGCTGCAACTCCGCATCGCCACGGGTAACGGTGAGCGTATCATAATTCAGCACGGTTTCGCCCACCTGCAGCTGGTGGCTGGTGACAGCCTGCGCGCGGCGGAGCAGCGCCCCCACGCGCATGAGCAGCTCATCCAGATCCACCGGCTTTACCATGTAGTCATCAACCCCCAGGGAGAATCCCCGGCGCTTGTCCTCCAGGGTTTCACGGGCGGTTACCATAAGCACCGGAAGCAGGGGGTAGCTCTGCCGGATCTGCTCGGTGAGGGTATAGCCGTCCATAACAGGCATCATAATGTCGGCAATGACCAGGTCAGGCTGTGTGCGCTCCATCTCTTCCAGGGCTTCCTGCCCGTTGGCTGCTTGCAGCACGCGATAGCCGTTCATATGCAGATAGGCCGTCATCAGCTTGCGCAGGTTCTGGTCATCTTCCACCACAAGAATCGTAAACAAACCGGTCCTCCTCTCTTGCCAGGGTGAGACATATTGCCACAGGGGCGAGAGAGAATCCGCGCCCCGCTACCTTTATTGTATCACATGCTGCGGAGGGCATCAATGGGGTTCAACCGGGAAGCCTTGCGCGCGGGGGCCCATCCAAAGATGATGCCCACTGTGGCGGAGAAGAGGAATGCCAGCAGAATCGCGCCTGTGGACAGCTCGAAGTCCACCTGAAGCCATACCGCAAAGAGCAGGGAGAGCAAATTCCCCAGCAAAATGCCGATGATGCCGCCCAGGAGGCTGAGCAGACCTGTCTTTTCCGGTGGGCGGCGCTGGAGAGCGGGGCTCACCCGGAGC
>USCR01000060.1 GCA_900553295.1 uncultured Eubacteriales bacterium | reverse complement strand
AGGGGGGCATAGGGGGGAGGTCGGAATCCCCCCTGCCCCCCTGGCCGGCGGAGCCACCCCCCGGAGAAAAGGCGTTTTGCAAAACAGAAAATGCTGTTTGACTTAATAAAGCAAAAGCCAGGAAGCACAAGCCTCCTGGCTTCAGACTGTCAAAAACATTCAGCAGGTGTCGGAGGGGCCGCAGCCCCTCCGATTTTCATTACAACTTCGGACGACCTCTGATTGGCCGAAGTTGCTTCCTCGCAAAAGTGGTGACAACCACTTTTGCCACACCCCGGGGTGGAGAGCATCTCCACCTCATTACAGGCTACCGCTTTCCCCGGGCGATACCAGCTGCAACACCCGCGTTACCGCAGAGAGACTTTCGTCGGACATCTGCGGCACGGTAAGGACATACACCGCGTCGCTGGCCTGGGCATGCAGGCGGATGTGGTCCTCATCCTCCATGCGTACGGCGGTATATCCCGTGAGATTCTGGGCCGCGGCCCCGGCGAGAGTATAGTCGCCCTTCTTCAGCAGGCTTAAGGCCCGCGCCGGGTAAATGGTGGTCAAGGTAAAGGTCAGGCCGCTGTCGGTGGTGTAGGTCAGCTCCGCAAGGCGGGCAAAGCCATTTTCAAAGGCCAGGTCATAGCTGGTGCCGGACTGCAACGTGGGTCCCATGCCTTCCATAAAGGCCAGGATAGGCACCGGAAAGGTTTCGGATAGGGTGGAGATCTGCCGCTCGCTCTGGATGTTCAGGGCAGGGCTGGCCGCCAGCAGCGGCTGATCCTGGGATACGGTGATGGGGTTCTCCGGCTCCTGGGGCTGACCCAGCACCACGGCCAGGTAGAATAACGCCACCAGCATCAGCGTGGCCAGCGTCATGGAAGCAAAGCGAAAGATCTTTTTCAGCAGGGGGGAAAACGCAGGTATCCGCTTTTTTGCTGCGGTCATGGATTCATCTCCTTCTGGCTGCTCCGCGCGTTTGGTTTCAAAGCCCAGCGGCAGCGCAACAAGCTTATTATAGAATTCCGCGGGCAGCTTGTCAAACATACGCCCGGGGTGAGAAATCCCACAGGCCCGCGCTTCCCCTGAAAGAAAAAACATGCTATAATAAACTGGATGAAAATTTTTCCTGGAACCATGCGCGGCTGTCGGAATCCTCCGCCGGCGCGCTTTTCCATGGATGCGCGCAAGGAGGAGGACGCATGCGCCGCTATGCGCTGCTGGGTGAACGCCTGGGGCACAGCTATTCTGTGCCCATTCATCAGGCGATTTTCCGCGTCCTGGGACTGCAGGCGGACTATCGCCTGCTGGAGATTCCCCGGGGAGAGCTGGGAGCACGCTTCCCGGCCCTGTGCCGGGAGCTGGACGGCATGAACGTAACCATCCCCTACAAGGAGGAGGTCATGCCCCTGCTGGACGGGGTGGACGATTTCGCCCGGCAGGTGGGCGCGGTGAACACCGTCCTTTGCCGGGAGGGCGCCTCCCGGGGGTACAATACGGACGTGGCGGGCTTTATGGCCATGCTGGAGCGCTACGGCATCCCCGTGGCGGGACATCCGGCCTATGTGCTGGGCACCGGCGGCGCGTCCCAGGCGGCGCGCACGGCGCTCAAGGCCCTGGGGGCCGCGTCGGTGACCCTGGTCTCCCGCAAGCCCGAACCGGGGGAGCTGGGATACGGCGAGCTGGCGGAGCGCTTCTCCGGGGTGCTGGTGAACTGCACCCCCGTGGGCATGTATCCCCACGGGGAGGGCTGCCCCCTCACCGGTGAGCAGCTGCGGGTGATGCTGCCCCGGGCCTGCGGCGTGGCGGACATGATCTACAACCCCGCGGAAACCTGCCTTACCCGGGCGGCCCGGGAAGCCGGGGTGCCCGCCTGCACGGGGCTGTATATGCTCATCCACCAGGCGGTGGAGGCGGAAAGCATCTGGCAGGGGCAGAGCCTGGGCCGGGCGCTTACGGATCAACTGATGAAGGAGCTGAAGCTGCCATGAAGCGCTTCCTGGTACTCAATGGGCCGAACATCAACTTCACCGGCATCCGGGAGGTGGGGGTGTACGGCGCGGAAACCTTCGAGTCCATCCTGGGATACATCCGCAAAGAGGCGGAGCGCCTGGGGTGCGAGGTTACTTTTTTCCAGAGCAACCACGAGGGCGCGCTCATCGACGCCCTGCAACAGGCACACATGGACAAGCTGGACGGCGTGGTGTTCAATCCCGGCGGCTATACCCACACCTCCGTGGCGCTCCATGACGCCATCGCGTCCATCGCCCCGCCGGTGGTGGAGGTACACTTTTCCAATATCCAGTCCCGGGAGGGCTACCGGCATGTGTCCTACACCGCCCCGGCCTGCCTGGGGCAGATCGCGGGCTTTGGCAAGCAGGGCTATGTGCTGGCCCTGGAAGCCCTCCTGCGCCGCGGCGAATAACGCGCAACCCCATCATTTTCTGTGAAGGAGGCCCTTCCCTTGCAAGGTCATACCATGAAGAGCTCCACCCTGGTGCGCCGCTTCCTGCCCTATTACAGGAAGTACGGCAAGACCGTGGCCATCGACCTGTTCTGCGCGGCGCTGACCACCGTGTGCGAGCTGGTGCTGCCCCTGATCGTTTCCGCCATTACCGACCGCGCCACCACCGACATCGCCAGCCTGACCACCTCCTTTGTGCTCAAGCTGGGTGGCGTGTACCTGGTGCTGCGGCTCATTGACGCCGCGGCCAACTACTACATGGCCTCCATCGGCCACATCATGGGCTCCTATATTGAGACGGACATGCGCACGGAGCTGTTCGCCCACCTGCAGCAGCTGTCCTTCAGCTATTACAGCGAAACCAAGGTGGGACAGATCATGTCCCGCATGACCTCCGACCTGTTTGAGGTGACGGAGTTTGCCCACCACTGTCCGGAGGAATTCTTCATCGCGGGCATCAAGATCCTGGTGAGCTTCGTAATCCTGTGCGGGATGAATATTCCCCTGACGCTGATGATGTTCGCCGTGCTGCCCCTGATGCTCGTGACCACCCGCTACTTCAACAAGCGCATGCGCTACGTCTTCAAGGAGCGCAACAAGCAGGTGGGCGAGATCAACGCCCAGGTGGAGGACAGCCTGTTGGGCATCCGCGTGGTGAAGTCCTTCGCCAACGAGGAGATCGAGGAGCGCAAGTTTGACGAGGGCAACCAGAAGTTCCTCAAGTTCAAGAAGATGTCCTACGAGTGCATGGCGGCCTTTTCCACCTCCAACCGCATTTTCGACGGTGTGATGTACATCGTGGTGGTGGTGGCGGGCGCCTTGCAAATCAAGGCCGGACACCTCACCGCCTCGGAATTCATGGCCTACCTGCTCTATGCCAACATGCTGCTGACCTCCATCCGGCGGATTGTGGAGTTTACCGAGCAGTTCCAGCGGGGCATGACGGGCATCGAGCGCTTTTACGAAATCATGGACGCGCCCCGGGAGATCAAGGACAAGCCCGGCGCCAAGGCCCTGGGCCAGGTGCGGGGCGCCGTCACCTTTGACAACGTGAGCTTCCACTACGCCGACGACGAGCACAGCGTCCTCAGCCACCTGAACCTCACCGTCCGCCCCGGGGAATCCGTGGCCCTGGTGGGCCCCTCGGGCAGCGGCAAAACCACCCTGTGCAACTTGATTCCCCGCTTTTACGACGTGAGCGGCGGACGGCTGCTCATCGACGGCAAGGACGTCAAGGACGTGACCCTCAAGAGCCTGCGCAACGCCATCGGCATGGTGCAGCAGGAGGTATACCTGTTCTCCGGCTCGGTGTATGACAATATTGTCTACGGCAAGCCCGGGGCCAGCCGGGAGGAGGTCATCCAGGCCGCCAAGCTGGCCGGGGCCCACGACTTCATCTCCGCCCTGCCCCAGGGATATGACACCTTCGTGGGCGAGCGGGGCGTGAAGCTCTCCGGCGGGCAGAAGCAGCGCATTTCCATCGCCCGGGTGTTCCTGAAAAATCCGCCCATCCTGATCCTGGACGAGGCCACCTCCGCCCTGGACAACGAGAGCGAGCGCCTGGTGCAGCAGTCCCTGGAGAAGCTGGCCCGCGGGCGTACGGTGTTCACCATCGCCCACCGGCTGACCACCATCCGTGGGGCGGATACCATCTGGGTGCTCACGGAAAATGGCGTGGAGGAAATGGGCTCCCACGCGGAGCTGATGAAGAAGGGCGGGCTGTACGCTCACCTGTATGAAATGTACACCGAAAAGGGGGAAGAAACCGCATGATGCTGGAAATTGCCCGTATGGAGGACCTGGAGGCCATCTGCGCCCTGTACGAAAGCACCTGCGCGCAAATGCAGGCAGCGGGGGGGCTGAACCAGTGGAGCTGGGGAGAATACCCCTCCCGGGACATTGTCCGGGAGGATTTGGAAGCCGGGCGCCTTTACGTGGCCCGGCAGGGGGGCGCGCCCATCTGCGCCGTGGCCATCGACCAGGAGCAGGAGGAGCAGTACGCCCGGGTGGACTGGCTCTTCGGCACGCGGCCGGGCAGCTTCCATCGCTTTGCCGTGGCCGGGGAGCTGCGGGGGCAGGGCCTGGGCCGCAAGGTGCTGGGGGAGATCATCCAGATTCTCCAGGGTATGGGCTGCGACAGCCTGCGCTGCGATACCTCCGCGGAGAACGCCGCCGCCCTGCACCTGTATGAGAGCCAGGGCATGCGCCGGGCCGGCGCCGTGCACTATCCCCCGGACCTGAGCCAGGACTATCCCTGCCTGGAGATGCCCCTCACGGCGGACTGCCCGCTGCTGCCCATTCCCATGACCCCCGCCTTCCGCGGCGGCAGCCTGACCCCCTGGGGCGGCAAAAAACGGCGGGAGGTCTATGGCAAGGAGATTCCCAACGATACCACCGGGGAGAGCCTGGAGGTCAGCTGCATTCCCGGCCTGGAGAGCGCCGACCCCATGGGGGTAAAGCTCCCGGAGCTCATTGCCCGCTACGGGGAAAAGCTGGTGGGCGCCTACGCCGGGGAGACCTTCCCCCTGCTGCTCAAGCTCCTGGACGCCCGGGAATCCCTGAGCGTGCAGGTGCATCCCGGGGACGCCTATGCCCATGAGCATGAGAACGGCAAGCTGGGCAAGACCGAGGCCTGGCTGATTCTCCGGGCGGAACCGGGGAGCGAACTGGTATACGGCATCGTTCCCGGGACGGAGCTGGAGCGGCTGCGGAGCGCGTGCCTGGCGGGGGCGGCGGTGCAGCCGCTTTTGCGCCGGGTGGCCGTAAAGCCCGGGGACGTGTGCTTCATCCCCGCCGGATGCGTCCACGCCATCGGCGAGGGGATTATGCTCTACGAGATCCAGCAGTCCTCGGACGTGACCTACCGCTTCTACGACTGGGACCGAGTGGACGCCAAGGGCAACAAGCGGGAGCTGCACCTGGACAAGGCCCTGGACGTCACCGACCTGCACTTTGCCCTGGACCCCGTGCCCGCCCCCGACGCCCCCTGCGCCCGGGTACTGGACACCACCTACTTTACCCTGGATCTGCTCAAGGCGGAGGGCCAGGTGGAAGTACCCCCGGTCAAGGACTTCGGGCTGCTTACCGCCCTGGATGACCTGACCCTGCGCTGGGAGGGCGGGGAACGGGCGCTGGCCGCCGGGCAGAGCCTGCTGCTGCCCGCTGCCTGTCCGGCCCTGACCCTGGAGGGCCGCGGCCGCGCGGCGCTCTCCATGCCCGCTGGCAAGTAAGCCACAAGCGTGTGAACATAGGAAGGAAGGATTCCCATGGAAAAGTCCAAGGTGTATTTTACAGATTTCCGCGTGCATCACGAGGAGTCCCTGACCCATAAGCTCCAGCGCCTGCTGGACAAGGCCGGGCTGGGCAACATCGACATGGACGGCAAGTATGTGGCCATCAAGATGCACTTCGGCGAGCTGGGGAACCTGGCGTTCCTGCGCCCCAACTGGGCCAAGGCCGTGGCCGACTATGTGAAGGCCCACGGCGGCAAGCCCTTCCTCACCGACTGCAACACCCTCTATGTGGGCAGCCGGAAAAACGCCCTGGATCACCTGAGCACCGCCTATGAGAACGGCTTCAGCCCCCTCTCCACGGGCTGCCACGTGATCATCGCCGACGGCGTCAAGGGCACCGATGAGGCTCTGGTGCCCGTGAAGGGCGACTATGTGAAGGAGGCCAAGATCGGCCAGGCCATCATGGACGCGGACATCATCATCAGCCTGAACCACTTCAAGGGGCATGAATCCACGGGCTTTGGCGGGGCCATCAAGGACCTGGGCATGGGCTGCGGCTCCCGGGCGGGCAAGATGGAAATGCACGCCGCCGGCAAGCCCGAGGTGGACCAGAGCCTGTGCATCGGCTGCGGCTTCTGCCAGAAGAACTGCGCCCACGACGCCATCACCATCGAAAACCGCAAGGCCACCATCAACCATGACAAGTGCGTGGGCTGCGGCCGCTGCATCGGCGCCTGCCCCAAGGACGCCACCCATGCCGGCGCCGACAACACCAACGAAATCCTCAACTGCAAAATGGCGGAATACGCCCTGGCGGTGGTGCAGGGCCGACCCCAGTTCCACATCAACCTGGTGCAGGATATCAGCCCCTGCTGCGACTGCCACGGCTGCAACGACGCGCCTATCCTGCCGGATATCGGCATGTTTGCCTCCGCGGACGCGGTGGCCATCGACCAGGCCTGCGCGGACGCCTGCCTCCGGGCCGAACCCATTCCCGGCACCCGGCTTTCCGAGATGCCCCACATCAGCGACGACCACTTCATCAACAGCTATCCCGTTTCCGAGTGGCGTAGCCAGCTCTCCCACGGGGAAAAGATCGGCCTGGGTCAGCGGGCCTATGAGCTGATCTCCATGAAATAAGGGCAAAGCCTTGACACGTCTTCTTTGCCCGTGATAGAATAGGCCCAATATTCAACAAGGAGGGATGACGGCATGAGCAACCGCCGCGGTTACGCACACGGCATGTGGTCTGTTCCTGGCATGTACGCAGGAAACAGGCCTGCTTTGCCGTACCCTGCTTGGGGAGCCGCCGGCTGAACATCAGCCAGGTGGCAGGCAGCGCGGGCCAGGTGTAAAAAACCATGGCCCGCGCTTTTTTCTTTTCCCCGCTGCCCACCACACCCTGGATATTTTCAGAAAGGAGATAGGCACATGCTGACCCATCAAGGCACACAAACCCTACATACCCCACGGCTGACCCTGGACCGCTTTTCCCCGGAGGATGCCCGGGCCATGTATGACGGCTGGGCCAGCGATCCGCAGGTGACGCGCTTTCTCACCTGGCCGCCTCATACCAGCCCGGAGCTCACCCGGCAGCTGCTGGAAAGCTGGTGCGCCCAGTACCCCAAGGCGGATTACTACAACTGGGCCATCCGTGCCCGGGACCGCCTGATTGGCAATATCTCCGTGGTGGAGGTGGACGAGCGCTCCGAGCGGGTGGCCCTGGGCTACTGCCTAAGCGCCGCCTGCTGGAACCGCGGCTACATGACCGAGGCGGCCCGGGCGGTGGTGGACTTCCTGTTCCGGGAGGTGCATGTCCATCGGGTGGAGATCACCCACGCGGTGAAAAATCCAGGCTCCGGGGCCGTGGCCCGCAAATGCGGCCTCACCCTGGAAGGCATCCGCCGGGAATACTTCAAGGCCGCCAACGGCCAGTACCTGGACATTGCGGCCTATGCCATACTTCGGGAGGCGTGGGAGGCAAAGGCGCAGTAATTTTTTTCGAAAAAATGTCAATTTACCCCTTTACAGACTGCCGGTTGTGTGCTATACTATATATCGTTCGCGGGGCATTAGCGCAGCTGGTAGCGCACAACACTGGCAGTGTTGGGGTCAGCGGTTCGAATCCGCTATGCTCCACGCAAAACGGGAAACCTCGTGTGAGAGGTTTCCCGTTTTTCTTTGTACTTTGGGAAGATTTGATTTTTCAGCTGCCATGACGTTCCGGGGGCGCGGTGCCGCGCAAGGGCTGTTACGGCAGGGGAAAGCCAATCCATGCTTCTTTGAAAAAATAGATGGGGAACAGCAAAACGGGAAACCTCCTGTCACGGCGGTTTCCCGGAGCGAGTTCCAAACATTCGGAAGGTGTCGGAGGGGAGAAAGCCCCTCTGACTTTCGTTCATGCAAGACGGTTTTGCTGGCCTGGCGGGTCATGGAGCTTGCTTGCGAAATCCATTCCTTACCCATTCGGGCGATCATTCGTTGACCGAATGGGCCGCTTTTTCCATACGCAGCGGAAAATCTCCCGTCACGGGGGGTTCGCCTTTACCCTTGGGGGGAGAGCAACAGAAAGGGCTGGGAAAGGATCTCATAGCTGGCCTCGCCAATGTAGGCCTGAACCCGCACGCGATAGCTCCCCTCGGGGGCGTAGGCGCCGTCCCGGATTTTGCCGTTCCAGCACAGGGTGCTGCCCAGGGGCAGCAGCCGCTGGGGGCGGGTGGGCTGGCGGGAAGCCAGACGGTACACCACTTCCCCCTCCATGTTTTCAATCCATACGGTGAGCTCACAGGGGTACTGGTGATGCACCACCATGTTCAATTCCTGCCCCACCTGGGGGGAGAAGGCCTCGGGCAAGAGAATCTCCAGCAGCGGGTCGCCGCTGGCGGGAGGAACGCAAATCACCCGGGAGGACTGCACGGTCAGCTTGTCCTCCTCCCGGGTAAGAATTTGTACCAGCACATAGCCGTAATCGTCGCTGTCCAGGGCGCTCAGGGTCAGGCTCCGCTGCTTGTAGCCGGGGGAGAGCACGCCCTGCTGGTCGCCGTAGGCGCCGTAACGCTCGGCATTGTCATAGATGAATTGCGCCTTGTCAAACTGCCAACCGTCCGCGCCGTAATAAACCATTTGATAAATCACCTGTACCGGGCGCAGCATGGTGAAGGAAAAATCCAGCTTGGGATGCTCCGCGCTGAGCACCACCGAATCAAAGGTGATGCCCTCCATGGCGGCATCCCGGCGCCTGCCGGAATAGGACTCCACATCATAGGTGAACAGGACGAAGTCATCCTCTTCCGGGTAGACCTGGGGGGTGGAAGCGCCGTGGTTTTCCAGCAGATAGGCGGTCAGCTCCGCCAGGGTAACGGCGCCGTCGTCGTTGATATCGGCGCCATAGCTGCCCTTGGGGCTGATGCCGTTGACCAGCGCGCCGGAGAAATACCCCGCGCCGGTCAGCGCGCCGCCCTGGGCGTTCCCGGCCCAGAACCAGCTTTCCTCCGCGCCGCCGGAGGAGCACAGCACCTTGTAATCCTCCCCCTGAAACACATTTTCAAAGGGCGCGTGCATGCCCTTGCCCAGCATGGCGCCGCTGCGGCAGGCGTCAATGAATAGCACCTTGGTGCCGGGGACGGTGTCAAAGATGCGGCGCATTTCCCGGGCGGTGATGCCCACCTCCGAAACCCCGTCCGACAGCAGCAGCTGCAAGTCGCCGTTTGCCATGCCGCGCTCCCATACGCCGTGGGTGCTGATGTAGAAATAGCTCACATCCTCTTCCGTGGCGCCGTCAAAGGCCTCTGCCACCGCCTGGGCAAAGGCGTCCACGGAAGCGATGTCGTCCAGGTGGGTAATCAGCTGGTTCAGGTTCATGGCGCCACCGCTGAGGGCCTCCGCCACCTGGCTTACGTTGTTGGCCGAGGAAGGCGACGTGGAGGGCTGCGAAAGGAAGGAATCAAAGCCCATGACCAGCGCACGGCGAACGCTCTCGGCGCTGGCGGTGGGCAGGAGCAGCAGAAGCAACGCCAGCGTCAGCAGCCCATGTGCCAGCCGCTTTCCCATGCCGCTCCCCCCCTTTCAGACGATGATAACCTATTTTACACCATATTAGACGAATATGGGAGCGGAAATGTTCGGCGAAAAATGAAGATTTTGAAAATTCTCGATCATTTTCGGGAAAATGGCAGGCATGGGGGCCGCTCAATCGTTTCTTTTATATGCACAGGGCGGCGAAATGCCTTTTACAGGTCTGATGGGAATGAAAACATAAGAAACACCGTGCCACACCGGGGGAGAAAGGAGCTGCGCCATGGGGAGAAAAGTGCTTTGCCTGATGCTGATGATCCTGGCGCTTGCGCCGTGCGCCCGGGCGGAGACGCCCCGGGCACTGCCACAGTGCAGCACCAGGGAAGAGGTGGAGGCCTGGGTGGACTTTGGCCTGGAGGAAGCGGATGACGGGATTCCTTCGGCCAAGGAGGTGGAGGCCGGGCGCGTGCGGCACATTGCCCAGGACATCGCCGAGGACCCCACCTTTGTGGGCTGGTACTGGCTGGGGGGCGAGGAAGGCGACCCCCTGGACCTGACCCAGCGAACCTATGGCGTGGGCCAGCAATACAAGTATTATTGCGGCAACATGTGTACCCGGGCGGTATATTCGATGGCGCTGTCCTACCTGGGGGTGGACTGCACGCCGGGGGACATGAGCGCGCTGATGGGTACGCGCAACCTGGAGGAGCCCTATGACAAAGTAACCCAGGCCCTGGAGAGCGTGGAGCGGGTGACCTTTACCCAGTATATTTTCGACCAGATGTATGCCCTGTACGAGCAGGACAGCAGCTATTCGCCCGTGTACATGTATTTCCGCAAATCCACGGGCGCGACCCACGCGCTGCTGATCGTGGCGCGCACCGAAAAGGAAAACGGCTTCTGGGTGGTGGACCCCGCCGGGAACAGCAGGGATGGGGGAAAGGTGCATGTTTTCCGCATTCGGTTCAATCCTGTAAAAAAGAAAATCATTGCCGCCACCTTTGAAAAATATGTGGACAGCACGGTGGTATGCTTTTGCCAATGGCGGCGAAGGGCGCAGGAATAGGGCGGAGACTCTCCGTGGGCCGCAGTTCCTCTCACTTTCCTTCGTATCCGGCGGCTTTGCCGACGGGGCGGGTTGTTGATTCTGCTTGTAAAATCAATTTCTTGCCAATTCGGACGACCTCTGGTTGGCCAAATTGGCTTCCTCGCAAAAGGGCGCTGCGTAATTCGCAGGGCCCTTGCTTTTTTATTGCTTTTCTTCCCTGTGCGGGAAGGTGAGCGTCACCACCGCGCCTTGATCGTTGCGCAGGGTCATGTGCATGGTGCCCTTGCTGTAATAATGCAGCCGCAGACAGGTATTGATCAGGCCAATGCGTTCACCGCTGCTTTCAATGGACAGACTGTTGGCCTCTACCCGGCTGATTTGGTACCGCAACTGCCGTAGCATGTCTTCCGAGAAGCCATTACCGTTGTCCCGAATCTCCAGGATAAACTCTCCCTGGTGGATTTTCCCGGTAATCCATAGCTTGCGCAGGGCATTGCTGCCGTTGAAGCCATGGTTCAGCGCGTTTTCCACCAGCGGTTGCAGGGTTAGCTTGGGCACCACCAGGGCGTTGAGGTTATCGGGAACGTCGATGGTGAATTCCAGGTTATCCTCATAGCGCGCCTTGGAGAGCATCAGGTAGTAACGGACGTTTTCCAGCTCCTCGGCCATGGTGGCGGTACGGGAGCGGGTATCGGTGGCGTAGCGCAGCATCTGCGCAAACTGGTCGCAGATTTCAATGACCTCATAGTTGCCGCTTTCCATGGACTTGGCGCTGATGATGTTCAGGGTATTGTACACAAATTGGGGGTTGATTTGCGTTTGCAGGGCGCTTAGCTGCGCCTGCAGGGTGCCCTCGCGCATGGCGATTTCATTGAGGGTATTCCGCGGCCATCAGCTGCTTCCTGCTGGCGCTGGTGCTGGTGCTGATCCTGCCGCTGACCTACTGGACGAACAGGAGGAAGTGCTGATATGCCAAGCGAATTGAACATTGAGCGCAGCAAAGCGGCCCAGCAGGCCCAGACTGTAAAGGTGAAGCCCCGCTGGCACATGACCGTGCTGCATGTGGTGTACTACCTGATTATGGTGGCCTTTCTGGTGTTTTACATGCTGCCCTTCTGGGGCACGGTGATGACCTCCTTCAAAACCAACAGCGAGGTAATGACTACTACGCCCATCACGCCGCCCAGCCAGTGGACCCTGGAGGGGTATGCCAGCGCCATGGAGGAGCTGGGTCAGCCCCTGGGTATCTCCCTGATGATTACCCTTTTCGGCGCGGCGGGGTCGGTGTTCCTGGGCTCGGTATGCGCCTATGCCCTGAGCAAGTGGAAGTTCCGGCTGAACAACGTCTTTTTCATCGCCCTGGTGGCGGCCACCTACCTGCCCTTCCAGGCCATCCTGATTCCCCTTTTGCAAACCATCAACGCCCTGGACCTGTACGATAATGTGTGGGGCTGGTGCTGCTCATCGAGGGGGCGCTGCTGCTGCTGCCCCTGGCCTGGGTGCTGTGCCGGTGGAACCGGAAAGAGGGGCTGCCCTGGGGCCGGAGCGGCGGCAAGGGCTTTGTCCTGTGGGGGCGGGAATGGATCACGGACGAGCTGTGCGGCCTGCGGTTCCGTTTATCACCGCAGTCGTTTTATCAGGTCACCCGCCGGCAGGCGGAGATCCTGCAGAACGGTTTGGTGAAGCCGGAGGACGTCCCCCACTTCGCCGGGAACATCCACCGGGAGACGGAGCGGCTCATCGGGCTGGTGAACGACATCATCAAGCTGTCCCGCCTGGACGAGGGCGGCGGCCTGGGCCAGTGGGAGACCGTGGATCTGTACGAGGAGGCGCGAGCCGTCCTGGAGCAGCTGGCTCCGGCGGCCCAGCGGAAACAGGTGACCACCCGGCTCCAGGGCGGCGAGGCTCTGGTGCGGGGCGTACCCCAGATCGTGGAGGAGATCGTCTACAACCTCTGCGACAACGCCATCGCCTACAACCGGGCGAACGGCAGCGTCACCGTCACGGTGGAAAATACCGCCTTCGGCCCCCGGATCACGGTGGCGGACACCGGCATCGGCATTCCCCGGGAGGCCCAGGGCCGGGTATTCGAGCGGTTTTACCGGGTGGACAAGAGCCATTCCTCCGGCGGCACGGGACTGGGGCTCTCCATCGTCAAGCACGGGGCGGCCTATCTGGG
>USCR01000059.1 GCA_900553295.1 uncultured Eubacteriales bacterium | reverse complement strand
GGGGCTTTCCGATCGCCCCCTGGACCCCTTCGGGGCCTCCCTACCTATTGGGGCGGAGACGGAACAAATAAATAGATTTCTTGTGGAGGGCAAGGGAAAAGCCTTCCTCGCTTTTTCTGCTTTGCGGAGGGTTTCGCCTCTGCGGAGGCGACCAGGGGGGCTTCCCGATCCATTGAATTGAAAAAGGCATGCATAGCCGCCGTAGACGGCCATGCATGCCTTCTTTGTAGAACCTTACTCCAACCCCGCCGTGAGCACATCCATTACCCCATACTGCTCCAGCAGCTGGAAAATGCTCTGATAACTCGACGCTGGCAACTCCACCAGCACCGGCAGCATAGCGGTAAGGAAGGGCTCCTGAACATTGCGGACGAACTCCGCCAGGGTGTCCTCATACACAGAAAAGATGTTGAGCCCTGCATCAATAAGCTCCTGTGTGTCCCAGCCCAGGGCAACCTCCGGCACACATTCGGTGAGCGTCCCGGAGATCACCAGCATTTCCGCGCCGGTGTCCGCGTTGGTTTGCGCGGCACGGATCTCCCATGCGCCCAAACCGTCCGCCTGGGTGGTGCGGGTCCAATCCACGCCCCAGCGCAGGTGCTGTTCCCCAAGCATGGAGCCAGTGCGGTCCAGCGCCATCTCCGTCCTGCCGGTGCCGTCCTCGCCGGTGGGCAGACCCGTAGCGCTCAGGGTCAGGTCCAGCACGTCCGCCTCCTCCTCCAGGCCAAAGCAGAGACGCAGCATGCGGCTGTCCTCCCCCTGCGTCATGGTGGCGTGAGCCGTGTAGCCCTCCCCGGTGGCGGGCAGAGCCAGGGTCCAGCCGTCACCGTCCCGGTGGAACAGGGTTAAATCACCGGTGGTCCAGGTTTCTTCCTGGTCCGTCACCGTTACCTGGATGCCATCCTCGGCCAGGAACCCGTCCGCCCAGTCTGCGGCGGAATACAGGGCGTCCAGCACCATGCTGTCATAGCCCGCGTCCAGCAGCAGCGCCTGGAGCCAATAGGTAAAGGCACGGTCGTACTGGGCGGTATCCGCCAGCTGGGGCAGCATGTCCAGAATGCTCTCCCGGGAGATGGTCCGCGTGCCCTGGGTGGCGTTCATCACGGGATTCCATACCGCCGCCAGGGCCTCAAAGGCGCTGGTGTGGGCATAGGTGCTGGTGCACAGGGCCACATTTTGCAGGGGCATGCCCAGGTAGAAATACGTCTTCATGGAGAATTCCAGCCAGGCCAGCATGTTCAGCATTACCTGCTGGTTCCCCAGCAGATTGCTGCCCACCACGATGTGGCTGGGCGTGCCGTACAGGTGGAAACGCACCAGGTCGGCCTGCTCGCCCAGGGAAAGGGAAACATTGGAGTCAAAGCTGGTGTCCTGGGAAAGCAGATTTCCCTCCCAGGCCAGGTCGGCCTGCACCCCCAGCAGGTTCATCATGTCGCCAATGCCCTGGAGCAGCTCCTGCTCCTCGGCGGGATAGGCGGAGGGGTCCATCTGAAAGCTGAGGTTCATGCGCAGCCCGTGGACGTCCTCCTCCGCGCAAGCCCCCAGGGGCAAGCATAGGGCCAGGATCAGCAGCAGCGCCAGCGCGCGCCGTAGATGATTCATGAAGAAGCCTCCTTCATATGGCGTAATCATAACTGATTATAGCATGTTTTGATGAAAAAGAAAATTGCCGCGGCCTGTCAAATCCTGCTGCAAACGGTGCGGAGGGCAAAAAATGCCCCGAAAGGCATGCGCCCTTCGGGGAGCGGTGTTTAGTCCTGATAACCGTTGGGGTTCTGAGTCTGCCAGCGCCAGCTGTCCCGGCACATATCCTCGAGGGACTTTTCTGCCTGCCAGTGCAGCAGACGCTTGGCCTTGGAGGGGTCGGCATAGCAGGCATCGATGTCCCCGGCCCGGCGGGGAGCAATCACGTAGGGCACGTCCACATGGTTCACCCGGGAGAAGGTGTGGACAATGTCCAGCACGCTGTAGCCCACGCCGGTGCCCAGGTTGATGATCTCGCAGCCCGTGTGCTCCGCGGCAAAGGCGCAGGCGGCCACATGCCCCTTGGCCAGGTCCACCACATGGATGTAGTCCCGCACGCCGGTGCCGTCGGGGGTGTTGTAATCGTCCCCGTAAACGCTCAGGCGCTTGAGCTGCCCCGCGGCCACCTTGGTGATGTAGGGCATCAGGTTGTTGGGGATGCCGTTGGGGTTCTCACCGATACGACCGCTCTCGTGGGCGCCAATGGGGTTGAAGTAGCGCAGCAGCACCACGGACCAGGTGGGGTCCGCCGTTACCACACCCTGGAGAATCTTCTCAATCATGTACTTGGTCCAGCCGTAGGGGTTGGTGCAGCCCTTGCAGAACATGTCCTCCCGCAGCGGTACCTCGTCGGGCACGCCGTATACCGTGGCCGAGGAGCTGAACACCAGCCGCTTGCAGCCGTGGTCCCGCATCACCTCGCACAGGGTGAGGGTGGAGTCCAGGTTGTTGCGGTAGTATTCCAGGGGCTTGGTCACGCTTTCGCCCACGGCCTTGAGCCCGGCGAAGTGGATCACGGCATCAATCTTGTTTTCGTCAAAGATGCGGGTCATGGCGGCCTTGTCGCGGCAGTCCGCGGTATAGGCCGGGATTTTCCGCCCACACAGTTCCTCCACCCGGCGCAGGGCTTCGGGCTGGCTGTTCACGTAGTTGTCCACCACGATCACATCGTGGCCCGCCGCTACCAGCTCCACGCAGGTATGGGTGCCAATGAATCCGGCGCCGCCGGTCAAAAGAATGTTCATGGGGCATGCCTCCTTCTATGATTACCCCTGTCCTTTGGGCAGGGCCTGAGGAAACAAATGAATGGTGGGCGGCCGCCCGCTCAGTCCAGGGCCGGGGGATAGGCGCCCGCGTCGTGCAGCTTGCGCAGCTCGGCCATGACCTGCGCCTTGTCCTGGGGATTGGTTACCCCGAACCAGACCGCGGCGGTGGAGAGCACCTCCACCCGCAGGCCCTTTTCATGCATCAGGGTGTCCACCAGCAGCGGCAGGGGATATTCCTTTTTCATCTCGTCCCCGGGAGCGCGCAGGAACGCCGCCAGGGCTTCCTCCCCCTGGGCAAACAGCCAGGGCGTGAACCCCCAGAAGTTCATGGATACCAGGGCGTCCGACGGCAGAATCACCCCCGCGGGATCTTCCGCAAAGCTGCGGATGGTCCCGTCCGCGCAGGGCTTGATGCCGTAGGTTTCCGTGACCTTTGTCAGGAGGTTGCTGCCGTCCTTTTCACACACGCCCCGGGTCACGTCCCCGTTTTCGGAAACGGTATTGCGCAGGTAGTACGCCACCATGGAGGCGCTGCGCTCTTCACCGGCCATGCGCTCCAGGGAAGCGGCCATCACCTGGAAGGCGTCCTTGCCGTAGTAGTCGTCGGCGTTTATCACCGCGAAGGGCTCGTGAATCATCTCCCGGGCGCAGAGCACCGCGTGCACGGTGCCGTAGGGCTTCACCCGGCCCGCGGGGGGCGTGAAGCCGCCGGGCAGGCTGTCGTATTCCTGGAAGGCGTAGTGCACTTCCACCTTGCGGGCGATTTTGTCCCCCACCTGGGCGCGGAAGGCCGCCTCCATGCTCCGCTTGATGACGAATACCACCTTGTCAAAGCCCGCGGCCATGGCATCGTAAATGGAGTACTCCATCAGGATCTCTCCGTTGGGGCCCATGTGATCCACCTGCTTGGTGCCGCCCCCGCCGTAGCGGGAACCCAGACCGGCGGCCATAATCAGCAGCGTTTTCTTCATCGTGGGAATCACTCCTCCTTTTGCACGTGAGGCCACGTGCCGGATTTATTTACATGGCGAGGGGGTCTTGCGTGTGCGGGGGCTGCTCCTCCCGGGCGGCGGGGGTCTCCTCATCAAAGCCCTCGGTGCTGTCGGCGCGGAAAAACACCGTCAGCGTGCGGAACAGCAGCTTGATGTCCAGCCAGATGGAAAAGCTCTCGATGTACATCAGGTCCAGCATGAGCTTATCCTCGGGGGTGGTGTTGTACTTGCCCTCAATCTGGGCATAGCCGGTGAGGCCGGCCTTCATCTTTTCCCGGTAAACAAAGTCCGGGAGCTGTAACTTGTATTTTTCCACATTTTCCAGCATTTCCGGCCGGGGGCCCACCAGGGTCATGTCCCCACGGAAAATGTTGGCCAGCTGGGGCAGCTCGTCCAGGCGGAAGCGGCGCAGCCACCGGCCCACCCGGGTAATCCGCGGGTCGCCCTTGGCGGCGGAGTGCTGGGTGGCCTGGGCGCAGGCGTCCTGGCGCATGGTGCGGAACTTGTAAATGGTAAACACCCGCCCCCGGATGGTGACCCGCCGCTGGCGGAAAATCGCCGGGCCGCCGTCCTCCAGGCGGATGCACAGGGCAATCAAGAGCATCAGCGGGCTGAGCACCACCAGGGCAAGCCCCGAGATGCACAGGTCCATCAGCCGCTTGATAATCCGCTGGTTCAGCGTCATGTGCGCCGCGGTGATCTCCAGAAAGGGCGCGTCGTCCACGATCAGCTGCTTGCCGTTGCTGACCATGATGTCCTCCAGGGCGGCCCGGCACAGCACGTTTTTGCGCTGGGCATAGCAGCTGCGCAGCAGCCCCGAGCGCTTCTCCTCCGGCACATCACCCAGGATCACCGTGTCCACCTGGGCAATGCGCTCCTCCAGCCCCGCCTCGCCCACCAGGGCGGTGTCCGTTACCTGCCACTGCAGGCGGTATACGCCCAGCTTGCGCAAAAGCAGGGGTTCCTCCTCCCGGCGGCCCAATACCAGCAGGCACCGCTGGGGGGGATTGATGCGAAAATACATGTTGTTGCCCAGGCGCACCCAAAAGGTAATCACCAGCACCTGCAACAGCATGCACAGCAGCAGCAGCGGGAAGTCCTCGCCAAAAAGCACCAGATGGTCGTTGTTGTTTTCGTTGACGTTCATGATCTGCAATTGCAGATAGGTAATCACGTCCGTGGCAATAATCGCCAGGGACATGGAGGAAATGACGGGTTTACTCTTTTTTTTGCCCACGGCATAGCCGCCGTAAACGGCATTCATCACCACCGCCATGCTCACAAAGGTCAGCAGCGTGGTGGCCAGCGTACGGGAAGGATTCAACAGGTACCAGTTGTGTATGGACATCAGCCCGAAAAACAGGCAGAACAGGCAGCCATAGGTAATCAGGCGGAAAAAACTGAGCAGCAGCGCCGAACGGTGCCGGATCAGCCGCTGGTGCAAGGACTTCATCCCGGACAGACTTCCTTCCCCTTTGCTTTGTGGAACATGCCATCATGATACCATGCCCCCGAAGGGCTGTCAAGAAACGGGCCCGCCGGCGGCGATGACTTGTTTTGCCAGGAAATCAGGCCAGGCGCTGTACGCCCTCCTGGGTAATGATGGCATAGCACAGTGGCGCGGGCGGAACGGGGGAGCCCTGGATGGTGATCGCGGCGCGGATGGCCGCCTCCGCCTGCTGCGCTTCGGCGCCGTTGCGGGCGTAGAGGGCGCACAGCTCCGTGTCCTCCTCCACCCGGTCGCCAATGCGTACCGGCAGCACAAAACCCACGCTGTAATCCAGCTTGTCCTCCTTGCGCATGCGGCCCGCGCCCATGGCCTGGGCAGCCAGGCCCAGGGCCTGGGTGTCCATGGCGGCAACGTATCCCGCCCGGCCGCAGCGCACCGCGCGCTTCACCGCCGCCTGGGGCAGCAGGGACAGGTCCTCGCATACTCGCGGATCGCCGCCCTGGGCCGCGATCATCTCCTGGAATTTGCGCAGTCCCGCGCCGTTGGCAATGGCCTGCTCCAGCAGCGCGCGGCCTTCCTCGGGCGTTTTCACGCGTCCGGCGCATACCAGCATCTGGCTGCCCAGCAGCAGGGAAACCTCCTTCAGGTCCCCCTGGGTGCGGCCCTGCAATACGTCGATGGCGTCCTTGACCTCCAGGGCGTTGCCCACATGGGTGCCCAGGGGCTGCGCCATGCCCGTGACCAGGGCGGTGACGGGCTTGCCCGCCAGGGCGCCGATCTCCACCATGGCCTTGCCCAGGGCAATGCTGCCCTCCAGGTCCTGCATGATGGCGCCGCTGCCCGTCTTGACGTCCAGGACGATGGCGTCCGCGCCGCTGGCCAGCTTTTTGCTCATGATGGAGCTGGCAATCAGCGGCAGGCTGTCCACGGTGGAGGTCACGTCCCGCAGGGCGTACAGGGTGCCGTCGGCAGGGGCCAGGGCCTTGGTCTGCCCGATCACCGCCAGGCCGATGCGCTGCACTTGGGCGATGAAGTCCTCCTCGCTCAGGTCCACCGTCAGCCCGGGAATGGATTCCAGCTTGTCCAGGGTGCCGCCGGTGTGCCCCAGCCCACGGCCGCTCATCTTGGCCACGGGCACGCCGCAGGCCGCCACCAGCGGGGCCAGGATCAGCGTGGTGGTGTCCCCCACGCCGCCGGTGGAGTGCTTGTCCACCTTCACCCCGGGAATACGGGAAAGGTCGGCGATCTCCCCGGAATGGGCCATGGCCAGGGTCAGCTCCTTGGTCTCCTCCGGGGTCATGCCGTTGAGGCGGATGGCCATGAGCAGCGCCGCCAGCTGATAGTCGGCAATGGAGCGGTTCGCCGCCCCATGGACGAAGTAGGCGATTTCCTCCGGGGTCAGGGCCTGCCCCAGCTTCTTTTTGGTAATGATCCCCACCATGTTCATTCCTCACACGCTCCTTTTCTCATGGCATCCTTGCGCCCCATACCGGGGATTACTCCAGCAGGAACATCTGCCGCAGCTTGGGCTGTGCGCCGGTCTCCGGGTCCATCTCCAGCTCCAGCACATCCTCCATGTAGGCGTTCCAGCGGTCCACAATGGGGCTGCCGGCCTGGGTGCGCTCCGCAAAGGCAATGCCCTTCTCGCACTCGTAGTAGCCGAAAAGCTCCTCCCCGTCGGACCAGATGGTATAGTTGCAAATGCCCGCTTCCTTGAGCAGGGCCTTCATTTCGGGCCAGATCTCGTCGTGGCGGCGCTTGTACTCCTCGGCCATGCCGGGCTTGATGCGCACTTTCCAGGCAAAGCGTTCCATGCCTCGTGCCTCCTTGCAAAAAATGTTTTGCCCCAGTATCTGCCAGCGTGCCCGCGCCCCCGCCGGGAAAACCTATCCCTGCAAACGCATGGAAAGGGGCGAGATAACCCAATGGATACCAGCAAAGACGTGGAAAAGTATTACCGCCTGGAGCGCGTCTCCAGCGCCAACGAGTGCACCGGCCTCATGCCCGCCGCCACGGAAAGCGCCGAGGAGGCCCGCAGCGAGGCCGGACTCATGGACATCCACTGTCCTCCCGCGGCGCAACCCCCAGCATCCGGGCCAGAGGCGCATGCAGCCGCCCGTCCTTCTGATGGACATAATCCACCGAGGAGAAGACGGTGCGACCGTCATCCCACACCAGGGAGCCAAAACCAGCCGCGTCCAGGCCAAAATCCGTAAGGGTCATGCCCGCCGGGGGCCGCAGCACCGTCAGGCGGTTCAGCACCCGGTCCCCCAGGAACAGGCTGAACAGTCCCCGCTCCGGGTCAATGGCCAGGTGATGCCCCGTGAAGCCGCTGAGCCCAAAGGCCTGCTCCCCCATGTATACGGGGATCTCGCTGAAAAACTGGTCCGGGTGCTTCACATAGCACTGGCAGCCCAGGTATTGGGTGTACCCGCCCTCCGGGAGCGGACGGCCCGTGCGGTTTTGCGCCAGGAAGCGCAGGCTCTCCCGGGAGAGCACCTGGCCCCGCAATACCCCCTGGCAGAAGCGGACCATGTCTCCCCGGGTGGCAAACAGCCCCGCGTGACCGCACAGGTCCGCCCCCTCCAGGGAGAGCAGCCGCGCCTTGGGGTCGTGAACCGTGCCCGGGGCGATGCCCCGGCGCAGGATGTGCCGCGTGCCCTCGATGCGGTGCTCCAGGTCGCAGGAGGCGGCCCGGCGGCGTTCCCCCTGGGGCACATGGGCAAAGGTGTTCCGCATCCCCAGGGGACGCAGGATGCGGCGGCTCAGGCAGTCGAAGAGGCTCTCCCCCGCCGCGCCTTCCACCACGTACTTGAGCACCATGGCGTGCATGTCCGAGTGATACCGCCCCGTGCCCAGGGGCTGGGGCATGGTGAGGAAAAGCTGCCGCAGCCCTTCCTCCCGGGTGGGCTGGGCATCAATGCGGGCCGGGGAGGTCAGCCCCACGGAGAAGGTGAGCACCCGCTCCACGGACACCTCCCCCAGGTGCGCAAACTGGGGCGCGTACGCCGTCACCGGCCGGGAGAGGTCCAGCAGCCCCTCCTCCCGCAGGCGCAGCACGGCCATGCCCGTGAAGATTTTCGTCAGGCTGGCCAGATCAAAGAGGGTATCCTCTCCCAGGGGAACGTCCTCCCCGGAGGCCTCCTTTTCCCGGATGCGCCCGCAGGCGGCGTGGCATGCCCTGTCCGCTGTGCCTCCGGTAACGGTGAGGCAGGCCATGATGCGCTTGTCCTCCACAAACCATTGCAGCGCCTGTTCCAGCTCGTTCATGGTACCTCCAGGCGGGGCGGTTTTTGATGCCGCCCCGCGCCTTTTGTTTTGGGAATTACTTTCGCTCCGCCAGCGTGGACACCAGAGTCAGGGTGGCCATCATGCCGTCCACATGGGTACGCTCGTAGCCGTGGGAGGCGTACACGCCCTGCCCGCACAGGGCGTAACGGGCGTCCAGCCCCGCCCGCAGGGCCGTGGCGGTGTCGGAGGAATAGCGGGGATAGATGTCCACCGCGTAGGGCAGGGCCTTTTCCTTGGCAATGGCGATGAGCTCGTTGGTCAGGTCGTAGTCGTAGGGCCCGGCGCTGTCCTTGGCGCAGATGGAGACCATGTTTTCCTTGCAGGCCAGGTCGTCCCCCACGCAGCCCATGTCCACGGCCACCAGATCGTCGATGTCCATCTTGTACAGGGGGGAGGCGCCGTGGCCCACTTCCTCATACACGGTAAAGACCACCGTGGTCTGCCGTCCCAGGGTCACGCGGCCTTCCGCCACCTCCCGGGCCAGGGTGAGCAGCACCGCGCTGGAGGCCTTGTCGTCCAGGTGGCGGCTCTTGATAAAGCCGCTGGGGGTGACCACCGTGCGGGGGTCCAGGGAGATGAAGTCCCCCGGGCGGATGCCCAGGGCTTCGGTCTCCGCCTTGGACCAGGTCATTTCATCCACCACGATTTGCAGGCTGCGGTCGTCCCGCTTCTCGGCGGTGATGTCCCCCCATACGTGGCTGCTGGTGTGCACGGATTGCACCGTGCCGGTGTATACCTTGCCCTCCCGGGTGTGAATGCGCACGGTTTCGTTTTCGATGGCGTTGTCGTTATACCCGCCAATCTGCGTGTAGCGCAGGCAGCCGTTGGGCAGGATGGAGCGCACCATGGCCCCCAGGGCGTCCACATGGGCGGAGAGCACCAGGGGATGGCCGCTGCCGCCCAGGCAGCACATCACCGTGCCCTTGGGGGTGCGCTGGGGCTTGAAGCCCAGGCGGGTCAGCTCCGCCAGCAGATAATCGGTAATCTCGCGGGTCATGCCCGTGGGGCTGGGAATGCCCGTGAGGGTGGTCAGCTGGGAAATCATATACGTTTGCTTGTCCATGGAAATTACCTTCTTTCCAAATGCTTTGGTTCATATTTTCAGGGTATGCCCGGGGAGCGGCGGGGGTTACGCCGCCGGTCCCTGGTTGAATTCCTCCTGGGTCAGGGGCGTAACGGGCACGTCTCCCTCCCCTGCCTCCATGTGCACGGTGAGATGATCTCCTCCCGGCACCGTCAGGGGGAAGCTGCCGAACACCGCGTCCCGGCCCATGAGGTGCGTGCTCCCGAACCATTCCGGGCCGGTGGTGTAATAGACCGTGTAATCCCCGGGGGCCAGCTTTACCGTCAGCCGCACGCCCTGGCGGATGAAGCCCCCCAGCACCAGCGCGCCATCCCGGTAAACCCGCACGTAGCCGCTGTTTTCCGTGTCCGACCCCAGGTCAAAGGTCACGGGCGTTCCCCCGGCCTCCTCCTGGCCCTCCAGTACGCCGCTGGGAATCTGCGCCACCCGGGGATAATAGGGCAGCGTGGCGGCGTAGGCGGCCAGGCGCGCCATGGCGGCGTCCACTTCCGCGCTGTAGGCGGCGAAGTACTCCATCAGCGCCGTGGCGCTTTGCGGCCCCTGATTCAGCGCTGCGGGCAGGTCCACGGTCAGGGTGACCTCGGTGGTGCCCTTGCGGTCGTACAGCAGGGGCAGCATGGCCTGGGGCAGGGCATCCCACAGGAAGGCTTCCAGCTCCACCTCCGACATTTCCGGCACGCCCACCGCGGCGGCCATGGCCTCCTGGGCCAGGGCTTCGGCATTGGCCAGCATGGTGGCCCAGTCGTCCACCTTCAGGGTGAGAACGGTGGCTTCCAGGGGCTCGGTGGTGTCCATGGCGGCGAGGTCCATCATCATCATCAGGCAGCGCAGACGGCCTTCCGCCTGCTGGGCGGTGAGGCCCAGCGCCGGGCCCACCTGGGCGGCATACTCCGCCAGGGAAGCCATGGCCGGCATTTCGTCGGGCTCCCGGCTGGGCATCTGTGCCGCCTGGGGCAGCAGGTAGGCGGCGATGGCCGCGCGGGTGTTTTTGTTGTTGTAGCTTTTCTTGGCCGTGCCGGAGAGGCTGGCCAGGCTGTTTTCCAGCTTGCGGGGGTTGCTTACGCCGCTCCACTTGGTGGTGATTTCCCCGTCCTTGATCTTATAGGTGAAGTTGAGCTTCAGCTCCTCCCGGGTTTCGTGGCCCAGGTAGTCCGCCATGGCCTGGGCCAGGTAGTCCTTGGGGGCATAGTCCTCCAGGGTGACGGAGGAGCGCAGGCAGCTTTTCAGGCTGGGCACGGTGAGATACACCGTCACCGAGGACTTGCTCACCGTGACCTCCCCCAGCTGGATGTCCTCCAGCATCACCCGGCTCCAGCCGGTGGCGTCCTCCAGCAGGGCGTCGATCTCCTCCTGGGCCAGCTGGTAGCCCAGGGCGGTGAGGGCCTCCGTGTCCGATTCCCCCAGGGCGGCGGGAAAAGCCAGGGTCAGGCAAAGGAGCAGGGCGAACCAGCGCAGCAGCATCCGCATGGGGCAAGTACCTCGCATTCCGGTAAAATGAAAGACGGACGGCGGGCGGGAAAGCAGCTTCCCCGCCCGCGTGTCCGTAGGGTGCCTATGTCCGGCGGGGCCGGTTTATTGCATCAGGGCCTGGCTGGCGGCGCACAGGGTTTCGTTCAGGGCGTGGGCCGTTTCCGGACGCTTGTGGTTGGTGTTCACGTAGAGCTTGATCTTGGGCTCGGTGCCGCTGGGGCGTACGCAGACCCAGTTGCCGCCCTCCAGCTCAAAGTACAGCACGTCGGAGGTGGGCAGCCCCGTGGGGGTCTCCACGCCGTTTTCCACCCGCACCCCGCGCAGGTAGTCCCGCACGGCGGTAACCTTCAGCCCGCCAATCTCCTTGGGAGCCTCGGCCCGCAGGTCCTTCATGATCTGCTGCATGCGGGCCACGCCGTCCTTGCCGGGGAGGGTGGTGCTTACCACCTTTTCCACAAAGGTGCCGTAGCGGGCGAAGATCTCCTGCAGCCGGTCGTAGAGGGTGATGCCCTGGGCCTTGCAGGAGGCGGCCAGTTCCGCGATGAGCAGGGAGGCGTTCACGCCGTCCTTGTCCCGGACAAAGGTGCTGGACAGGAAGCCGTAGCTCTCCTCAAAGCCAAAGAGGAAGGTGTGGCTCCCGGTATCCTGGAACTGCTGGATCTTTTCGCCAATAAACTTGAAGCCCGTGAGGGTCTCGAACATCTCCACGCCGTAGTCCTCGCAGATGCGGTTGGCCAGAGAGGTGGAAACGATGGACTTCACCGCCGCGCCGTTGGTGGGCAGGGTGCCCTGGGCCTTGCGGGAGGAGAGGATGTAGTGCAGCAGCACGCAGCCAATCTGGTTGCCCGTGAGCAGCTGGAACTTGCCTTCCTTGTCCCGCACGGCCACGCCCAGGCGGTCGCAGTCCGGGTCCGTGCCGAAGATCACGTCCGCGCCCACCTCATCGGCCAGCTTCATGGCCAGGGTGAAGGCGGAGGGGTCCTCGGGGTTGGGCACCTTCAGGGTGGAGAAGTTGGGGTCGGGCAGCTCCTGCTCCTTGACCACGGAGACGTGGGTGATGCCCACTTCCTTGAGGATGCGGCGCACGGGTACGTTGCCGCTGCCGTGCAGGGGCGTATAGACAATGGACAGGCTGCCGCCCTCCCGGGCCAGCATCTCGGGATTGACGCACAGGGTCTTCACCTGGGCGATGTAGTCGTCGTCCACTTCCTTGTTGCCGATGATGTGCAACAGGCCCTTGGCCTTGGCCTCCTCCATGTCCATGAGCACGCAAGCGGTGTAGGGCGTGGCGCGGATGAAGGAGGTAACGCCCGCGGCGGCCTCCGGGCCCAGCTGGGCGCCGTCCTCGCCGTAGACCTTGTAGCCGTTGTACTGGGGCGGGTTGTGGCTGGCGGTGATGACCACGCCCGCGGCCGCGCCCAGGTGGCGCACCGCGTAGGAGAGGATGGGCACGGGCCGCAGGGCGTCGAAGAGGTACGCCTTGACGCCCTCCTGGCAGAGCACCTGCGCGGTCTCCCGGGCAAACAGGTCGGAGCAGCGGCGGCTGTCGTAGGCGATCACCACGCCCCGCTCCGCCGCGCCGGGCTGGGTATGCAGGTAAGCGGCCAGGCCCTTGGTGGCCCGGCGCACGTTGTAGCGGTTCATCCGGTTGGTTCCCGCGCCCAGCACACCACGCATGCCCGCGGTGCCAAAACTCAGCTCTGTATAGAAGCGATCCTCAATCTCGGCGTCGTTGCCGCGGATGCTTTCCAGCTCCGCCACCGTTTCCGGATCGGAAGCAAAATCTTTCAGCCATTGCGCATAGCTCTGTTGAACGTCCATGGAACATCCTCCTTTTATCGCTGCCTATGAGGTTGACCAATGCGATGGCGCGGCCGCCGGAAGGGCTATCCCGGCCGCCGCATGGTTGCCTTTATTATATCGGCTT
>USCR01000058.1 GCA_900553295.1 uncultured Eubacteriales bacterium | reverse complement strand
AATGCATAGCATGAACCACAGCGGAAAGGGGAAAAAAGAATGCAATATTTTGAGCAACAGGGACAACGGATCATCTGGCGTAACCGGGGCGAGACACTGGTGGTGGAACCATGGGGACCGGATAGTCTCCGGGTACGTTCCGTGCTTATGGGGGAAGTGCGGGATGAGCGCTTTGCACTGCTGGACCCCGTGCCTTGCCAGAACGTGGAGATCGGCATAGAGGCGGAAAAAGCGTTCATTCGCTGCGGAAAGATCACGGCCAGGCTGGAGGTGGCAGGTTGGCAGCGCCGTGCAAGGCTAACCTTTTTGAATCAAAAAGGTGAAGTGCTGCTTCAGGAAACGGATGGGGAAAACGCCCTGGTGCTTCAGGCGCGGAAGTTTGAGCCCATCATTGGCGGGGACTACGCGCTAACAGCCACATTCCAGGGGATGGAGAATGAACACATCTACGGTATGGGCCAATATCAGGAGGAGTATCTGGACTGGAAGGGCTGTACCCTGGAGCTGGCGCATCGGAACTCCCAGGCCAGCGTGCCATTCTACATCTCCAGCCGCGGGTATGGTTTCCTGTGGCACAATCCCGCCGTGGGCTGGGTATCCTTCGGCCGAAACCGTACCACCTGGCATGCGGACACGACCAAGCAGCTGGATTACTGGATTACTGCTGGCGACAAGCCCGCGGACATCAGCTTGCACTATGCGCAGGCAACCGGCTTTGCACCCATGATGCCTGAGTACGGCCTGGGATTCTGGCAATGCAAACTGCGCTACTGGAACCAGGAGCAGCTGCTGGAGGTGGCGCGGGAGTACAAGCGGCGGGGACTGCCCATTGATGTGATTGTGTGCGACTTTTTCCATTGGCCGCGCATGGGCGACTACCGCTTCGATCCGGAGTTTTTCCCGGACCCTGCTGCCATGGTGAAGGAACTCAAGGAAATGGGCATTGAGCTGATGGTCAGCGTATGGCCACAGGTTTCCCTGAATTCGGAAAACTACGAAGAAATGCTGCAACAGGGACTGCTGGTCCGCGCTGAATATGGCGAACAGATCGGCATGCGCTTTGTGGAGGACAGCATGTTCTTTGACGCTACCAACCCCCGGGCGCGTAAATATGTGTGGGAGAAGTGCAAGAAGAATTATTATGATTATGGTATCCGTGTGTTCTGGCTGGACGAGGCGGAACCGGAATACGGCACCTATGATTTCAAGGCCTACCGTTACCACATTGGTTCCAACCAGCAGGTGGGCAATGTATACCCACAGTATTATTCCCGCACCTTTTACGAGGGCATGGTGGCGGCTGGTCAGGAGAATCCCGTAAATCTGGTGCGCTGTGCCTGGGCTGGTAGCCAGCGGTATGGTGCGCTGGTGTGGTCAGGGGACATCATGAGCGATTGGAGCTATTTCCGCCGTCAGGTGTGTGCCGGGGTGAGCATGGGCGTAGCCGGTATCCCATGGTGGACCACGGATATAGGAGGCTTCCACGCGGGAAACCCTGAAAATCCGGAGTTCCGCGAGCTGCTGGTGCGTTGGTTCCAGTGGGGGTGCTACTGTCCGGTGATGCGCCTGCATGGAGACCGTCAGCCCGCGCAACCGGTTTACCGTAAGGACGGTACCCGTGTGCTGAATTCCGGCAGTGATAATGAGGTGTGGAGCTTTGGCGAGGAAGCGTATCCCATCCTGGTAAAATACATGCGTCGCCGGGAAGAGATGCGGGATTACGTGCGCTCCCTGATGAAGGAAGCGCATGAATCAGGCACGCCGCTGCTGCGGGGAATGTTCTATGAATTCCCCGGGGATGCAGAATGCGCCCTTCTGCAGGATCAATACATGTTCGGCGGGAAGTATCTGGTTGCGCCGGTGATGGAGCTAGGTGCCCGGAACCGTAAGGTATACCTGCCTGCGGGCACATGGCGTAACGTGGACACGGGCGAAGTGCTTCAGGGTGGCGGCTTTGTGATGATTCCCGCGCCCCTGGAGGTAATCCCCGTGCTGGAGCGCATGGCATAAGCAACGCGGCCATGCGGACACAAACAAAGCCCCGGAACCGGCAAGGTTTCCGGGGCTTTGCTCTGCTGAGAAAGTGAAAAGCGAAAGCATGGGCTGCACATGCTTTCGCAAAAAAATGGGGGAAGCGACTGACGTGAAATACGTGCGTGCAGCCAAGCAACATTACTCGCTGACGACCTGGGAAGGAGAAACCGGGCTGTTTTCCTTGAGATACGTAAAAATATCCTGCGCAATGGGAGCGGCTACGCTGCCGCCTCCGTCGCCGTCATTCACATCCTCCACCAGCACGGCCACTGCATAGGGGTAATCGTCATCGTCAATGAAGCCTATGAACCAGCCATGGGTCACGGGGCGCCCGTCATCGTTGCTTTCCGCGGAGCCCGTTTTGCCGCAGATGGTCAGACCGCTTACAGCGGCCTGCTTGGCGGTGCCGCTCTGCACCACTGCGGCCATGTAGCCCTTGATTTCCTCCGCAAGACTGTAGGACAGCGCTGTGCGATAGGTGGCGGAGGTGAACTTCAAGCGGTTTACGCCGCTGGCGCTGGTCACATCCTGGAGCAGCCGGGGTTCCATCATCACGCCGCCGTTGGCAATGGCCGCGGCAACCATGCACATATGCATGGGGGATGCGGTGATGGCGGATTGACCGGCGCCACTCCAGGCAATTTCAAATTGCGTGCGGTTGGTGGTGGGGTAGCTGCTGTTTTCCACCACAAAGTCACGGAAAAGGAAGTTGTCGTTAAAGCCAAAGCTCTCCGCGGTTTTGCGCAGCGCCGCGTCGCCCAGGTCCAGGGCGATGAGGGCAAAGGCATTGTTACAGCTTAGGGTGAAGGCACGCTTCAGGGTCAGCTGCCCGTGGATGGCGTTGCCATAGTCCCGGATAGCCTGCCCGTCCACTTCCAGGCCGCCGGTGCATTGAATGGACACGGTGCGGATGTCGGGAATATTCTCCAGGGCGGAAGTGGTGGTGGTGATTTTGAAGGTGCTGCCGGGGGGATAAACGCTCTGTGTCGCACGGTTCCAGAAGGGCTGTCCAGGGTCTGCGGCAGTCTCTTCCGTGATGTTCATGGGGTCAAAGTTGGGCAGGCTTACCATGGCGATCACAGCGCCGGTTTGATAGTTCATAACCACTGCCGCGCCGTTTTTGCCCGCCGACTTCTCATGCGCGGCAAAGGAAGCGGCGATCTCCGTGCACAGGCGGCTGTCCACCGTAAGGGTGACGTCGTCTCCCCGCCGTTCTTCTCCCCGGAAGGTGCTCAGGATCAACTCCGGCAGGGAAGTCTGAAAGCCATACAGGTAGCTGGTCTGGAAGGTCTCCACGCCGTTGGATACCTGGCCCTGGCTGTCCCCAAGCAGATGCACAATGGCCCGCCGCGCGGCTTCGTCAGCCTGATAGACACGCTCCCCATCCACGGTGGTGGCCAGGATAATGCCGTTGGTGTCCAGCACATTGCCGGCGGTCACATTGTCCTTTTGCGTGCGAACCCGTGGATTTTTGTTGGAGGCAAACCAGCGGTTGCCATAGGTACTGATGCTGTATCCGCCGTACACGGCCAGGAGCGCAAACATCCCAAAGAGGATCAGCGCCAGCAGCTTGAACTTCAGGCGTTGCTGCTTCATGCCTCCATCTCCTCCTCGTCCTCGGCGCTACCCAGCAGGGCCAGACGGGTATCCTCTTCCAGATCATCCTCATTCAGGCTGGCCACGCCCTGGAGCAGACCCACCAGGCACAGGCTGGAGACCAGGGAAGTTCCGCCGTAGCTGACAAAGGGCATGGTTACGCCAGTCAACGGGATCATTTTAATCACGCCGCCGATGATGACAAAGGTTTGCAGCCCCAGCATCAGCGTGCAGCCCATGGCCAGCAAGCCGTGGAAACTCCGGCGCGCAGCCATGGCGATGGTGGCTCCGCGCCAGATCAGCGCCACATACATCAGCAGCACACACAAACCGAAAATCAGGCCAAACTGCTCGCATATTACCGCGAAAATAAAATCGGTGTAATATACCGGGATCGTCTTGGGAGAGCCCAACCCCAGACCCACGCCGATCAATCCGCCACTGGCAATGGCCATCAACCCTTGCACAATCTGGAAGCCGGAGTTTTCATAGTCGCTCCATGGATTCAGCCAAATGGCCACCCGCTTTTTCACATGCGCAAACATCTGATAGCCCAGCACCGCTGCGCCAGCTCCCCCGGCCAGCCCTACGCCCGTAAGCAGCAGATTGCTGGAAGAGGCGTAGTAGAGCAGCAGGGTGGTTACATAATACATCAGCGCCGTGCCCAGGTCCTTTTGCAGCATCAACAGCGCCAGGCAGCATACGGCAAAGCCAAGCCAGGGGAGCATGCGATGCCGGCTCATGTAGTAGCTGATGATGAGCAACAGGCTGAGCTTTACAATTTCGCTGGGTTGTACGGAAAGGTTGCCCACATAAAACCAGTTGGTAGCGCCGTTGGTTTCCCGGCCGATGAGCAGGGGCAGCGTCAGCAGCACCAGGGAAACAGGCATCAGGAGCAGTACCGGCACGCGCCAGGAGCGAATCAGCCGCACAACCCATACGCATACAATCATGGCGGCAATGCCCACGCCGTAATACATGGCCTGGTTATAGGCGTATTCCGGCTCCGTGGAGTACAACACCAGCACGCCCAGGGCGCAAAGAAAATTGGTCAGGGAAAGCAGCAGCCTGTCCGAGGGGAAAAGCCGGGGCAGCAGGTTGGTGCCAATCCAAATCATGGCCGGTACCGCCAGGGCCAGGGCGAATCCCTGCCAGGCATAATCCTTGCAGGCAATGAGCAGAAATGCGCTGAAATAAAACAGCATAACGGCGCTGGAAAGCAACTTTCCAGGGTCCTTTTTATTTCTTGCCATGGAGCCTCCTTCTTGCAAAAAGTTTGCGGCGATCCCGGGCGGAGGCATAGGCGAAGGTCTCCTCTTCCTCCGGCAAGGAGTCCGTTAGGGTTTCCTCCTGGCTCCACGAAAGGGGTTCTCCCGGAATAGGTGTCATTTCCTGTGCGGCATCATCCGGCGGGAACACCTGGGCGTCACGGGGATCAGCCGGGTAGGCATAGCCCGTCACAGGGTCGATTTCCAAAGGCACGCGCTCTGAAGACGGCGGCACGGGATGCGCCCAGGGAAGGCCTGTCTGTGGATCAATGCCCGTTCCGGCCACTTGAATGGGCTGGTATTGTCCCGTCTGGTCCACCCATGCGGCGGGAATCTGATGATAGATATACGGCATATTCTGCCAGTCCATGGCGGCCGGTGGCGCTTCCTCCGCGGGAACTTCCGGCGGCTCCTCGGGCTGGACGGCGGTGGTGGGATGCGCCGTCTCCAGTCCCACAAACAACCGCAGGCGCAGTACCGCGTCGCCCACGGTCAACCGGGAGCCGTGATGCATGGGGTAATCCTTGCTGCGGGTACGGGAAGTAATCTCCTGCCCGTCCACCAGAGCGGTGACATGGGTGCGCGGAAAGATCAGCAATCCCAGGCCGTCCTCAAAGGTAAAATCCAGGTGCCGGGAAGCCACCCCCGTGACCGGAACAGTTACATCGCAGGTGCGTAGGCTTCCCAGCACACCTTCACGGGGTAAGGGGAGGGCAACCCCGGCTGGAAGCTCCTCACTGCCGGTGAGCACCACCAGCTCACCCACCATGCCGGCATCGGGCAGCTGCTTGAGGCGGCGGTGCTTGGCCCGGCGGTCCTTGCGCAGCCAGCGGAAGGACCGCCATACAATCAGCACACCCAAAAAGGTGAACCAATATCGGGCAGCCAGGGAAATAATTTCATAAATCTCGCTGGGCACAAAAAGCTCCTTTCCCTTGTAGCGGCGGGCGCCGGCTGTGCATGTACCGGGCGTCCCCGGCCTTAGGAGAGCATGGCACGCAGGCGCTGAAGCAAGGGCTTCAGGTTCTTGGGCGTTCGGGTGGGGTCCCGCTGAATGCTGATGCAAAGGTTTTCCGGGCGGAAAACGCATTGTGCCGCATCCAACAGATCCTCGCAGGTGAGATCCTCATACATCTGCGCCTTGGCGTCCAGGTCAGCGCGGGCCAGATCCTCCGCCAGGCAACTCCAGCCCATGAGCTCATTCATGGCGGCGGCATCGTCCTGGTAAAAAAGATAGTTGTCGGTAAAGAGCATCCGGCACTGGTCCAGCCGCACCGGGCGGACATACTGGGTCAGGCGGCGCAGAAGCTGGAATACCTGCGTGAGCGACTCTTCCAGCAGCTCCTGTTCCACATCATAGGAGATGATCAGGCGGCGGAACAGGCCCATTTCTTCAATGGTGGAGTCGATTTCCGCTACCAGCGCCTTCTCTTCCCGCAGCGTTTGGAACAGCAGGGAGGAGTCGTTTTCGCCGGTAATGGCGCTGAGGACCTCCCCCACCAGAGGATAAACACGATCCTCGTCGATGTCAAAGGCAATGCGCACCTTGGCCTGCCCGCCTTCTTCCTCGGCCACATAATCGCTGCGGCTGTCCCGCATGCAAAAGCCCAGGGGCGTGGGCTGGGAAAAAGGCGGTTCGGGGGAATGATTGAGCAGTTCACCAAAGGTTTCCGCGGCGGTGCTCTCCATGGCGGCGGAAAAATTCCCACTGATGCACAGGCACGCATTCTGCGGTTGAAACAGCAGCCGCTGCCATCGGCGGATTACCGCGGGAGATAGGGCGGAGACGCTTTCCTTGGTACCCATGAGGGGAAAAGCACCCGCTGCGGTACGGCGGTAGCGGCGCGCTACTTCTTCGTCAAAGTCGGCGTCCTCCTGCTCTATTTGACGGAGCACCACCCGTTTTTCCTCCCGAATGGCCTCTTCTGTCCACGGAATATCTGAAAAAAGCCGCGCCAGCAAGGTTAAGGCATCATCAAAAAAGCGGGGCAGCACTCGCAGGCGGAACACCACGCCCTCCGGGTAGGTGGAACCGTCCAACGTTGCGCCCATCCGGTCCAGCGCGCGGGTCAGATCCCCGCCGGGCATGCCTCCCAGGCAACGGAAGCACAGGTGCTCCAACAGATGGCAAATGCCCTGATTCTGCCGGTTTTCATACAGTGTCCCCCCGCGCAGATAAACGCCGAACTCGATGGAATGTAGATGGGGCAACGGGCAGCAGAGCAGCTGCATGCCGTTGGAGAGCGTGTGCTCGTGGATCGACGCCATGGAAAGGACCTCCCGAATCTTTTGTCTTGTACCATTATAAAAAATTTCCCCGGGAAAGGCAAGCAAAAAAGCCTCCCGACCGGCAGGGGCGCCGGAACGGGAGGCCAGGAAATCGGCGAGGATCATGGGGGCGTTATTTTTCGTCCGCCACCATGGATACCAGCTTCTGGGAACGGGCAATGAAGTCCGTAATTTCTTCGGATTCCAGGGGTTGCGCAGACATACGGGCCAAATCGTAGATCTGCTTGCAAAGCAGGTCGGTAACTTCGCCTTCCTCCCGTGTGGCCAGGGTGCGCACGGTGGGATTGCGGCGGTTGAGCACCAGGGTGAAGCGGTCGGGCATGGGGAACTTTTCGCCATACAGGCGGCTCATTTCCTTGAAGCGGCGGCTTTGCTCATCCTCGGTGACCATGGCGATCATATCGGGATTGGCCAGGGACTCCAGCTTGACGGCCAGGTCTTCCTTGCCCAAAGCCTTGCGGAACAGCTTTTCCAGGTCCTCCGCGCTCAGATCCTTGCCCTCGTCGCTGTCCTCTGTCAATCCGCTGACATCGGCGTCCACGCGGGCGAAGGTCACGCTGTCCTCACCGCCGGAATACTCCATGAAGGACATGAAGTTCACGTCGATCAGGCTATCCATCACCGCCACGTCAATGCCGCGCTGGGTGTACATGGCCACGGATGCCGCCTGCCGCTTGGGATCGTTGGTATAAAATACCTTCTTGGGCGCTTTGGCCTCATTGCGGGTCTTGTACTCCTCAAAGGTAAGGTAGCTGTCATCGGTGGTCTTGAGCAGGAGAACCTTCTTCACGCTGTCAAAGAACTTCTGGTCCTTCATGCAGCCATACTTGATAAAGGGAGCGATATCGTTCCAGTAGCCCTGATAGGTTTCCCGCTGGCTGGTGAAGAGATCGGTGAGCTTATCGGCAACCTTCTTGGTGATGTAGGCCGAAATCTTGCGCACATACCCATCATTTTGCAGGAAGGAACGGCTCACGTTCAGCGGCAGGTCGGGGCAGTCGATTACACCCTTGAGCAGCAGCAGGAACTCGGGAATAACTTCCTTGATGTTGTCCGCCACGAAAACCTGGCCGCTGAAGAGCTTGATTTGTCCTTCATGGGTGCCGAAGTCCTGACGAATCTTGGGGAAGTACAGAATCCCCTTCAGGTTGAAAGGATAGTCCACGTTCAGGTGAATCCAGAACAGCGGGTCCTCAAAGTCCGTGAACATCCGGTGATAGAAGCTCTTGTACTCCTCCTCGGTGCAATCGCTGGGCTTCTTTAGCCACAGGGGCGCCACCTCGTTGATCAGGGAAGGCTTGGGTGCCTCGGTGACCTTTTGCATCTTCTGGGAGCCGTCTTCGTTCTTCTCTCCCTCCACGGGAACTTCGCGCTCCACGGGCTTGGCGTTGGCGTCCTCCAGATAGATGGGCGCGTTCATGTAACCACAATAGCGGTTCAGCACCTCACGCACGCGATACAGCTCCAGGAATTCTTTTTCCTCTTCGCTGATGTGAAGCGTAATGGTGGTGCCATGGACCGTGCGGGTGCCCTCGGTCATTTCGAAGTTCATGCCGTCGACGCTTTCCCAGTGGACGGGCTTGGCATCGGGCTGATAGCTCTGGGTGTCGATTTCTACCCGGTCGGAAACCATAAACACAGAATAGAATCCCAGACCGAAATGGCCGATGATGTCGGCTTTTTCTTCACCCTTTTCCCCTTGATAATTCTTCAGGAATTCCTCCGCGCTGGAGAAGGCCACCTGGTTGATATAACGGCGGACTTCCTCATCGGTCATGCCAATGCCCGTATCGGCAATGCGGATCTCGCCCTTCTCCTTGTCCACGGTAACGGTAACGCGCATGTCCTCCTCTGTGCCCAGGTGAAGCATGCGGTACTTGGTAATGGCGTCACAGCCGTTGGAAACAACCTCACGCAGGAAAATATCTTTGTCAGAGTAAAGCCAGCGTTTAATCACCGGCATAATATTTTGCGCTTCAATGGATACGCTGCCCTTTTCAATGGCCATGGAATCAATCCTCCTTGTTGCAATGCACGCAGGTAAGAAAGACAGAGCAGAAAGTCTGCCTTTCTTTGCCTATTGTAGCACTGCCGGGAGACAAATGCAAGCACTTTTTAGCACTCATTTGTTTTGAGTGCTAACAAAAATGATTGAGCCGGCGCGCTATTCCTCCGCGGCGTTCAGCAGGGCAACGGTGGCGGCGCTTAACGCAGCCCACAGCAGGGCATAGGGGACGCAGACCTGGCCACGCCAATTTCCTGGCATATCCCGATAATCCCAGATGCGATGATCCCGGTTCCATATTAGCCCCACAGCCGCTTCCACCCCGGTGATGATACCGCAGCCCACCAGCGGCATGGACCAGGCGGGAAGTCTGGAGCGCCGCAAGCGATCCAGCCCCCAGCAGGAGATACCACCGGCCAGTGACATGGTGGGATGGGTTCGGCCGCGCCAACACAATTCCAGCAGAGGATACCCCACCGCACCCAGCAAAAAGCTTTTCATGCAGTTTCCACAGCCTTTCCGTTTTCCTGTGAGCAGTGGCTAGTATGCCGTAAAAAACGCTGGCGCATACAGGCATTGCGCCCCTTGACGCCTGGTACGCAACCATGTATGATAGAAAAGCATCGCGCGATGATGTACAGAAGGTGGGAAAAACAATGTCAAAAGCCTATGAGCGGCTGTGCGCCTTTGTGCGCGCCGTAACGCCGGCCATGACCACGCAGTGGGAGGAACCCTTCCGGGGGGAGCCATCGGTCTTTGTGTGCAACCATGCGGGGGCCTTTGGCCCCGTCGACATGTGTACCAAGTTTCCCCTGCGGGAGCATTGCCACACCTGGATGAATGCACAGATGCTGGACCCCAAGCAGGTGCCCGCGTATGTGCGGCAGGATTACTGGTGGCGGCCCGGTTCTTTTTTTGAACCGTTGTATAATGTGACCCTGCCTTATCTGGCGGCGGCCATCCTGCCACCCATTCTGCGCCTTGCGCCCACTGTGCCCGTGTACCATGATGGCCGGGTTTTGACCACCATGCGCCAGAGCCTGCGGTGGCTGAAAAGCGGTGAGCACCTGGTCATTTTCCCCGAGCAGCCTTCGGGCTTTCAGTCCCATCATAGCTGGATCAATACGGGCTTTCTGAACATTGCCACCATGTATTATCGTGCCACGGGAAAAGCATTGATTTTCTATCCGGTCCATGTGGATTACCGGCGGCATGTTTTCCAGGTGGCCCGTCCCATCGCCTTTGATACGGCACGCACCTTGGAGGAGCAGCAGGAAGAATTGGTGGAAGTGCTGGCCAAGGGACTGCGGGGAGAAAAATAATATCGAAAAAATCAATCCAACAGCAGAAGATACGGCGAAAAAGGAAACCAATCCGTGCCTTCTGCTTTGCTTTTGTAAAAATTAACAATCTTTCGTTGACAAAACATAACAAAGAAAGGTAGTATAACAAAGACGAACCATCCCCAGAGGTGGGAGAACAGCATAATACATGTTCGGGAACACATCGCATGAGAGGCTTGACGCATACCCGCCGGTGGCACGAAACGGGTACGCAGGTGCATGCGATGGCGTAAACATGCAAAAGAGGATTCCCGGCCAGGCGTTCGGGAATACTGGGGGGAAAAAGTGTATCCATGCGCAGCGTAACTTTTTATAATTTTTTGCTTGAGGCAACCCTCACAGGCAGCATTTTGATTTTGCTGCTGCTACTGGCTCGCGTCACCATTGGAAAACGGATAAGCCGCCTGGCGGTGTATGCCGCCTGGCTGCTGGTGGCAGTGCGGCTGCTACTGCCGTTTAGCTTTCCCAATCCGTTAATGAACGAGCTTCGTCCCAGGCTGTCCGGAAATTATGCCGCACGCCCCATTGCCGATCAAATTCGCGTGCGGACCATTGACGCCGTGTATGATGCCTCAGTGGCGATGGCGGGAAACGATGTAACGGAGCTGGATGAAAGCCGTCTGTTTCAACTGGCCGTTTCCCTGGAAAAGGGCTTGCTGGGAAACATGCTGCTCATTGTGTACTGTGGCGGAGCGGCAACCACCCTGGGCGTATTGCTTAGCCGGAACCTCCGCTTTCGCCGCAGGCTGCGGAAAGCGCGGGTGGAGATGATCCCCATGGAGCAACTGGGGGAATATGTTCAGCGGTGCTCTGCCCTGCATATTCGTCCCTTACCCGTGTGGCGCGTGGAGGGACTGCCGGCCTCCTGCGTGGCGGGGCTAATGCATCCATTTCTGGCCCTGCCGGCCAATATCCGGCCGGAATCCTACAGCCTGGCGCTCACCCATGAATTGGCGCATTTGCGCATGCATGACGGGTGGTGGAACCTGCTGCGCTGCCTCTGCTGCGTGATTCACTGGTTCAATCCACTGGTGTGGCTGGGGGCATCGGTTTCCCGAACAGATGGCGAAATCGCCTGTGACCAATGGACGATACAGCACCTGCCGGCGGAGGCCGGCGCGGCGTATAGGCAAAAGCTGGATGGCATTGCCTGGAAGCATAGCGTGCCGGAATTGGGCGTCCAGGCCAGCGGCGTGGCCATGAAGCCCAAGCGGGTTCAACTGCGCCAACGCTTGCTTCAGGCAGGCAAGCCCTCCCGGGCGGGAACGGCGCTTTTCCTGAGCCTGGCTGTGGCTGTGGCGATTTTCTCCTTTTTCACCGGGGAAAAGGAATACAGCCCATCGGTGGAGGATAGCTTTTTGATCATGGCAGATATTACACAGCCCCAGGAGCGTGTGCAGCGGCAGGTGATGGAGACCCAGGAGGACGCCGTGGCATGGTTCCAACGGCTCATGGGTAGCCCTTTCATTCAGGCGGATGCGGACGCACCCGTTTCCATGGAATGGCAAGGGGAGAAATGGCAAGGAAGCTGCGGTGCATTCACGGCAACCTTTAACAATGAGGGTGTGATTACCGCCCTGCGCAATGCTGAGCCCCTGGAAGTGACGTTGAAGGATGCGGAGATTCTCATCACATCCAGCCGCGGGGAAGCACTCTATGGGTATTTGCGCGCGTTTACCAAGACCTGCCTGCCGGATGTGACCATTACCCAGCTCAAGGTAACCCAAGCGGAGGTGGGCAGCAGCGGAAGCTTCCTGACCTGCGAGGGGGGCCATACGCACTGTGACAGGGCCTACCGCTTTGTGGTGCAGCTGGAACCTCAGCTGCGTGTCCTATCCTTCAGCTTGCTGGATACGGAGGAGCGCGCGCTGATACGCGTCAGCGGCCTTGCCGGAGGCGATACGGCGCAATCGGTTGCATCTCCCATGCCCACGGGCTACATCACCATGGCGCAGGCCCGGGAGATAGCCCAGGACCGGGTAACCCGGGCAGGCGGCGCGGCGGAAATCATGAGCAGCGTTTCCAAATTGGACGAGAGCGATCCGGAACAGCCGATGTGGATAGTGACCTATAACCTGTCAGGGGAGCCGCATTACGAGGTACGCATGGACGCCACCAACGGCGAAGTGCTGCTGTTTGTGGACCATCAGGAGAAAACGGTCCAACGCTCCGAGGATGAGGAAGGCACGCCAGCCCCTGATGAATTGAGCAAGGCGGAAGCCATTGCCTTGGCCCGGGAAGCCGTGGTGCAGGCCTACGGTTTCTCCGAGCAGGAGGTTGCGGGCTTTTTGGTGGCGGATGCCCGATACAAGCAGTCGGGCACGCTGTGGTGCGGTTACATCATTCCGACCCAAGCGTGGCTGATCTTGCTGCGTATGCCAGAGACTGACCTGGCCATGATCTCCGACTATGATGTGGTCCTGGACGCGGCCACCGGAGAGGTACTGCATATCTTTGACCCTTCCAACAATGCCAATGGATAACAAAAAAGGCGCTACCACGTGGGGGACCCACTGTG
>USCR01000057.1 GCA_900553295.1 uncultured Eubacteriales bacterium | reverse complement strand
CCACGATAAGACCGCCGATTACATCAGATGCGTAGTGTACCATCAGATATACTCTGGAGCCCATCGTGCTGGAGACCGAAACCGATCCGTCTACGGCGGATGCCGCCAGCGGAGCCGGAACGGCGGATGCCTCTGCCCCTCAGAGCATCTTTGATACGAACCCTTATGATGTGGCGCTGGAGAACAGCTTTACCGAGCAGGACGCCCTGAACGAGGAAAACTACATTGACCCGGAGTTGGACGACGGCAGTGATCTTTATGTTCCGGAGCCGACGGGCACGGTCTACCCCTATGCGGGCAGCACCCCCATCCCGCTGGACCCCATTGATATGCCCACCCCCACCCCGCGTCCCTCGCTCAGCTTTACCTACGGCGATTACAGCGCGGCTTCCGTGGGCGTGAGCTTCAAGGCTCCCGCAGGTTGGCTTGTGGATGAAAGCCAGGCGCAGACCTTTATCCTGCGCGAGCCGGAATCCCAGATCAAGGATGGACAGCAGTGCGTGATCACCATCACTGCCCAGACCGTGACCTCCAACTACAATCAGAGCGATCTGGAATCGCTGGTCAAGGAGCGGCTGGATATCATCGGCGGCGCCAGCGATATCTCTTCCTTTAAGCCCAGCTATACCGCCACCCGTTACATGATGGGCAGCCTTGGCGTCTATGCCAACTACACCGCCACCCGTACCGATGGGGTGGAAATCGGAGGCCGTATCCAGTACGTGTGCATCGACCGCACGCTCTACGGTCTGGAAATTCTCTTCCCCGCCGGCTTCCGCGAAGATTTCATCGATGTCTTTGGCGAAATCCGTGGCAGCATGAAAACCATGTATTAACGGACCTCTTGGGGCCGGACGCTGAATTTTTCGCGTCCGGCCCTGTTTGTATGTTTATCCACAGGTTTGCACAGTTCCCTTCCGGGAGAGGCCATTGCTTCCTCCTCTGTTTTACCTGTCTTGGAATTTGGCAACAAATTTCTGATGCTGCCTCCTTATGGCTTGCGAAATACCAGGGATGATGAGGCAACTTTTTTGCAAAGTTACGATTGACACAGTGCTGTATGATACCCCGGAGGCGGAGCAGTTAAAGGCCATGCCGCCCCTGACCGTCCGCAATGACAGCGGGCGTGAGCTCTATGGCAGCCTGCTGGAACCATGGCTTTGCCATAGGGCCGCAATAAGCCTGCGGTCGTTACCCGGCCTGCGCGCCGGTTTATCGGCGTGCAGCATATGCCTCGCCATCCCCCGCCAAAAGCTGCGCTTTTCATATCAATATTGACGAACGAACGGGCTCCTGCTATCATCGCAGATAGGATGACAAGGGGGGAGGAAGCGGATGGAGCTTCGTGTTCTTCGTTATTTTCTGACCGTCGTTCGGGAGGAGAACATTACCCGTGCGGCGAAAGTGCTGCATATTACGCAGCCAACCTTGTCCCGCCAGCTGTCCATGCTGGAGTAGGAACCGGGCGTAAAGCTCATGGAGCGGGGAGCAAGGAAAATTGCCTTGACCAACGAAGGCTCGCTGCTGCTGCGCCGCGCGGAAGAACTGGTGGCCCTGGCCGATACCGAGCAGGAATTCGTAAGTCAAAACGAAAGGCTGGAGGGCCGCATCAGCATCGGAAGTGGCGAACTCGCGGCCGGCACGGTACTTGCCCGGTGCTGTGAGGCTTTTCATGCGCAATATCCACTGGTTGCGTTCGATTTGCTGACGGCCAATGCCGACGTTGTCAAGGAGCAGATGGACAAGGGTCTCATCGATGTGGGACTGCTGCTGGAACCCGTCGATATGGATAAATATGATTACATTCGCCTTCCCGGACGGGAAGAATGGGGTGTGCTCATGCGTCCCGACGATGCGCTGGCAGGCCGCAAATGCCTGACGGCTGAAGAGCTGTCGGCGCTGCCGCTGATTCTGCCCAGGCGCCTCAGCGTACAAAGCGAGTTGGCCAACTGGTTTGGCAGCGCCTATTCACGGCTGAACATCTGTTTCACCAGCAATCTGAGCACCAACTCCTCCCTGATGGTCAGGCAGGGGCTGGGGTATGCCATTGTGATTCACGGGTCGCTGCCTCTGTTGGATGAAACGAAAATGGCATTTCGTCCGCTGTCTCCGGCATTATGGACGACCAGCGTCCTGGCCTGGCGGCGTCAACAGCCCTTTTCGCTGGCCGCCACAACATTTATCGCGTTTCTCAAAGACTTTTTAACCACAGCTTGAGGCCATGCTGAAATCGTCTGACAGGATCGCTGCTGCAAAATCCCGGCAGGCTGTTTTCTCTCTTATGCCTGATTCGCCCCCAAAAGGAGGGAGACCATGGAACTGCGCATATTAAAATACTTTTTGATGATTGCCAGAGAGGAAAATATTACCCGTGCAGCCCAGCTTCTGCATGTAACGCAGCCCACCCTGTCCCGCCAGATCAAGGAACTGGAGGAGGAGCTGGGCACAAAGCTGTTTGAACGAAGCAACCACCGCATCGTCTTAACGCAGGATGGTCTGCTTCTCCGGCGCAGGGCGCAGGAAATCGTGGAGCTCACGGAACGCACCGAAAAGGATTTTGCTCACAAAGACGAGGAGCTCACGGGTGAAATTGCCATCGGCAGCGGTGAAACGCGCAGCGTGTCGGTGCTGGCGGAGGTCCTTTCTTCCTTTCGCCAGCGCTATCCCAGGGTGCGCTACCGCTTTTACAGCGGAAATGCCGATCACATCAAGGAGCGCATCGAAAACGGCACGCTGGATATCGGATTATTTCCCGAACCGGTGGATATATCTCGATACGAGTTTATCCGCGTGCCGGTACGAGAAGAATGGGGCGTGCTGACGCAGGAGGATTCCCCCCTGGGGCGGTTGCCGTTCGTGCGGCCGGAGAATCTGGTAGGACGGCCGCTGATGATCTCCGGCAGGGAGATGGTTCAGCACGAGCTGGCCAACTGGTTTGGCGATGAATTTCAAAAGCTGGACATTTCCGTTCGTTACAACCTTTTATACAACGTGGCCATGCTGGTCAGAAACGGCTTTGGCGACGCGCTGTGCATCCGTCTGGACTGCCAGTATCCAGGCCTGCGCTTTGTGCCGCTGCATCCGCCCCTGGCCTTTGGATCGGTGCTGGTCTGGAAGAAGCATCAGGTTGCCTTCCCCGCGGTCAGCGCTCTGATTGCGCATGCAAAGAAATGCCTATCAGGCATTTTGGAACATATGGAATAGGTATTAGACATGGAAGAGGGAGCTGCGATACAATGGGGATGTCCTCAAAGGGACATCCCTTTTTTAGGCGGCTTGGAAGGCCGAAACCTTCCGGGCATCTGAACAGGTGCAATACGCAAGGCGGCAAAGTTGCTGCAAAAGCGTACGCCTGATCCCAAAGGGACGCAAGGAGAGGAGCCATGAGGCAAATGACCAAGGAAGAAGCAAGCCAACACTACCTGATTCCCATGGACATTCTGGATGAGTACGAAAGCTGGGGCCTTTGCAGTACCGTTAAGCAGGTGATGGGCCAATGGCAGTATGACGATCAGGATCTGGAGCGTCTAAGCACGATCATGGCGCTGCATGATATGGGCTTCAGCGCACAAGAGGTTGAGGGCTACATGCGCTTGCTGCTTTCGGGCACCGATACCACCCAAGAACGCATCCGCATGCTGGAAAAGCGTCGGGATGCGGCCCTGAACGAAATCCACCTGAAGGAAAAGCAGCTGCAGCGGCTGGATTACCTGCGCTACAGGATGCGCACTTCCGGTACATAAGCAAGCGATATCCCAAGAAAGGAGCCATTATGATGCAATATACCAGACTGGGAAAGAGCAGCCTGAATGTGTCCCGTGTATGCCTGGGCTGCATGGGGTTTGGGGATGCCGCCCATGGGCAGCACAGCTGGACGCTGGATGAGGAATCCTCACGGGCCATCATCCGCGGGGCCCTGGAACTGGGCATCAACTTCTTTGATACGGCCATCGTGTATCAAAACGGCACCAGCGAGCAGTATCTGGGCCGCGCTCTCAGGGACTTTGCCCGCCGGGAGGACGTGGTGGTGGCCACCAAGTTTCCTGTGCGCACCCAGGAGGAGATCGACGCCGGAATCAGCGGGCAGGAGCATGTGCGGCGCATGCTGGACAAAAGCCTGCAAAACCTGGGCATGGACCATGTGGACCTGTACATCTATCATATGTGGGACTACCGAACGCCGCTTTACGAAATCATGGAGGGGCTGAACAATGCCGTCAAGGCGGGTAAAGCACGCTATATCGGCATCTCCAACTGCTTCGCCTGGCAGCTGTGCAAGGCCAATGAACTGGCCCGCCGGGAGGGCTTTGCTCCCTTTATTTCCGTGCAGGGACATTACAACCTGATCTTCCGGGAAGAGGAACGGGAGATGATCCCCTACTGCCGGGAGGAGGGCATTGCCGTTACGCCCTACAGCGCGCTGGCCGGCGGGCGGCTGTCAAAGCTGCCGGGGGAGACCTCCAGGCGTTTGGAGGAGGATGCCTACGCCAAGGGCAAGTATGATGCCACCGCGGCACAGGATGCCCGCATCATTGAGCGCGTGGCGGAGCTGGCCCGGCTCCATGGCGTCAGCATGACGGAGATTGCGCTGGCCTGGCTGATCCATAAGGGGGCAATTCCCGTGGCCGGAGCGACCAAGCTCAGCCATGTGGAAGGCGCGGCCCGCGCTACGGAACAGGCGCTTACGGAGGAGGAAGTTGCTTATCTGGAAGCCTGTTATACGCCCCATGCGCTGGTAGGCGTGATGGCGCAAAACACGCGGGAAGCGGCGGACCGGCCCGGCGTCTGGTCCCAAAGCACACCCAAAGTCTGAAAACCAGGAAAGGAGAGACTTTCATGATCCTTGTTGCATACTTCTCCGCTACCGGAGAAACCGCCCGTCTGGCCGGAACGCTCGCCCGCGCCGCCCAGGCTGATCTCTATGAGATCCGGCCCGAGCATCCCTATACTGCCGCCGATCTCAACTGGCATGACAATCAAAGCCGTTCCTCCGTGGAGATGAAAGATCCGGCCTGCCGTCCGGGCATCGCAGGCGAGTTGCCGGATCTGACGCGCTACGATACCGTCTTTGTCGGCTTCCCCATCTGGTGGTATCAGGCCCCGCGCATCATCGAAACGTTTTTGGCCTCCTGCGATTTTTCCGGCAAGCGCGTCGTGCCCTTTGCCACCTCCGGCGGCAGCGGCATGGGGCGTACGGAGGAAATTCTAAAAAAATCCTGCCCCACAAAGGCCGTCTTTCTGCCCGGCAGACGGTTTGACAGCGGCGCGAGCCTCGCCGCGATCCGCAACTGGTTGAATGCGCTTGAACTAAGCAAAAAATGAATCATCCAAAAAATAAAGGAGGAAACCAAGATGAAAAAGCTGCTTATCCTTGCTTTGGTCCTGATGATGAGCCTTTCCTTCGCCTGTGCCGAGGAAGAGACGCCCGCTTTTACGCCCACGGACTCCAATGTGCTGGTCGCCTGCTTCTCAGCGACGGGCAATACCTGGCCGCTGGCGGAATACGCGGCCGCGTACCTCAACGCCGACCTGTTCCGCATTGAGCCTGCCATTCCCTACACCGATGCCGACCTCAACTACAATGACGCGGACTGCCGCGCCAATCAGGAAATGAACGATGAAACCAGCCGCCCCGCTCTGGCCGCAACGGTTGAAAACATGGCGCAGTATGATACGGTGGTGCTGGCGTTTCCCATCTGGTGGGGACAGGCGCCGCGGCTGATTGAGACCTTCGTGGAGGCCCACGACCTGAGCGGCAAGACCGTGCTCACCTTCTGTACCTCCGCCAGCAGCGGCTATGGCCGGACCGGCGAGATTCTCGCTGCGCTGACCGATGGGACGGTCAACTGGATCGAGGGCGCACGCTTCTCCGCTTCCACCACGGCGGAAGAAATGGAAGCCTGGCTTGCGGAAAAAGGCATCGCCCCCTATACGGCGGAGTAAACGCATTGCGAACGGATGAGATGAAAGGAGACAAAACCATGTCTGTCAAACAAACCGCGGGACGCGACGCCCTGGGCGCCTTCGCCCCGAAATTTGCCGAGCTGAATGACGACGTGCTCTTCGGGCAGGTCTGGAACCGCACGGACAAGCTCTCGCTGCGCGACCGCTCTCTGGTCACGGTAACGGCGCTGATGGCCCAGGGGCTGGTGGATTCGTCCTTCCGCTATCACCTGACCACCGCCAGGCAAAACGGCATCATCAAGGAGGAAATCGCGGAAATTCTGACCCATGCGGCCTTCTATGCGGGCTGGCCCAAGGCCTGGGCAGCGTTCAACATGGCCAAGGAGGTCTGGACGGGGGATGCTGCGCCAGTGCAGGACGCCATGCAGGCGCATGCGGCTTCGATGATGTTCCCCATCGGCGCGCCTAACGACGGCTACGCGCAGTATTTCACCGGGCAGAGCTACCTTGCGCCGCTGTCCACCGCGCAGGTAGGCATCTACAACGTGACCTTTGAACCGGGCTGCCGCAACAACTGGCATATCCATCATGCCAATGAGGGCGGCGGGCAGATTCTTGTATGCGTGGCCGGGCGCGGCTGGTATCAGGAGTGGGGCAAGCCCGCGCAGCTGCTCACACCCGGCGACGTGGTGAACATCCCTGCGGGGGTCAAGCACTGGCATGGCGCAGCGAAGGACAGCTGGATGAGCCATCTGGCGGTGGAGGTGCCCGGCGTGAACGGCCGCAATGAGTGGCTGGAGCCGGTAAGCGATGCGCAATACGAGGTGCTGGTGTGAATATTGCAGTGCTGATGGGCAGCCCCAATGAGCGAGGCTCCACCTATCTGCTGGCGGACGCATTTCGACGTGGCGCGGAGGAAAGCGGGTATGAAGTTCAACTGATCGACGTGGCGCATGCCCGCCTCCAGCCCTGCGGCGGTTGCATCGCATGCGGCTATGACGGCCCATGCGTGCAAAAGGACGACATGGAACGCATTGGCACGGCAATTCTCAAGGCCGACATGCTGGTATTTGCCACCCCGCTGTATTACTACGGCATGTCCGCGCAGCTCAAGACGGTGATTGACCGCTTCTGCGCCCTCAATGGACGCATCCAGCGCAAACACATGAAGTCCGCGCTGCTCAGCGTGGCATGGAACGCGGACAACTGGACCTTTGACGCACTCAAAGCACATTACCATACGCTGGTCCGCTATCTGAACCTTCAGGATCAGGGAATGGTGTTGGGAAAGGGCTGCGGAACGCCCTCCATGACGCGGGCCAGCAGCTATCCTCAGCAGGCACGGCAACTGGGCCAAAGCATTTGACAGGAGTGGCGCGCATATGAAGCAGCGAATCAAAACCGGCGTGGATATTGCCATGACGGTCCTGTTGCTGGGCCAGATGGGCTATCACATGATGGACAACCGGATGCATGAATGGACGGGCGTAACGCTGTGTGTACTGTTTCTGCTGCATCATGCGCTCAATCCCGGTTGACACCGTGGCTGTTCAAGGGCAGGTACTCCGCCTCCCGCGTATGGCTGACAGTGGTGGACCTGCTGCTGACGCTGGCCATGGTGGCAGTGATCGTCAGCGTACTTCTGGTTTCGCGCCATGCGTTTGACTTCCTGGGCCTGCGCATGCGGGCAGTCGGCCGGCGCATTCATATGCCGGCCACCATGTGGGCGTTTGTGCTGACCGGACTGCATATTGGGCTGCACTGGCACATCGTGCTCGGCAAGCTGGGGAAGGCGGGAAACCGCGCCGGTATGTGGCTCTGCCGGCTGGTGCTGGCGTGTGTGATTGCTTTTGGCGCATGGGAGTTTGCGACACGCGGACTATGGATGGAGCTGTTCATCCTTCGGGAATCCGCCTTTTTGGCGTATGAAGAGCCGTTGGCGATATTCTTTGCTTCCTATGCAGCCATACTCTTCCTATGGGTAGCGCTGGCCTATTTTTTGAGGAAATTGCTTCGAAAATTGCAGAGCCCTGTGAAGGCCAGCAGCGCGGAAGACTTTCTCACGGCGCCGGCCCAGCTGCAGGAGGCTTGCGGCGTGGCCAATTTCAAAAAGCGCGATTATGGCATGCGCAAAGAGGAATGCAGGACGCTGGCCGTGAACGCACGGGAGACGATGGGTGGTTTGTTCCTGGCTAACCCCTGCGAACTCAATGACGAAGATTGCGCCGCAATCTTTGAAAAGGCGTACCGTTAAGGAGGATTGACGATGAAGCGGGCAGGTGTATTTGGATGCTGCGTGCTGGTGCTGCTCTCTCTGCTATGGTCAGGCGCGCAGGCAGAGGTGACCGGCAGAGAGCAGGAGCAGATGATCGCAACTGAAACCCATGAAACGCTTCCGAATCCCGGTTCCTTTGATTTCAGCACCCGCACCGTGACGCTCAACAGCGGATATACCATGCCCATCAACGGCCTGGGAACCTACAGCTTGCACGGGGACGAGTGCATCAACGCCGTGAAATCCGCGCTGCAATGCGGCGTGCGCCTCATTGACACCGCCTCCGCCTATGGCAACGAGGAGGAGATCGGCCAGGCGATTCGGGAGAGCATGGTGGAACTGGGCATCAAGCGGGAAGAAATCTTTGTAATCACCAAAATCTACCCCGGCACTGAAATGGCCAACCCCGAAGCATCCATCCAGGCCTGCCTGGACCGACTGGATATCGGTTATGTGGATATGATGCTGCTTCATCACCCGGACAGCAACGATGTAGCGGCATACAAGGCCATGGAGCGTTTTGTGCAAGAGGGCAAGATCCGCTCAATCGGCCTGTCCAACTGGTACGTGGAGGAACTGGAAACCTTTTTGCCTCAGGTGGATACCCTGCCTGCGCTGGTGCAAAATGAAATTCATCCGTACTACCAGGAAAACGATGTCATCCCCTATATTCAAAGCCTTGGCATCACGGTACAGGGCTGGTATCCGCTGGGCGGCCGTGGACACACGCAGGAGCTATTGGGTGATGCGGTGATTTGCGATATTGCTCAGGCCCATGGCGTATCCTCCGCGCAGGTGATCCTGCGCTGGAATCTGCAAAAGGGCGTTGTGGTAATCCCCGGTTCCAGCAATCCGGACCACATCCTGGAAAATACGCAGCTGTACCACTTTGCGCTAAACGACGAAGAAATGGTTCGAATCAACGCCCTGGATCGCGGTGAAAAACACGACTGGTATTAAAAGCGGAAACCGGGTATGCCCCCTCTGAAAAAACCATGGCCTGCCGAAACCCCTCGTCCCTGGCGAAGGGGGTTCGGCAGGCCTTTTGGGCATCGTGGTGCATCGCGCCTGTATCAATCCACAATCATGTCTATGCCCTTTTGCAACGTTGCGCCGTCGATTGCGCCGACGGCCTGCGCAATCACATGGCCCTTCGCATTGATGAAAAAGGAGGTGGGCAGCGAGTATGCGCCATACGTCAGGGCTGCTTCAGCCTCGGTATCAAACAGCACCGGGAATTCATATCCATGCCGGTCGATGAATGTCGAGGCCGTCTCGACGGTTTCCCGTCCACCATCGGTCATGTTGACCATAAGAAAATGGATGTCATCACCGAGCGCGCCATACTTCTCGTTAAAATCAGGCATCTCGCTCTGACACGGGCCGCACCAGCTTGCCCAGAAATTCAGTACAATGGGTTTCCCGAAATACTGGCTGAGGCGCACTTCGTTGCCGGCCTTGTCATACACCGTAAAATCGGGCGCGGGAACGACCTCGGGGTCCTGCTCTGACGCGGACTCGTCTTCCCCTGCCGGATCTGCCGAATCTCCTTCTGTGGCCGCCGATGCCGCCGGCTGCTGGTCGGTATGGACGATCATCTGTTCTGTTCCAACGTTCCGACCAAGGCGGTCATAGAGGACGTATGCCCCGCCCATCAGTACCGCAAAGACCAGCACGATGCTCAGCAATGTCTTTTTATTCTTCATGTTCTCACCTCTTTAACTCAGAAGATTCACCAGCCGGCCCAGCGTGCCGGTCGCCATCAAAATGCCTACAAAAACCAGCAGGCCGCCGCTGACGGCATTGATGACGCGATAGTTTTTCTTGATCCAGTTGAAAGCGGCCTTCAGATAATCAATGAGCACGGCGCTGAGGATGAACGGGATGCCAAGCCCCAGCGAGTAGGCCAGCAGCATCAGCATCCCCTGTACCACATGCCCCTGCTGGGAGGCCAACATCAGCGCGGAGCCCAGGAACGCGCCCACGCAGGGCGTCCATCCCAGGGAGAAAATCATGCCGAAGATCATTGCGGAAAAGAAGTTCATGTTTTGCGTATCAACATGCCTGCTTCCGCCGTGAAACAGGTTCAGTTTGAACACACCCAGGAAGTTGAGGCCGAAAAACACCACCACCGCACCGGAAACAATGTTCACAAGCGTCTGATGCTCCTTGAGAAAGCTACCGACCGTTCCGGCCAGCGCCCCGAGAATCACAAAGATGATGCTGAAACCCGCCACAAAGCCCACGGAACCGGTCAGCGTCTGGCGCACGCTTCTCTCTCCGCCGCCCGCAAAGTAGGAAATATAGATGGGCAGCATCGGCAGGAGACACGGAGATAGAAAGGTGATGACCCCTTCCAGAAAAGCAATTACATATTGCATTTATCGCGCTCCTTTCTGAAAAGACCGGATAGCAGCCAGCCGATCAGCCCCATGTAGAGCATGGAGCCCACAGGGCTTGAGGTGATGACACAGCTGCCGCTTGCGCACCCGATCCATTGGTAATAGGCCAATCCTGCCAGGGCCCCGCCCAGCGTGAACAGTGCAGGCCGAATCCATTTTTTCCATTTCAAGATCAGACACCTCCCGCCAAAAATGCTTCCGCCATATGGACCGCCGTAGCGCCGTCCGCAACAGCCGTAACCACCTGCCGCAGCGGCTTGGTCCGCACGTCACCCACGGCATACACGCCGGGGATGTTGGTTTCCGTGGTTTCTCCTGCAACGATGTAGCCGCCCCCGTCCAGTTCCAGCTGCTGCGCGACCAGCTCCGTCGCGGGGATTCGGCCCACGCTTATAAATATGCCATCCGCAGCAATGTCCTTTTCTTCGCCGGTCTTGACATTTCGAATGCGGACACCGGTGAGCCTGTCTTCGTGCAGGAGAGCCGTCACCACGCTGTTCCATTGAAATTCAACGTTTTCCGCCTTCATGAGAGGCTCATGGTAGATTTTCGTTGCCCGGAGGGTGTCCCTTCGGTGGACGAGCACGACCTTCCTGGCAATGCGGCTCAGCAACAGCGCATCTGCCGCCGCCGTATTGCCGCCCCCAACCACCACGACGGTCTTTCCCTTGTAGAACATGCCGTCGCAGGCCGCGCAGTAGGCCACGCCGCGTCCCACCAGCTCCTTTTCCTCGGGGAGGCCCAGTTCTCTGGGATTGGCGCCCGTTGCCAGCATGACGGTTTTGGCGTAAAAGGTTCCCTCGCTGGTTTCCACAACCTTTGGATTCCCCCGCAAATCGACGCTCTGCACCTGCGCATTGCGCGTTTGTGCGCCGAAACGCTCCGCCTGCCGCTGCATCTGCTCGGCCAGTTCATAGCCGCCAATGCCGTCCACAAAGCCGGGATAGTTGTCGATCTGGTGGGTCAGCGCCATCTGCCCTCCTGCGGAAAGCCGCTCGACGACCAGCGTATCAAGGCCCGCTCTGGCTGCGTACAGCGCCGCGGTATATCCGCCGGGACCGCCGCCGATGATGATCGTGTCGTACAGGTGCTTTTCGGTTTCCTTCTTTTCTTTGGGCATAACGCCCGCCAGGAATGTCTCGATCGCGGCCTTGGACTGCGGCGCGACGATGGAATCGACGGGCTTTCCCTCCATATAAAGCCGAAGGGTCGGGATCAGCTCCAGTTCCTCCCAGAGCGTTTCATCCTGATCCACATCAACCTTGACCACCTCCAGCCTGCCGGCATACTCCTCGGCGATCTGTTCGTAGGCGGGGTTGATCTTGCGGCAATGTGGGCACCAGGTGGCCCAGAAGTCCACCAGAACGGGTTTTTTGCTTTCGATGAGATCCCTGAGTTCCTGAACGTTTATGTTCTTGGCTGCCATGTTGCCAGCTCCTTTTGTTTGGTTTAGGCATAGGATACCCCAAAACGGGCTTTCCTTCCGTGACGAGATCACCAAGCGCCTGTTTGCATCCGCAGCGCGTAGTCGATGATCGTGACTTTATCACAGAAAGCAACCTCGAAACCGGGTAGAATACAGCCATAATCCAAACACAAGGAGGGCAACAAACATGTCTGCTGTCAATATCAATAAAGCCAATTTTCTAAGCGAAGTCATTCATTCGGACAAGCCCGTCCTGATGGACTTCTGGGCGCCCTGGTGCGGCCCGTGCCGTATGGTGGGTCCGGTTGTGGAGGAGATTTCCAGAGAACGCAGCGATATCAAGGTGTGCAAAGTCAATGTGGACGAGCAGCCGGAACTGGCGGGCCAGTTCGGCGTAATGAGCATTCCCACGCTGGTGGTCATGAAGAACGGCAAGATTGTGAATCAGTCCATTGGTGCAAAGCCCAAAAACGCCATTCTTGCCATGCTCTAAAGCATGGGAAAAGCCCCCTTTTCGCAAGAAGCAGGCGAGGGGCGGCGCCAGGCGGGAGGATGGCAACGTGATGGTAGAAAAAGAGAGGAGACAAATGCTATGCAAACCCGGTTCTATATTTGCCGCCATTGCGGCAATGTGATTGAAAAGATCCATGACGCGGGCGTTCCGGTCGTCTGCTGCGGAGAAAAGATGGAAGCGCTGGTCCCCAATACGGTTGAGGCGAGCGAAGAAAAGCACCTGCCTGTGGTCCCCGTTCAAGATGGCGAAGTCCACGTCAACGTCGGAAGCGCCGATCATCCCATGGTTGACGGGCACTACATCCAGTGGATTGTCCTTGAAACGGAAAACGGGAGTCAGCGCCGGGTTCTCAAACCCGGAGATCCTCCCGGCGTCACCTTCGCACTGGGCAGCGAAAAGGCCGTGGCGGTCTATGCCTACTGCAACCTCCACGGGCTGTGGAAGACCGGGGTGTAACCCCCCAAGACGCCTGCCGGGGATCCCGGCAGGCGTCTTCAGGCTGTCAAAAAAACTTCCAGGAGGTTCGGAGGGCCGCAGCCCTCCGAGCTGT
>USCR01000056.1 GCA_900553295.1 uncultured Eubacteriales bacterium | reverse complement strand
CTGATGATCTTAGAGCACCTTCAGCCGGAAGCTGAACTTCATGGGCTGATCGGAAGGAATGCAGAATTCCGGATGCACCGGCGCGCCCCAGCTGTCATCGCCGCCCACGCCCTTGCGCTTCATGGCAATATCCAGCACCGTGCGGCAGGAGCCCTGCAGCTCATCGGGATGATCCGCGGCCTCCAGCTGTTCGGCAGTCCAGGGCAGCACGCTGATCTCCAGGGGCGTTTCGATGGCCTCCACCCGAACGCCCGCGCCCTGATCGTCCGTCACTGTAAGCTCCCGCACGCCCATGCGGTTGCCGCACTCCTGGGGTTTCAGATAGCGGACGAAGTTTTCCGCCACCTCATAGTGATAGCGTCCCAGCATGGCGCCGCTGCAACGGTCGGCATAGTTATCCATGGGGCCCATGCCATAGTAATCCACATGGGTGAGGGAAGCGTCCAGCAGGAAGGAAAGCCCCAGGGCGGGCAGGTCGCTCTGCCCCTGAACACCGGGGAAGTCCACCGTCACCTTCACGCTGTCCTCGTCCTCGCAGGTATAGGTCACGCGCACCACGCACTCGGGCAGCAGGCAGGTGTAATATTTGCAGGTCATCTCCGCCTTGCCCTCCTGGACGGTGATGCGCTCCACTTCCTTGAAGGCATGCTCGCTCAGGGCGTGCCAGATGGCCTGACGGGCCTGATCCCGGTTGCCGCAGTCGTTATCCGTGGCGGCGCGGAACAGGCTCAGCTTGGGGGCATGGAGTAGCATTTCCTTCCCGGCGGCGTTGCGCAGGGAGACCATGCCCGCCTTGGACCGGCTGAACATGGTATGGAGCTTGGGCATATGCACGCCCACATTGTTGGACCCCGCAACGATGCCCGTGGCGCAGGGGGCAGCGGGCAGGGGCGCGTCAGCTTCCCGCAGGATAGCCTGCCCCTGGGCCACGGCTTCGCCCTTGGCCAGGAAGGGAACGTCCGATGCCGTCACCAGCAGGCAGGTGAGGGTTACTTCCCCCGCATCCTCCGGCAGGGTCAGGGGCAGCTCCACATGGGCGGTCTCCCCAGGCAGGATGGTGGGCAGGGTGGCCACGCCCGCATCCAGGGCCACGCCGTTCAGGGCCACGGTCCAGCGCAGGTGCAGGTCGTCCAGGGAAGTGAACAGGCGGCGGTTTTGAATGGTAACGCCGGTGTCATCGGGGGTAAGAAAGGCGGGCTGGAAGAGGTACTTGGCTTCCAGGAGCTTGGACGTAATCCCCCGGTCCGCCAGCACCAGACCATTGCCGATAAATTGGTAGTCCGTGGGCCGCTCCCCGAAGTCCCCGCCATAGGCAAAGCGTTCCGCGCCATTGGGGGCCTTCACCCGGATGCCCTGGTCCACCCAGTCCCACACAAAGCCGCCCTGATACATGGGATACTTGTCCTCCAGGGCGGTGTACAGGTGCATGCCGCCGCAGGAGTTGCCCATGGCGTGAATGTATTCACAGTTGATAAAGGGCTTTTGCGGATCGCCTTGCAGATATTTTTCAATATCCGCGGGCTTCATGTACATGCGGCTGTAGATGTCGGTGGTATCAGGGTAGCGGAGATCATTGACCACGCCCTCATAGTGCACCAGGCGGCTGGGGTCCCGCCGGCGGAAGGATTCGGACAGCTCGAAAAGATTCTTGCCGCCATAGCTTTCGTTGCCGCAGCTCCAGATGAGCACGCTGGGATGGTTCTTGTCCCGCTCCATCATGCTCTTGCCCCGGTCCAGGGTGCAGGCCAGCCACTCGGGCTTGTCCCCGGGCAGGGCATAGGCATGCCCATCTTCCTCCGCCCCGGGATAGGACCAGGTGCCGTGGCTTTCAATGTTGGTTTCGTCAATGAGGTAGATGCCGTAGCGGTCGCACAGCTTATACCACCGGGAATCGTTGGGATAGTGGCAGGTACGCACGGCATTGATGTTGTGCCGCTTCATCAGGCGGATATCTTCCAGCATGTTTTCCTCGGTGAGCACCCGGCCGGTGTCGCAGTTGAACTCATGCCGGTTGGCGCCGTGGAAAACAATGCGTTGCCCGTTCAGGCGCATGATCCTGTCCTTCATCTCAAAGCGGCGGAAGCCCACGGCGGTGGTGGCCACCTCCATCGTTTCCCCTGCCGCGCCGGACAGCGTGAGGGTCAGGGTATACAGATGGGGCGTCTCGCCGTTCCACAGCAGGGGATGCTCCACCGGGAAGGAAAGCGCCATTTTCGCCTGCGCGGCCACGGTATGGGTAATCACGGCCTTGCCGGAAGGATCGGTAAGGGTCAGGGTCAGCTGCGCCCCCTCCGCGGGCAGGCGCAGGGCGGCCTCCACCTCCAGCCTGGCGGAGGTGAAGTCGTCGCTCAGGGGCGTATGGACAAAAATGTCCTCTACATGAGCCTTGGGCTCAAAGGTCAGGGTCACATCCCGGAAAATGCCCGAGAAGCGCCAGAAGTCCTGGTCCTCCAGCCAGCTGCCGGAGGTGCGCTGGAAGCACTGCACGCACAGGCGGTTTTCCCCGGGGCGCGCCGCCTGGCTCACATCGTAGCGGGAGGGCGTGAAGCCGTCCTCTCCATAGCCGATGAACTGGCCGTTGAGCCACACCGCCGCGGAGGACTCCACGCCTTCCAGGGTGAGCACCACCCGGCTGGCGGCCTCCGCCTCCGTGAGGCTGAAGCGCTTGACATAGCTGGCGGTGGCGTTATGCTTCACGGACACTTCCCCGGGTTTCAGGTCCTCATTGCCATCCCAGGGGTACTGGGTGTTCACATACTGAATGGTGCCATATCCCTGCATTTGAAGGTGGCCAGGCACCTGCACCCAGTCGAAGTCGTGGTCGTCAAAGCCCTCCCGCCAATACTCCGCCGGAGCCTGGGTGGGGCATTCGGCATAGCGCATGCGCCAGGCGCCGCGAAGGCTGCGCTTCAGGGAGCTGACGCCCTGCTCCGCCTCCTGGGCGCTGGCATAGACATCATGGTCGGACACCGCGTCCAACCGGTTCACCGCAAAAACCTGCGGGTCGGAAATCCAGGACAAAGAAAATGAATCCGCTTTCATGCTCATTGCTGTACCTCCCGCGCGTGCGCGCGTAATGTATAGCAGTATTGTAACGGATTACATGGGGTTTGTAAATGCCAGGTTTGACATCCCGAAAAAACCGGGTATAATTTGAAGCGTTCCCTGGTTTTCTCAAAAAGAATTTATACGGAGGTGGCGCAGGGGTGCGGCTGGCATTGGTGGCGGATCTACACGGCAATCTTCCAGCGCTGGAGGCAGCGGACCGGCAGCTCCGGGCGCTGTCCCCGGACGAGATTTGGTTTCTGGGGGATGCCGTGGGCAAGGGGCCCGGTAACGCGGCCGCCTGCGACTGGGTACGGGAAAACTGTGCCCGGGCCGTGGGCGGCAACTGGGATTACGGCATTGGCCGCAAGCAATTCAGCGCCGACGGCTATTTCTGGGACCAGCTGGGACCGGAGCGCATGGCCTACCTGGCGCAGCTGCCCCCGGAAACGGAGGCATGGATCAGCGGCGTGCATTTCCGCTTCTTCCACGGGCGGCCCGTATCCCCCCTGCTGCTGGCGCAAACGCCCAAGGAGGAAGTCATCCCCTTCTTCCGCGCCGGAGGGGAGGTCTATGGCGGTCTCTGCTTTGCGGACAGCCACCGGCCCTTCTTCCGTACCCTGGACGTAGGCTACTACATGAACACGGGCAGCGTGGGCAACAGCATGGGCGTGCCCCGGGCGCATTTCCTGCTGCTGGAAGGTGAAATGGACAGCCGGGAGCCCGCGCCGCTGCTGGCCACCGTGGTCACCGTGCCCTATGACAACCAGGCCGCCGCTCAGCTGGCCCGGGAGGACCCCAACCTTCCCCACCGGGAAGCCTACATCACCGAAGTGCTCACCGGGGTCTATTCCCGGTAAGAAAAGGAGGAGCCATGCGCCTGTTCGTGGACGCGGATGCCTGCCCCGTGGTGCCCCAGTGCCTGGAGGAAGCCGGCAGGGCCGGCGTCCCCGTTACCCTGGTATGCGACCAGGCCCACCGGATGGAGCGCCCGGGCGCGGAGACCGTCACCGTATCCCAGGGGGCGGACAGCGCGGACTTTGCCCTGGTAAACCGGGTGCAGCCCGGGGATGTGGTGGTTACCCAGGATTACGGCCTGGCGGCCATGTGCCTGGCCCGCCGCGCCCGGGTGCTTCACCAGGATGGGCACGAATACACCCCTGAAAACATAGACGGGTTGCTGGCCTTCCGCCATGAGGCGCGCAAGCTGCGCCGGGCAGGCGGACGCACCCGCGGTCCCGCCAAACGCACCCCCGCCCAGGACGAAGCCTTCCGCGCCCTCCTGGCCCGGGTCCTGGCCGGGGAAAAATAAAAACCCAAAGGATAAGGAGGAAACAACCACATGGGCCTGTTCAAACGCACAGCCGCCTGCCTGGTGGGCATGGCGCTGCTCTTTTCCACCGCCGCGGCGGAAACCACCCTGCACTTCACCTTTGCCGGGGACTGCACCCTGGGCAGCGAGGAGGCCAAGCGCAAGCAGGCCACCTCCTTTGACAGCGTCATCACGGAAAAGGGGTACGATTGGCCCTTTGCCAACATGCAGGAGCTATTCCAAAACGATGACCTCACTGTGGTGAACCTGGAGGGCGTGCTCTCGGACTCCAACCGCAACGAAAACAAGGACAAGACCTACCGCTTCCGCGGGCCCACGGCCTTTGTGGATATTCTCACCCGCAGCGGCATCGAGGCGGTCAATCTGGCCAACAACCATACCCAGGATTTTGGCAAGCAGGGCTACACCGCCACCCAGGAAACCCTGGCGGCGGCGGGGGTGGGCTACTTTGGCAGCCGAAGCGTATACATCTTTGAAAAAGACGGGATCAAGGTGGCCTTCTTCGGGCTGAACTCCACCGCCTTCAACGGCAACAAGGCCTGGGCCAAGGAGGAAATTGCCCGCTTGAAGCAGGAGGAAGGCGTCAACGCCGTGGTGTTCACCTTCCACGCGGGGCAGGAATACGGCAAGCACCGCAACCAGGCCCAGGAAACCTATGCCCATTACATGATCGACGCGGGGGCGGACCTGATTATCGGCCATCATCCCCATGTGGTGCAGGGCATGGAGATCTACAACAACCGCACCATCTGCTACAGCCTGGGCAATTTCTCCTTCGGGGGCAACAAGGAGGTGCGCGCCCTGGAGACCGTGGTGGTGGACGTGGCGCTGACCTTCGACGACGCGGGAAATTACCTGGGCCAGCAGTTGACCCTCTACCCCGCCAATATTTCCGGCACCTATCCGGAGAACAACTACCAGCCCGTGCTGGTCAGCGGCGACGCCGCCCAGGATGTCATGGCTCTGATTCAGAACGACACGGACTACGAACTGGCCCCCTACACCGACGAGGCCGGTTGCGCGCAGCAGCCCTACCTGCCCGCCCAGCCGGAAGGCTCCTCCGGCAGCGATGCGGACGGGGACTTCACCGTGGCGGAGGAGTAAGCCTTACGCCAGCCACAGCCCCAACTGCAGCAGGAATTGCGCGGTCAGGTACGTGGACCAGATGGCCCCGTTCATCACCGCGCTTTTCTCCCGCCGGTATTCCCTCACCACCAGGATGCAGTCCGACAGGAAGAACAGGCATGCCCCCAGGGGCAGCATCCACAGCCGTCCCCCGGTCTCCACCCCCACACGGAAGGCCAAGGAGGCCATCACGCCCACCACCATCAGGTAAGCGCAGGCGGCAGCGGTGAACCCCGTGGCCCGCTTGCTGGAACGCGCAAACAGCCAGGCATGGAACCCCACCGCCAGGGCAAAGGCCGCCACCAGCAGCGAGAAGTTCAGCCAGCGGAAGGGCAGCCCCATGGCCCGCAGCACCATCACCGACGCCGCCCCATAGCAGGCATGCGCCAGGGCGAAAAAGCCCGCCCCGATAAAAAATCCCCCCGGCACTTTTCCCAGCACCGGCGGATACTTGGCCAGCAATCCGTCCGCCAGCCAGGAAGCCACAATCGCACCCATGCCCCACCAGCCCCAGGGCCTAAAGCGCGTAAGCCAGGCCAGGCATACAAGCGTGAGCATGGCAGTGGAAGCGAGCATTTTCCGCTGGGCAGAAGTCAATCGTGTCATGGGTTACCCTCCGTCGTTTTTTCTAATATTTTGTCTACCGGACCGTCAAAGGAGGAAGAGCAATGGAACAGTTGATTCAAAAAGCCGCGGATGCCATGGTCAAGCGCGGCTTCATCGTGCATCGGGTGCCGGGCGCCCAGGAGGCCCGGGAGCTGGTGCTGAGCCTGATTCCCCAGGGCGCCAGCGTGGGGCTGGGCGGCTCCATGACCATCCGGGAGCTGAACCTGGTGGAGGCGCTGGAGGAGCGCGGCTCCCAGGTGTGGTGGCACTGGACCAGCCCGGAGGAACGCCTCACCGTGTATGAAAATGCCCGCAAGGCGGACGTGTACCTGGCCTCCTCCAACGCGGTGACCCGGGACGGGCGCATCGTGAACATCGACGGCCAGGCCAACCGAGTGGCGGGCATGATCCAGGGCCCCAGCCGCGTCATCCTGGTCATCGGGGAGCAAAAGGTGGTGGACGGCGGGCTGAACACGGCCATTGCCCGCATCCGCGCCCAGGCCTGCCCCGCCAACGCCAAGCGGCTGAAGCTCCACACCCCCTGCGCCCTCACCGGCGTGTGCAACCAGGCCGAGTGCGGGGACGACTGCATGTGCCGCGTCACCGCGGTGCTGGAGCGTCCGCCCCGGGGCCGGGAGATCACCGTCATTTTCACCGAGGAAGCACTGGGCTATTGATTTCCAGTGAAAAGCCGCCCGGGATCGCCGAAGCCATCGGCTCCCGGACGGCTTGCTTTTTTATGTGTCGTCTGCTTTCTCCCAGGGGGCGGCGTTTGCCGCGCGGCGCTTCCGCCACTGCTCCCACCCCAGGCGCAAAAGCAGTACCGGCCCCAGCAGCACGCTGAGCAAGTACAGCAGCCCCACCATGTTATGCATGCTGCTCAGCTTGGGCGCATCCATACCGCCCTGGGAAATGCTTTGGCTGATCCAGGTGCCCGCGGCATACAGGCATAGGGCAAACGCACCGAAGAAAATGCAGCTATCCGCGCCCACAATGCCCACGGCGGGGTCCAGCAGCCTCAGCAGCAGCGGCAGCGCCGCTCCGCCCAGGGTCCAGGCCACACAGCCCCAGCAAAAGCGGTGAAGCTCCTTCGGGGTACGAAATTGCAGCCGCAGCGGCGTCGCCTCCCCTAGGCCGATGGCTTTACTCCTCCGTCAGTGTCTGTACCAGGGTCAGGCTTCGAATACGCCACTGTCCGTTTTCCTTGACCAGCACCGCCCGGTAGCTGGCGCTTTGCCAGTCGGGGGGATAGAGGGCATCCGCGCCTCCGGCGGCCACCAGGGCATCGGCGGTGGTGCCCTTGGCCCGGCCGTCTATGCGCGGAATGCGCTCGATAATATTCGCCCGGGCGGTATCCTCCCAGGGCCAGCACCACATCCATTCCATTTCCAGCCGGTGGTCAATACCGCGGACGTTGTAATCCTTATAGGGGGAATTGCCCTGCTTGGTGGCCAGCAGCACCTGATCCTGCTCCAGGAAACTGGGCATAAAGTATTTGGTCAGCTCGCTCTCGTCGGCCTCCATCATGACCACCTGGGCGCGGTAGGCCATGCCGTCCTTGAGCACCACATAAATATTGGCCATGTTCATGGCGTAATAGAACGCCACCACCATCAGCCCCAGCACCACGCAGATCAGCAGCAGCCGGGAAGCAAGGTACCACACGAATCGACGTAAATATTTCAAAGCGCCCGCTCCTTTATGTGTCGTCATGCATTTAACGGAGGAAAACCTCCACACCTTGCATTATACGTCATTTTCCCTGGAAAAGAAAGGGGGGGCACGGCGCCCCGGCCATCCGCCTTGCGCCGGGTGGTAAAGCATGGTATGATAAAGCGAAGACTGTCCATAAAGGAAGTGACCGCTTGTGAAAAAAGTGTTATCGCTGCTGCTGGCACTGCTGCTCACCTATGGCTGCGCCGCCGCGGAAACCCTGAGCCTGTCCCTGATTGGGGACTGCACCATCGGGGATCAGTACAAGTATCGCGGCTACAAGTCCGGCTTTACCTACAAAATCTCCCAGGCAGGGCTGGATTATCCCTTTTCCCTGGCGGCGGATCTTTTCGCCCAGGACGACCTGACCATCGCCAACTGCGAGGGTTGCTTCACCAACCGCGCCTCCACAGGGAAGTTCATGTCCCTGGGCGCGGCGCCGGAATTTGCCGAGGTATTCAAGCTGGGCTTTGTGGACGTGGTGAACACCGCCAACAACCACATGCGGGACTTTGGCAGCGCCGGGCGGGAGGACACCCTGGAAGCCCTGGCCGCCCAGGGCATCGGCTACTTTGGAGACGAGGACACCTACATCACCCAAATCAAGGGCGTTACCATCGGCATCGTGGGCTATACCTATCCCATCAATGAAGGCAAGCTAAAGAAGTACCAAAAGAAGATTGAGGAGCTCCGGGAGGCTGGTTGCACCTTTATCATCGCCAGCGCCCACTGGGGCAAGGAAGAAAGCCTGAACATCAACCTGGAGCAGCGGCAGGGGGCGCCTGCGCTCATCGACATGGGCGCGGACCTGGTCTACGGCCACGGCTCCCATACGGTGCAGCCCCTGCAAATCTACAACGGCAAGCTCATTTGCTACAGCCTGTCCAACTTTACCTTCGGGGCCAACGCCGCCCCGGAGGACGACGACACCGTGGTGCTCCAGGTGAGCTATGACATCGCCGCGGATGGCAGCTGCACCCTGGGCAGCATCACCGCCCTGCCCTACAAAATGCACAAGGACAAGGATTTTCGCCCCTACCCCATCGAGGACGCGGCGGGGAAGGAGCAGGTATGGCGCAAGCTGGTGTTCCAGGGGGAGAAAAACCCGGATTCCGGCCTGCCGGAGAGCTTCCTCACCACCGGGTACGCGGACTTTCGGGGCATGATGGTCGTGGATGAAGAGTGACGGGAAAGGAGCGCCTATGCATCTGCTGCTTACCAATGATGACGGTTTTCACAGCCCGCTGCTGGCACTGCTGTGCCGAGCGGCGGCGGCCCGGGGGCACCGGGTAACGGTCTGCGCCCCAGCCCTGCCCCAGAGTGCCAAGTCCCACGCCCTTACCGTTCACAGCCCGCTGTGCGCCCGTTCCGCCACGATGGAGGGCTCGGCGGCAGCCTGGCAGGTGGAGGGCACCCCGGCGGACTGCGCGCGCCTGGGGCTGCGCGCCCTGGTCCAGGAGCCGGTGGACCTGGTCATCAGCGGCATCAATGACGGCTGGAACCTGGGGCTGCTGACCTACGTGTCCGGCACGGTGGCCGCCGCCCGGGAGGCCGCCTTCCTGGGTTATCCCGCCCTGGCGCTCTCCGCCGGTGTGGACACGCCGGAGGAAACCGTGCGCTTCCTGGCCGAATGGGCTGTACGCCTGGGGGAGCGGATTCCCGGCGCTTCGCTGCCGCCACAAACGCTGGTCAATGTCAACATGCCCGCCTGCACCATTGCCCGGCTGCGCGCCCCACGGCTATGCCCCGTCTCCACCGTATATGACCGCTCAGGCTACGCCTGCTGGGACAGCAATCGGGGACGCTTTTACGTCAGCGGCAATCTGGAACTGAACATGGACGGCCTGGACCCCAGCAGCGATGACGCGCTGATCCGGCAGGATCACATCACCGTCAGCCTGATAAACCCCCGCCCCCTGGATGCATCCCTGTGGAGCGCGCTGCTGGATGAAATGTGAAAAAATGAAAGTTTGATGCTCCAGTCTTGCAAATTTGCCCCTTCTCCCGTATAATATGATTGTTTTCTTGATTTCTGGAGAGGTGCACATGCAATGCAAGACATGCAGGATATGATCGAGCGGCTGAATCATTCCGGCCGCAAGCTGAGCAAGGGCCACCGGCGCATTGCCCAATATATTGTGGAGCACTATGACAAGGCCGTGTTCATGACCGCCAGCCGTCTTGGTGAAAGTGTGGGCGTGAGCGAGTCCACGGTGGTGCGGTTTGCCGCCGTGCTGGGCTACGAAGGCTATCCCCAGCTCCAGCGCGCCTTGCAGGAGCTGGTCAGCCACCGGCTGACGGCGGTGCAGCGCTTTGAAATGTCCTCGGAAATTGATCCCAACGCGGTGCTGCGCACGGTGCTGAAAAGCGACATGCAAAACATCCGCGCCACGGTGGAGGAGCTGGACAACCACGCCTTTGAGGAAGGGGTCAAGCGCATCCTTAACGCCAAGGAAATTTACGTCATCGGCCTGCGTTCCGCCGCGCCCCTGGCGCAGTTTCTGGGCTATTATCTCAACTATATCTTCGACCGGGTGCACCTGGTTTCCAGCGCGGCCACGGATGTGTTTGAAGAAATCGCCCGCATCAGCGAGGCGGACGTGGTCATCGGCATCAGTTTCCCCCGCTATTCCACCCGCACGGTGGAGGCCATGCGCTTTGCCCGCTCCTGCGGGGCGCAGGTGATCTCCATCACCGACGGGCCCATGTCCCCCCTGCACGAGGTCAGCGACGTATGCCTCAATGCCTGCACGGACATGGCTTCCTTTGTGGACTCCCTGGCCGCACCCATGAGCGTCATCAACGCCCTGGTGGTTTCCCTGGGCCTGCACCGCAGGGAAGAGCTGAGCCGCCATTTCAAGCAGCTGGAGGCCATCTGGGCCGCCAACGACGTCTATCTTGGAGAAACGGATGAGCAAAAGACCTGAAATTCTGGTTGCCGGCGGCGGTGCGGCCGGCATGATGGCCGCGCTTTTCGCCGCCCGGGCAGGGGCAAGCGTTACCCTGCTGGAGCGCAACGAAAAGCTGGGCAAGAAGATTTACATCACCGGCAAGGGCCGGTGCAACCTGACCAATGACTGCTCCCTGGAGGAGTTCCTGCGGCAGGTACCGCGGAATCCCCGCTTCCTCTACGGCGCGCTGAACCGCTTTGGCCCCCAGGACATGATGGCCCTGATGGAAGAGGCCGGTTGCCCGGTGGAGGTGCAGCGCGGCCAGCGGGTTTTCCCCCGCAGCGAAAAGGCCAGCGATGTGATCCGCGCCCTGGCCCGGCTCATGGAACAGGCAGGCGTGCGGGTGCGGCTGCACAGCCGCATACAATCGCTGATTGTCCAGGAGGGCCGCGCCGCCGGGGTGGTGCTGGAAAGCGGCGAACGCCTGGAGGCGGACGCGGTGATTCTGGCCCTGGGCGGGCAAAGCTATCCCATGACGGGTTCCACCGGTGACGGCTACACCCTGGCACAGGCGGTCGGGCACCATGTGCTGCCCCCGGAGGCCGTGCTCTCCGCCCTGGAGACGGTGGAGGACTGGCCCCGCGCCTTGCAGGGGCTGGCGCTGAAAAACGTGCGCCTCACCCTGCGCAGCGGCCGCAAGACCCTGTACACCGAGCTGGGGGAGATGCTCTTTACCCACTTCGGCATCTCCGGGCCCTTGGTGCTGGAAATGAGCTGTCATTTGCCTGCGGAACTGGCCCAGGCCCAGGTCACCCTGGATTTGAAACCCGGCCTGACCCCGGAGCAGTTGGACCTGCGGCTGCAAAGGGACTTTGCGGCCCAGCCCCGCAAGCAGCTGCAAAACGTATTGCCGGGCCTTTTGCCCCTGCGGCTCAGCGCCCTGTTCCCCGACCTGGCAGGCGTCAGCGGGGAGCGCGTCTGCGGGCAGATCACCCGTGGGGAGCGTGAACAGCTGGGGGCGGCGCTCAAGGCCCTGCCCATCACCCTGCGCGCCCGGCGGCCCCTGGCCGAGGCCATTGTCACCCGGGGCGGCGTGGACGTGAAGGAGATACAGCCCGCCACCATGGAGAGCAAGCTGCTCCCCGGGCTGTACTTCGCCGGGGAAATGATCGACGTGGATGCCCACACCGGGGGCTTCAATCTGCAAATAGCGTTTTCCACCGGCGCGCTGGCAGGCAGCAGCGCTGCCGGCATGGCCTAAGCGCGTACTATCACAGTCAGGAGTAAGCATACCATGCATTATATCATCCTAGACCTGGAATGGAACCAGCCCATGTCCTACCAAAGCCACGTGTACCGGGAGGTGGGCGACCGGCTGATCTTTGAAATGATTCAGATCGGCGCGGTGAAGCTGGACGACAGCCTCGCGGTGGTGGACAGCATTTCCATTCCCATTCGTCCGGTGCACTACGTCAAGATTCATCCCCGTATCCGCCGGATGACCCAGCTGGGGGCGGAGGAGCTGGCGGACGCGCCGGAATTTCTGGAGGCCATGCGGCAGTTTGTGGCCTGGTGCGGCGAGGACTATGCGCTGCTCACCTGGGGCTGCGACGACGTGAGCGTGCTCAAGCAGAACATGGACTTTTTCCAGTGCCAGGAGGTGCTGCCGCCCCTGTGCGACATTCAGAAGCTGTACAGCGACGAAACGGGCTGCAAGGACCGCAAGGGGCTCAAGGCCGCCATGGAGGAGCTGTCCATCGCCCCGGACGAAAGCCGCAGCTTCCACAATGCCCTGCACGACGCCTACTATACCGCCCTGGTCTTTGCCAAGCTGCCCCACCCGGAGCGGGTGCTCCAGTATCCGCAAAAGCCCAAGCAGCTGATCCACGCCAACCGTACCCGCCGGGAGAAGCTCCCCGGGGAAACCTTTGACAGCCTCTACGATGCCCTGGCCAGCGATATGGCGCAGCATCCCCGCTGCCCCCGCTGCGGCAAGCCCGCGGCCCTGGAGGCGGAGGGCTATGTGAAGCAGTGCGCCGACAAATACATCGGCCTGGGTCAGTGCAAGGATCATGGCGCGGTGCTCATCCGCCTGCGCTTCCAGCCCACAGACGACGGCAAGCGGATCATGCACATGACCACCGCCTTTGCCACCGCCGCCAACCGGGCCTATATCCACACCAAACGCCTGCAAGTGGCGGAAAAGGAGGCCCGGTACCTGGCCGAACACGGCGCCCTGCCCGATCCCGAAGAGGAGCTGATGAACGCGGAGCGCTCCAGCATGCCCTTTGAGGATTAACCACGGAAAATTTCTTGATACTGTTTCGTTTATTCTGGCAGAAGAAGGCGGGGGCTCCGTACTTTTTCTGCCTTTTTTCTACCGCGATCCCCACCGGACGCAGACAGGAAAGCAAAAGCAAGGAGGTCGAAATGCATGTTGATTCGTTGGCAAGATAAAGAACTTACGCTGCCCCCGGGCACTTCCGTGCGGGATTGCCTGGCCGCCCTGGGCATATCGGAAGGCGCCCTGGCCGCCATGCGCGGCGGGCAGGTGCTGGAGTTGAACGAAACCTTGCGGGAAGACAGCGAGCTGAATCCCATCACCCTGCGCCATGAGGAAGGCCGCCGCATCTACGAGCGCTGCCTGCGGATGATGATGCTCCTGGCCGTGCGCCGCCTGTATCCCGGAGAGCAGGTGCGCATTGAGTATTCCGCGGGGCACGGGGTGTTTGTGCGCCTGCCGCGCCTGTCGCTCTCCGAAGGCATGGTGGCGGAAATTGAGCAGGAGATGCGCCGCATTGCTGACGCCGGGCTCCCCTTTGAAAAGCGCTGCTGGGCCCTGGAGGACGCCATCGCCTATTTCGAGGCGGAGGGGCAGCAGGACAAGGTGGAGCTGCTGCACTACCGGCCCTTCCCCTACTTCAATATGTACCGCCTGGGCAACCTGTGGGATT
>USCR01000055.1 GCA_900553295.1 uncultured Eubacteriales bacterium | reverse complement strand
GGCGGGCTCGGCCTCGGGGTGGGGGTCCAGCTCGTTGACCACTTCCACGCCCAACGCTTCCAGAGTTTCCAAAACTTTGTCAAGCTGGTCGGGATCCATGTCCATCTCCATCAGAGCGTTCATGATCTCCTTATAGGTCAGCTTTCCCTTGCTTTTTCCCAGCTCGTACAGTTCATTGAGCTTGGCTTGACGGTTATCAGGCGAATTCGTCAAGTGTGATCCTCTCCTTCTCACTTAGGCCGATCTATGGCGGAACATCCTAGCGCGTCGCTTTCATGGCTTTGATCTTTTGCGTAAGCGTGGTAACCTCGTCCAGGGCAGCCTTTTTCGCATCGCCGGAAAGGCTGTTGATGGTTTGCATGACCTGCCGGACGCGGCTTTCCATGCGGTTGAGCCGCATGGTTGCGACGCAATCCTGCGCCATGCGGATCAATTGGTTGGTATCCTCACTGGGAGGCGTGAACAGCAAATGGCTTACCCGTGCCCGGGTCACCTGGTCCGTCTCCTGCTCCACCAGGGAGGCGGGAGACTCGCCACGCTGCAACCCGTCATACAGGTTTTTCAGCAACGGATCCTGAAAATCCTCCACGGATACAATATCCGCGGGCAAACGCCCCGTGGCCATCAACGAGAGCAGCAGCTCTTGGGCACGCAATTCTTCACCGGCCGGTTCTGCCGCTGCAACCCGGGGAGTGGCCGGCTTCATGCGCTGCACCGTGGCCGCGGCCTTGGGCTGCGTCGTGCCGATCTGCGCCAGCAGCACTTCCCGGCTGAAGCCTGTTTGAACCATCAACTCCTGCAGATGATTCTCCATTTCCACCGGTTCCAGGCCGGCGAGCAGCTTGGCGCAGGCCTTGGCATACTCAGTGCGTCCTTCCTGGGTGCTCAGATCATGGCTTTCCCGGGCACGGCGCATGCGGTAGGTGGTGGGGGAAATGGCCGGCAGGGCCGCGAATGCCTCGGGACCATCCCGGCGGATGAACTCGTCCGGGTCCAACCCATCGGGAAAGTCCAGCACCCGGGCAGGTACGCCCTCCTGCTCCAGTATTTCCAGGCCGCGCAGGATGGCGTGCTGGCCGGCGCTGTCCCCGTCGTAGGCCAGGTAGACCTGCGGCGCAAAGCGCTTGAGCAGCCGGGCCTGCTCCGCGGTGAGCGCGGTACCCAGGGTGGCCACCACGCCGGCAACCCCGAACTGGGTCAGGGAGACCACGTCCATGTACCCTTCCACCAGAATTACCCGCGCCAGATGGCGCTCCTTGCGCAGCAGGTTTGCGGCGTAAACGCCCAAACGCTTGTTGAATACCGGGGTATCGGAGGTGTTCAGGTATTTGGGCTGCTGGTCGCCCATGGTGCGGCCGCCAAAGGCGAGCACGTTACCGTATTGGTCAATGATGGGGAAAATGGCCCGGTTGCGGAACATGTCGAAGGAACGGCTGGGGGCGGTGGAACCGTCGGGTTGTTTTGCCACTTCCTTGACCACGGTCAAGCCGCACAGACGAAGCTCCTCCAGGGTATACCCCTTTTCCATCATGGTTTTGGTGAGCAAATCCCATTCCGCAGGGGCAGCCCCCAGGCCAAACTTGCGTATGACCCCATCGCTGAGCCCACGCTTTTGCAGGTAGGCATAAACGGGTGCGCCCTGGGGGGAAAAGAGTAGCTTGTGGAAAAACTGCGCCGCTTCCCGGTTGGCGTTCAGCAGGCGTTCCCGCTGGGTGCGCCTGCGCTGGTAATCGGGGTCATCCTCCATTTGGGGCAGGGGCATGTGAAGCTGATCGGCCAGGTACCGCACCGCCTCGGGAAAGCTCAGCCGCTCCATCTCCATGATGAAGGAAATCACCGTGCCCCCGGCCTTGCAGCCGAAACAGTAATAGAGCTGCTGCTCGGGGTCCACGGAGAAGGAAGCTGTCTTTTCGCCGTGAAACGGGCACAGTCCCCAATACTTGTGCCCGTTCCGCTTCAGTGTTACATAGCCGGATACCACCTGCACGATATCCGCCCGGGAACGAAGCTCGTCCAGCCAGGCAGATGGAAAGCGCGATGCCATGGTTGCTTCACCTGTCCTATTCTTTCGCCACGCTCTGAAAATTTCCTTCTTTTTTCGTCAAGAAGAAAGTTCCAGAAAAGCCGCTTGTATCCCTATGCCAGGGGGAAGGCGCCGGGGATAAACAGCGACTGGTATTGCCGCACGGCATAGCGGTCGGTCATGCAGGAAAGAAAATCGCATACCGCCCGGTCCATGCCTTCCCGGTAGCCGATGAGCAAAAATTCATTGGGCATTTCTCCGGGATGCTCGCTGTAATAATGAAACAGTCCTTTCATGACGTGGTCGCAGCGGCCTTCCTCTGCGGCCCGCCAGGCATCCCGGTATACCTTTTCAAACATGAACTCCCGCAGGCCGTCCATGGCGGCTTGCACCCTGTCACTCATGTGCAGGTGCTTGCCTTCCTGACTGTTTTGTACCACATCGCGAATCATGGTATCAATCCGCTCTCCGTGGCTGTTGCCCAGCACCTTCAAGCAGTCCACGGGCAGCTCAAAGGGGCGTAGCACACCCGCACGCAGGGCGTCGTCCAGATCGTGGTTCAGGTATGCAATGCGGTCCGCCCGGCGGACACACTCCCCTTCCAGGGTGAGGGGAAACTGTTTGCCGCTATGGCACAGGATGCCATCCCGCACCTCACGGGTCAGGTTCAGCCCGTCCCCATCCTTTTCCAGCACCTCCACCACGCGCAGCGACTGCTCGTTGTGCCGGAAACCACCGGGCATCAGCTCGTCCAGGGTGCGCTCGCCGATATGCCCAAAGGGCGTGTGCCCCAGGTCATGCCCCAGAGCGATGGCCTCGGTGAGATCCTCGTTCAGGCGCAGGGAGCGGGCGATGGTTCGCGCCACCTGCGCCACCTCCAGGGTGTGGGTGAGCCGGGTACGGTAATGGTCACCCTCCGGGGAAAGAAACACCTGAGTTTTGAACTTCAGGCGGCGGAAGGCCTTGCAATGGATGATCCGGTCCCGGTCCCGCTGAAACGCAGTGCGCAGGGGGCAGGGCTCCACGGGCTTGTCCCGGCCCAGGGAGCGCACAGCCTTGCAGGCACGGGGAGAAAGCCGGGTGAGCTCCTCCTGCTCCAGCTCTTCACGGATGGTCATGCACGCCACCCCTTTCGTAAAATGTGCCAGGAATACCATTGATATACCACGCGAAGGCGCCGAATCCCTGCCGCGGAACCGCCGGTGGCGGGCTTTTCTTTTGGAACGCAAGGGCAAAGAAAAAAACGGGGCTGCCAGGTTTGCAGCCACCGCTTTGCGTGTACGGTACGGGAGCAGACGGCGCACTACTTCCGGGCACGCTGCCGCACGTGGGCATAGGCTGCCTGGGCGTAGGGCGCAGCGGCAAAGGTAGGCGCCGCTTCCTGCTCTTCCGGCACGTTCATGGTCACCTGGCCGGGCCGGTATCCAGGCAGGTAGAAGGTGACAAACTTGATGGCAAACAAATCACACACGGTGTATTGCTGGTTCACGTCATCATAGAGCACCACGTAGCTGGTACCCACAGCGTATAGCAGCCCCTGTCGGGTGACCATGGAGCTGGTACCAATGAGAAATTCCATGGTGACAAAGGCGCCGATGTTGTCCTGCAAAAGCTGCTGTAAGGAACCTTGAAACGCCGCGTTGTCAAAGGATGGTTCCGCCGGGACCTGGATGCCGCTGGGCTCGCTCATGCTACCTGACCTCCTCCAAGAAAGAGATTCTCAAAGCATGCGTATGCGTCCGGCAGGAGAAAGAGAACCGGGCCGCGAAATTCTTTCCGACCCCTGGCATCGGGTCAGGATACAGTACGGTTTGAAGGAAGCGATGGAGGATGGAAGAGCGCTTTTGCCCCAGAACCTGGATTGACATTGACTTGGACGCGCTGATCGCCAACTATCAAACGGCAAAGGGGATGACGCAGGCGCTGGTGACCTGCGTGGTCAAGTCCAATGCCTATGGCCATGGCGCGGTGCGCGTGGCGCAGGCGCTGCAGGAGGCGGGCTGCCAGAGCTTTGCCGTGAGCTGTGCCCGGGAGGGCATCGAACTGCGCCGGGCAGGCATCCGGGGGGAAATATTGGTCATGGGTTTGACCGAGCAGGTCATGCTGCCGGCGTGCATCCAGGCGGAGCTGACGCTGACCCTGGGGACCCTGGCAGGCATCCGGGAGGCGGAGGCCGCCGCTTCCACGGCCCGGCAGACGCTTAGGGGACAGCTGGCCGTGGACACCGGCTTCCATCGCCTGGGCTTTGACGTGACCGGGGAAGCGGCGGATGCATTGGCCCGGGAAGCGCGTGGGCTGACTTGGCTGCGGCTTACGGGCATGTTCTCTCACCTGGGGCTGATCACCGCGCAGCGGGATCAGGCCCAGTACGACGCACTGATGCGCATGCAATCCATGCTGGAGCAGCGGGGGCTCCAGCTCAAAGATATTCATCTGTGCGACAGCATCGGCCTGGTGCGCTATCCTGCCTGGCATATGAGCCGGGTACGGGTGGGTGCGCTGCTATATGGCGTGCGTCCCTTCCACACGGAACACATGCCTTTTGCGGACCGGGAAAGCCTGGCTTTTCGTACCACCGTATCCCAGGTGCGGGATGTGGCGGCGGGGGAAGTGGTGGGTTACAGCGACGACCAGGTGCTGGAACACCCCGCACGCATCGCTACCCTGTGCGCGGGCTATGGGGACGGCTATCCCCGCTGCCTGTCCAACGGCAAGGGCAAGGTGCTGATTCGCGGTAAGCTGGCACCGGTGGTGGGGCTGATCTGCATGGATCAGATGATGGTGGACGTGAGCGGCATCCCCGAGGCTGCGCCGGGAGATGTGGCCACCCTGCTGGGGGACGGCATCTCCTATGCCACCTATGCGGACTGGTGCAATACAAACCGGAACGAGTGCATATCCATCCTTTCCCGGCGCCCGGTGCGGGTATACCGGCAGGGAGGGAAAATCGTGACGGTGCTGGACAGCCTGCTGGAGGAGAGGAGCGATTTCACATGAACTTGAAAGCCTGGGAGCAGGAACTGGCAGCGGTGATGCCCTTTGTGCTGGAGGCCCGCCGCGACCTGCACCGGCACCCGGAGGTGGGCGGAGAAGAACAATGGACCCGGGCCTACCTGGAAAAAGCGTTGCAGGACATGGGGATTCCCACCCAGCGCTTTGAGGGCACCTGCGGGGTGATGGCACAGATGGAAGGCATGCAGCCGGGACCGTGCCTGGGCATCCGCGCGGACATCGACGGTTTGCCCGTGGAGGAGGAGACGGAGCTGCCCTTCGCTTCAGAGATTCCGGGACGGATGCATGCCTGCGGCCATGACGCCCACATGGCGCTGGCGCTGGGCACGGCCATGTATCTGTCCACCCATCGGGAACGCTGGGCAGGTACGGTGAAGATTTTCTTCGAGGCGGAAGAGGAAACCCGCGGCGGCGCGAAATTCATGGTGGAGCAGGGGTGCCTGGAGCATCCCCGGGTGGATTGGGTCATTGGCCAGCACATGAATCCGCGCTACCCCGCAGGGACGTTTTTTGCCAAGGCCGGCTTTGTCAGCGGCGCCAGTGACGAAGTTTGCCTGCGGATCCTGGGGCATAGCTGCCATGGCGCCTATCCGGAGAGCGGCACGGACGCCATTGTCATCGGGGCGCAGGTCATTACGGCCTTGCAGACCCTGGTGAGCCGCAATATCAGTCCCCTGGACAGCGCGGTGCTTACCCTGGGGACGGTGCGGGGAGGCAAGGCCAGCAACATTATTTGTGGTGATGTGCAGTACACGGGTACATTGCGTACCCTTTCGGAAAAGACGCGGGACATGCTGAAGAAACGCATTCCCCAGCTGGCCGCGGGCATTGCCCAGGGCATGGGCGGCAATGCGGAGGTGCGGATTCAGCCCGGCTACGGTGCCGTATATAACGACGATGCCCTGTATGCGAAAATAGAGGCGCTGGCACAGGATATGCTGGGCGCGGACGCCGTAGTTCGCCGGGAAGCCCCTAGCCTGGGCGTGGAGAGCTTTGGCTATTTCCAGAAGGATACGCCCGGGGTGTATTACGACCTGGGCAGCGGCGTGGGTACGGCGCTGCATACGGGAACCTTTGTAGTAGATGAAGCGTGCCTGCTCCCCGGTGTGGCGCTGCAATGCGCCACGGCGCTGATGCTGCTGGGCACGAAAAAAGGAGGCAATGAAGAATGAAAAAGGTGTTTCTTTCCGCGGATATCGAGGGAACGTGCGGCATTGCGCACTGGGACGAAACCCTGCCGGACAAGCGGGACTATCCCCGCTTTCAGGAGCAGATGACCCGGGAAGTGGCCGCGGCCTGTGAAGGGCTGGGAGCGGAGGGCGTGACGGACATCTTTGTCCGGGATGCCCACGATACGGCGCGCAACCTGAAGGCGGAGCTTCTGCCGGAGAACGTCGAAATTTTTCGCGGCTGGGGACGTGACCCCTGGAGCATGATGAGCGGCATTGATGAGAGCTATGAGGGCGTGGTGTTCACCGGCTATCATTCCGCCGCCAGCTGGAACGGCAGCCCCCTGAGCCATACCATGAACTTGCAGAACAATTACGTGAAAATCAACGAGGAAACCGCCTCCGAGCTGATGATTAACAGCCTGACCGCCTCCTACTACGGGGTGCCGGTATTGATGCTCACCGGTGACCAGATGCTGTGCCAGTGGATGAACGAGGCATGTCCGGGCACGCTGACGGTGCCCGTGAGCCACGGGGTGGGCAACGGCTCCGTCTCCATGCATCCGCAAAAGGCCCTAAAGCTCATCCGAGAGACAGCGGCGAAGGCGGCGCACCTGGACCCCGCCCTGTGCCTGTTCCCCATGCCGGAGCATTTTGTGGTGGAGGTCAATTATCGCAAGCATTTTGACGCCAGAAGCGCATCCTTCTATCCCGGGGCGCGGTTGGAGGACTCCTGCACGGTGGTTTACGAGAGCGATGACTGGATGGACTGCCTGAAATTCTTCCACTTCTGCCTGTGAGCATAACCTGGCGGGAAGACGGATGCCTGGGCAAATCCTAGCAGATCTGTCTCCCCTCGCTGGAAAAATATTTTTTTCACAATAGCAGGAAAAAAGAAGGCGAGGTAGAATACAGGGAATTAGGGAGAGGTTGCTGATCTCTTCCGCGCAACGTGACTCAGGCGGCGCCAAGTACGCCGTCTCGACAAAATACATTGGAGGGTGCGCCATGAGTCTGAATTTGGAATACCTGGGCATTACCAATCCGAAGGCTGTTTACCGCAATCTGCCCGTGAGCACGCTGACTGAAAAGGCTATTATCCGCGGCGAGGGCACGCTGAGCAACACCGGTGCGCTGGTGGTAAAGACCGGCAAGTATACCGGCCGCAGCGCCAATGACAAGTTTATTGTGGATACTCCCGCTGTTCACGACGAAATCGCCTGGGGCAAGGTGAATCGCCCCATCGAAAAGGCGAAGTACGACGCCATTTATAGCAAGGTGGTTGCTTATCTGCAAAACCGCGAGATCTTCGTGTTCGACGGTTTCGCCGGCGCGGACCCCAAGTACACCAAGTCCTTCCGTATTGTGAACGAGCTGGCCAGCCAGAACCTGTTTATCCATCAGCTGCTGCGCCGTCCCACCAAGGAGGACCTGGAAAACTTCACCCCGGACTTCACCATCATTGCTGCTCCCGGCTTCAAGTGCATCCCCGAGATCGACGGCACCCGCAGCGAGGCGGCCATCCTGGTGAACTACGAGGAGAAGATGGTGGTCATCTGCGGCACCCAGTACGCGGGCGAGATCAAGAAGAGCGTGTTCAGCGTGATGAACTACATCCTGCCCAAGATGGGTGTGTTCCCCATGCACTGCTCTGCCAACATTGGCCCCGATGGGGACAGCGCCGTGTTCTTCGGCCTGAGCGGCACCGGCAAGACCACCCTGTCCGCCGACCCCAACCGTAAGCTCATCGGCGATGACGAGCATGGCTGGGCGGATGACAGCGTGTTCAACTTCGAGGGCGGCTGCTATGCCAAGTGCATCAACCTCTCCGCGGAGAAGGAGCCCGACATCTACAACGCCATCAAGTTCGGCGCGCTGGTGGAGAACGTGGTCATGGACCCCGACACCCGCGAGTTTGACTTCGACGATGCCAGCCTGGCCGAGAACAGCCGTGTGGGCTACCCCGTGGAGTACATCGCCAACAGCGAGCTGAGCGGCAAGAGCACCAGCGTGCCCAAGACCGTTATCTTCCTGACCGCTGATGCCTACGGCGTGCTGCCCCCCATCTCCAAGCTGGACAAGAACCAGGCCATGTACTACTTCGTCAGCGGCTTCACCAGCAAGCTGGCCGGCACGGAAATCGGCATCACCTCTCCTGTGCCCACCTTCTCCACTTGCTTCGGCGAGCCCTTCCTGCCCCTGGATCCCTCCGTGTATGCCAACATGCTGGCGGAGAAGGTTGAGAAGAGCGGCGCCAATGTGTACCTGGTGAACACCGGCTGGAACGGCACCGGCAAGCGCATGAAGCTGAGCTACACCCGTGCCATGGTTACCGCTGCCCTGAACGGCGACATCGAGAAGAGCGAGTTTGTCACCGATCCCACCTTTGGGGTGAAGGTGCCCACCTCCATTCCCGGCGTGCCCTCTGAGCTGCTGATCCCTGCCAACACCTGGGAGGACAAGGCGGCTTACGAAGCCAAGGCCAAGGAACTGGCCAAGAGCTTTGTGGAGAACTTCAAGAAGTATACCCACATGAGCGCTGAAGTTGTTGCCGCTGGCCCCAAGGCCTGAGACGTCTGACAGCGTGAAAGGTGGCTCATTCTCCAAGAGGCGGAGCCCATAAGCACTTTTCAAATAAGGGCAGCCATGATCCGAGGAATACCTCGGCATGGCTGCCTTTTTTGTGCGTATGCTAATGCTGTACATGGTCATCTCAGGACCGGACATGTCCTTTTCATTACGTCAAAGGCTACGTTGGTCTCCACGCGCTTTCTTCACAGTATGGGCAATAAAAGTGCCATGAAAAATCCGATGCCCCGGCTCTCGTTAGCCGGGGCATCGGTGACGTAACGATACAATTAAAGCTCATCCAAAAGCTCTTCCAGGGTAAAGGGGAAAGTGAGCACGCCTTCCGCGCTGCTGGCAATATAGCTTGGCTGAACGTAGAACACCGGATTTCCGTTCTCATCCAGGTAGAAGTCCTCTTCGGGGTAGAACTGCGCTTCCAGCTCCTCCCGGGTCAAGTCGTCGTAGTAGGCGATGATTCCCTCCGCCTTTTGCTCCTCAATGATGCTCCAAACCAGGCCGTAGACCAGCTCGTTGGCTTTGGCGGTGGCACGATCCTGCATCCAGGTGTCGTTTTCGTCAGCCTCCAGCAGGCCCAGCAGGTAGGGCAGGGAAATACAGGTGCCGGCCTTGCCACCCTGCAAGGCAAAGGTATGTCCGGCCAGGATCTGACTGGTTTCCGCGCCCATAAAGCTTTCCGTGGTGACCAGCACGCTGAAGTAATCCTCGTTGTTGCACATGACCTGGGAGGTGATGGCGGTGTAGGCTTGCACCGGCGAAACCTCCAGGGTTTCATAGGTCATGGGGATCATGAAGTCCTTGGCGTCGGAAATCAGATAATCATAAAAGTCATTGATCATCTGAGCGGTCTCGCCGGTATTTTCCAGCAAAGGATACTGGTAGCGGTAGACGTATTGCGCCGTCTGCGCGTCGCTTCCTTCCGGGCAGTAAACTTCCCCGGCGTTATCCCCCACTACATGCACGCCTTCTGCCAGCGCGCAGGGGGTAATCAACAGGGAGAAGAATAGCAATAAGGCAATCCATCGACGCATATGCGTTCCTCCTTTTGTCAGCCTACGGAAAGCGCGGTCAGTGCAAAGGAATTCACCATGCAGGAGGCATAAACCGCGTAGGTTTCCATTTCATCAGCCGGATAGGTGAGGGAAGCGGTGGCGGTTTTACCTCCCGCTACCAGCACCATTTGCGTGGTGACCTGCCCGTTTTGCGTAAAGGAAAGCGTAAAATACTGCTGCTCCGGATAGGTCTCCACGACGCTGTCCTCCGGCTTCAGCATGGCTTCCAGGGTGCTTTCCAGGGTGGCGTCAGGCGTGTCCGAGATATTGACGGAAAAGGTTAACTTGCCATCGGCGGACTGCGCCTGCACGCCTGTCTCCGTTTCCTTCAGGCTTTCCTGGGGAATCAGGGCGGGATACATGACACTGAATCCCAAACGCTCGTTGATATACTCCCGCAGCTCCGGCATGTCCGAAGAGCGATCCAGACTGCCATCTTCCAGGTCATCGGCACTGCCCCAGGACACCAGCTTCCAGCCAAAGGGCGCGGATTCATCCCGGATTACCTCTGCCAGGGCGCTGCCATACCAGTTGGCGTTTAGCAGGCTTTCTTCATTGCGCAGATAATAGTCTTCGTCAATGTGATACAGCTCCAGCATAAGCTGCTGCGTTTGCGTGCTTTCATCGCCGCTGGCCAGCATGATCTGCATACCGGCCATGCCGCTGCCTGCGGTACTTACGTCGAAAGCCATACCATCCGCCGTGCGGGTAATCATGTCACAGCAATCTTCCTCGGGGAGTATAAAACTTCCCTGCGCAAACAGCTGTCCATAGAGCGATTCCAGCTGTGCTTGGGTAAGGGTAATGACGCCGTCCACGGGTGTGTAAGGCAGTAAGCCACGGTACAGCAGCCGCCACATCAGGCCATAAACCACCTGAGGGGCCTGATCGGAGGCGTCGGCACGGAAGCCGGTGAATTCCTGGCCGTACATCACGTCGGTAAAGGCATCCAGCAGCGCCTCCAGCTTGTCCAGATCGGGCAATAACGGTTCCTGCTCTGCCTGCGCGGCTGTCCAGGAGAAGGCCAGCATCAGCGACATCAGGCAGGCTGCGAAGCGCCGAAACATATATCTCATCGATGGAACACCTCAACTTTCTTTGGCATACCGAATAAACGATAGCCAGCCCGGTTTTCATCCCCGGCCGTTGGCGGAGCGCTGCAAATCCTCCGCCGCGGAAATAGCGGCTATGTTTCCTTCGCCCACGGCTTTGGCAATTTGCAAGGGCTGACCGGTACAGTCCCCGGCAGCGTATACCAGGGGAAGGTTGGTGGCCATGCGCCGGTCCACCACAATGAATCCCTTTTCCTGCTTTAGCCCGGGCAACAGCTGCTCCAGCGTTACGGCCGGGCGGAAGATAAAGACGCCATCGTAATCATGGGCGCCACGGTCGGTGGCCACACGGATCTGTTCGCCTTCCCGGCTGAGGGACAGGGGCTTTTCCTGTACCACGGTGAAGCCAGGCGCGTCGGGCAGCGCATGGGCGCGCAGAAAATAGAAGTCCACCTGGCTGGCAAAACGGGTGAGGAACTCGGCTTCCTCCGCTCCGCTTTCCCGGGCGGAGAGCACCGCCACGCGGCGGCCACGGTAGAACATGGCATCGCAGGTGCCGCAGTAGCTTACACCCTGGCCGACCAGGGCCTCCTCGCCGGGAAGCAGCTTGGGGCGTGCCGCGCCCATGGACAGAATAACCGCCCGGCTCTCGAAAACATCGTTGCCGCACAGAATCATAAAGCTCTGCCCCATGGGCTGGATTTGGCGGACTACGCCCAGCTGTTTCCCTGCGCCCAGGGACAGCGCCTGCTCTTCAAACAGGCGGAGCAGCTCCGCGCCCTTTACGGCGGGGAGACCGGGATAGTTTTCCACCTTTTCCGCTTTATACAGCCAACCGGTGTGATCCCCGGCAGTAAGAACCGCGCAGTTCATGTCCCGCATGCGGGCGGTAATGGCGGCGCTCCAGCCTGCGGGGCCCGCTCCGATGATGGCAATATCCAGCATGAAAATGCTCCCTTCCTTGCCGATACATTTCGGCTTGCAAATGATGGGGGAAATCAGTATTCACCCTTGCTGTAAGTATAGCGCACCTGTAGCCAGGGAATGCTGTCGTACGTTCCGGCCACATCGCCATACAGGCGATACCAGTCTCCCACCTTCCAGGTGGTCTTGGAGTAGTTTTCCACCATGAGCAGCTGTTCCTTGCCGTCCGTGCCGGTATCCACAATGGCCATTTGCGGTTTGTCGGAAATAATGGAAGTAATGGTGCCGGCGGCCAGATAGATCTGCCGGTTGGCTGTACGGATGGAGATGTTGTTCAGCAATTCCGAGTAGCCGCCGTTTTCCAGGCTCCAGGCTTTCATGGTATATTCGGATGCCGGGGGTACATAGTAGACCACATAGTTCAGCACGGAGGTCTGCTTTCCCGGCATGGAGGCAGTTACCGTAATGGTATTGTCCCCGATCTGATCAAATACGGCATAGAAGCTGAATTCACCGGTGGTGTCCACATCCGTGATGTTCAGATCCGTATGCGGGGACAGCACCTCAACGGTGGCGCCGGGCAGGGTGGTGCAGCTGATCAGAATTTTCTCGGAGTTGGTGGAGGTATAGGTGTCCGCCGCCAGGTCCAAGGGGATCTCCTGCTTTGCGCGGTGGAGGATCACGGTCATGGTGTTTTCGCGGCAGTATTGGCTGCGAACCACCACATTGAACACATTGTCCCCAATGGGCTGGATGGTGGCGTTAATGCTCACGCTTCCCGTGTCCGCGTCCACCACGTCGGAATAATCTTCCCCATTGATGGTGATGGTGGAGCCCGGACGCACAGTGAAGCTCAGGGTATACATGGCCGTGCTGACTTCCTGATAGGTGCTGTCCGGAGAATCCAGGGTAATGGGGGAGAGGGGAATGCTGATTTCATAGGTGATGGGGTCCATGGGCGTTTGCTGCCCGGAAGCGGACTTGAGGAAAGGCGTCAGGGTGACCTCCATGGTTTCATCCAGGTTGCCTTCATAATCGTCGTACCAGAAGTGGTCCTCCACTTGCACCGTGGCAAAACCGCCGGTAACGATATAGGAAGTATGCAGTTCACGGATGTAGATCTGCTGTCCATCTTCTCCGGGAATCATGATCGTATGCGCGGCAAGGTCATTGCGGATGGACGCCGTTACAATGGCGGCGTTGGCATCCTTTACCGTGGCTTGGCGCTGCTGGAAAAAGGCAATGCCAAAGAACACGGCCAGGCCCGTGACAGAGAGCATCAACAGCACCGCCAGAAAGCGAATGACATGCCGCAGCCCACGGCGGCGCGAGGGCAGCTTGGTGAGCCGGGTGTCCCGGGGCAGCTGATAGGTGGAGGACATTTCCTGCTGGCTCCACAGCGGATCGTAGGAGCGGGTCTCGTCAAACCCGTCGTAGGTGACGCCCGCGTCCCTGTGCGTGCCGGCGCCCTCCTGCTGGACAGGCTTTTCCGGGGGAACAAAGCGAACGGTGGAGGATGGGTCGTCCTCCACGTTCCAGAAGGTATTGACGCTGCGATGGGTGCGGATGGTCATGCCCGATGGGGCGGACCCCCTGCGGGCGCTTTCGGCCCGCAAGGCCCGCTGCCGGCTGGCACCGGTTGCCTTGCGCTGCTTGAGCTCGGCCATTTCCTGGGCCAGCTGATCCCTGCTGTCCGGGGTGGTTTCCACTTCACCGGATTCATCCACCCGGATGTATTCCCGGCCCTTGTCGTCCTTCAGCTCGCTTTTCCAGGCAGGCTCCGCGTCGGGGGAAGGATGCAGGGGGGTGCCGCAGCGCATGCATCGGGGCAGCGATGCTTTATTCCATGAACCGCAGTTGGGACATTTCATAGGTGCGTTGATTCCTCCGTCCGGCACGGGCATTGGCGCGATGGCGCTTCGCCCGGGTCTGCCGGGATTCGTTTATTCTTCGT
>USCR01000054.1 GCA_900553295.1 uncultured Eubacteriales bacterium | reverse complement strand
ACCTGGGCGGGCGGCTGTGCCACCGCCTGAATCTTGCCCGGCACAACAGCAGCTCGGTCAGGCGGTGTCAGCTGCTCATTGGGGCCATCACCCTGCACAATATCCCCGAGGGCATGGCTGTGGGCGTTGCCTTTGGCGCTCTGGCCGGGGGCGGCGGCATGGCGGCCCTGAGTGGGGCGTGCATGCTGGCCCTGGGCATTGGGCTGCAAAACTTTCCTGAAGGGGCGGCGGTTTCCCTGCCCCTGCGCCGGGAGGGCATGAGCCGCGGCCGCGCCTTTTTCTTCGGCCAGCTCAGCGGCTTTGTGGAGCCACTGAGCGCCGTGCTGGGCGCGCTGCTGGCGGCCACGCTGCGCCAGGCGCTGCCCTTTCTGCTCTGCTTTGCGGCGGGGGCCATGCTCTGGGTCATTCTCACGGAAATGGTGCCCGAGAGCCAGGCATCCTCGGCCCGGGTCCCCGCGGCGTGGTGGACCATCCTGGGCTTTTGCCTGATGACCATTCTGGACGTGGCCCTGGGGTAAGGCAGATGCTCCCGGAGCGGCACCGGGCCGCTTCGGGAATTTTGTATATTTCAATCATCAATTTTTCATATTTGGGCTGAAAAAAAGCGTGATTTTACAAGAAACTGCTGACAATTTCCGAAAATTGTGATACGCTGTCAGCGGAGCATCAGCGGGGAGGCGCCCCGCAGGAAAATCCGCTTGCATGGCGCAGGTATATTTATGGGAGGTGGAGACATGTTTTTCTGGGAGGATTGGTATACCTATGCAATTGTGGGCGTGGTGGCGCTGATTGTACTCATTGCCTTCTTCCGCAATTATGTGAAGGTACCCCCCAACGTGGCGCTGATCGTCTCCGGACGGCGGCACAAGTACAAGGTGAAGGACGAATCGGGCCGGGACGTGGTCAAGGTATTCGGTTACCGCATCGTCCGCGGCGGGGCGACGTTCATCATTCCCTTCTTTGAGCGGGTGGACAAGCTGAACCTGGGCATCATGCAGGTGGACATCAAGACCACCCAGCCCGTGCCCAGCCAGGAGTACATCGGCATGATGGTGGACGGCGTGGCCAATATCAAAATCGGCAGCGACGACGTATCCGTGGCCACGGCGGCGGAGCAGTTCCTGGGCTGGAAGCAGGCGGACATCGCCGCGGTGGCCATGCAGGTGCTGGAAGGCAACATGCGTGAGATCATCGGCCGGATGACCATCTCCGACCTGGTGCAGAACCGGGACAAGTTTGCCCAGGAGACCCAGCGGGCCGCCACCGCCGACATGAAGAACATGGGCCTGGAGATCGTTAACCTGACCATCCAGAATTTCTCGGATAACGACGGCGTGCTGGACACCCTGGCCGTGCGCAACATTGCCGAAAAGAAGCGGGACGCGGACATCGCCCGGGCTGAGGCCGAGCGCGACACCCTGATCCGCCAGTCCATCGCCGACCAGGAGGGCAACAAGGCCCGTGCCGAGGCCGATGCCCACATTGCCGAGCAGGACAAGGAGCTGGAGCTGCGCCGGGCCGAGTACCGCGCCGCCCAGGACCGTGCCAAGGCCGAGGCGGACCTGGCCTACAAGGTACAGCAGGAAAGCAGCCGCAAGGCCCTGGAAACCGAGCGTGCCGCCGCGGAGATGATCCGCCTGCAAAAGGAAACCGAGCTGCAGGCCCAACAGGTGCAGATTGAGCGCGAGCGCCTGTCCGTGGAGGTCCGCGAAAAGGCGGAAGCCGAGCGCGACGCCAAGATCGCCGAAGCCGAAGCCGAAAAGCAGGTGATCCAGGCCCGGGCCGACGCCGAGCTGTACAAGCAGGAGCGGGAAGCCCAGGCACAGCTGGTCATGACCGAAAAGGAAGCCGAAGCCATTCGCCTGCGGGGCCAGGCGGAAGCGGACGCCGCCTTCATCCGCGCCCAGAAGGAAGCCGAGGCCATCCGTCTCAAGGGCGAGGCTGAGGCCGAAGCCCTGCTCAAGCGCGCCGAGGCCATGAAGCAATACGGCCAGGCCGCCATGCTGGATATGCTCATTGAAAAGCTGCCGGAAATGGCCCGTGCCGTCTCTGAGCCCTTGAGCAAGACGGAGAAGATCATCCTCTTTGGGGAAGGCGCGGCATCTTCGATGGTACGGGATACCACCGGCACCATGATGCAAACCTTCGAGGCCATGAAGTCCGCCGTGGGCGTGGATATTCCCAAAATGCTGCGGGACGTGACCACCGGCGGCATCATTGGCAAGGCAGCCGCGGAGGAAGCACCCGAGACCCCGGCTCAGGCTCCGGACGCGCAAAAGACGCCCGCCGAAGCGCCGGAAACGGCACCGGAAACACCGGAGGAACCAGAGGCACCCAAGGCGTAACGCAAGCATAAACCAAGGGCCAACCCACCAGAAGCAAAGGCGGGTTGGCCCTTTTGAATGCATGCGCGCTCACCGGTAGCTGGGCAGGTAATCCCCGTGGGCGGCGATGAGGTCGTCCACCATCTTGCGGATGGTATCCACGTCCAGCTCGCTGCCGGTGTGGGGGTCCAGCATGGCGGCCTGGTAGATGTGCTCCTTCTTGCGGGTGCGGGCAGCCTCAATGGTCAGCAGCTGCACGTTGATGTTGGTCATGTTCATGGCTGCGCACTGCACGGGCAGGGCGCCCACGGCGCAGGGCTGCACCCCGTAGCCGTTGACCAGGCAGGGCACCTCCACGCAGGCTTCCTCGGGCAGGTTGGAGATCAGGCGGTTGCGGTTGAGCACGTTGCCGCCAATCTCCTCGGGCCGCCCGGTGACGATGGCCTCCAGGATGCGGGAAGCGTATTCCCGGGAGCGCTCGTGCTCCTTGACGCCGTTTTCCAGAAGCTCGGCGTATTCCTTCTTCCAGCCGTTGATCTGGTTGACGCAGCGGCGGGGGTACTCATCCAGGGGGATGTTGTAGCGCTCGATGAGCTCGGGGTACTTGCTCTTGATGTAGAACATGTTGTACTCCGCGTTGTGCTCGCTGGACTCGGTGCAGTAGTAGCCGAAGTGCTTGATGTACTCCAGGCGCACCTTGTCCTTGCACTCGGGGTCGGCCAGCTTGGCGTCCACCCGCTCCTTGATGGCGGGGTACAGATCGTTGCCTTCCCGGTCCATGATCTTCAGCAGCCAGCCCATGTGGTTGATGCCCGCGATGAGCTCCTTGCGGCCGGGGAGCTTGTCCTCCATGCCCAGCTCCTTGAGCAGGGTCTCGGAGCAGACCTGCACGCTGTGGCACAGGCCCACGGTCTTGACCCCGGTATAGCGCAGCATGTACCCGGTGAGCATGGCCATGGGGTTGGTGTAGTTCAGGAACAGGGCGTCCGGGCAAACCTCCTCCATGTCCCGGGCAAAGTCCGCCATGACGGGAATGGTGCGCAGGGCGCGCATGATGCCCCCAATGCCCAGGGTGTCGCCGATGGTCTGGCGCAGGCCGTACTTCTTGGGCACCTCAAAGTCGATGATGGTGCAGGGGTCGTACAGGCCCACCTGAATGGCGTTGATGACGAAGTCCGCTCCCCGCAGGGCGTCCTTGCGGTTTTCCACCCCCAGGTAGCACTCGATTTTGCCATAGCCGCCCTTGGTCTGGCGCATGGCCTCCAGGATGGTCTGGCTCTCCTTGAGCCGCTCCCCGTCGATGTCGTACAGGGCAAAGGTGCTGTCCCGCAGCTCGGGCACGCACATGCAGTCGCCAATGACGTTGCGGGCAAAGACGGTACTGCCCGCGCCCATAAAGGTAATCTTCATAGGAAGGGAACCTCCTCAGCTTGTTTTTTTGTAATCTCAAATTACCAGAAATCCCCGGAAAATAACATAGCTTTTTGTGGTGAAAACTTGTTATAATGTTGGGTGAGCACATCCCACATCATCAAGGAGGCGAACGCCCCATGCGGGTGGAATGGATCGTCAACGAGCATCTGCCGGGGCTGAACCCGGTGCAGTTTGGCAGCGAGCGGTGCGCGCCCTCCCACGCCTTCGGCCCGGCGGTGCGCACCCATTGGCTTTTGCATTACGTGATTTCCGGCCAGGGGCGCTTCACCCGGGAGGGGGAGACGCACCCCGTGCACGCGGGGAACATCTTCGTGATTCCCCCCTACCTGGAAACCCATTACCAGGCGGACGCCCAAACCCCCTGGCACTATGTGTGGATCGGCTTCACCGCCGACGCACGTCTCCCCGAGGCCCTGCGGCGGCCCGTGCTCCACTACCGGGAGGCTGGGGCCATCTTTGAGGAAATGCGCCTGTGCGCCCAGCGGGACAGCGGCCGCAGCGCGTATCTGTCCGGGTGCCTGTGGAAGCTCATGAGCCTGCTGCAGGAGGAGCACCCCGGGGCGGACTACCTGGAAAAGGCCTTGAACCTCATGCAGTCCGAGTACATGAACGGTATCACCATCCAGGAGATTGCCGATCGGCTGGGGCTGAACCGGAGCTACTTTTCCGAGCTGTTCCGCAGCCGCATGGGCGTGGCCCCGGGGCAGTACCTGCTGCGCCTGCGCCTGAAAAAGGCGGAGCGGCTCATGACCGTGTACCACGAGCCGCCGGCCACCGCCGCGGCCTCCGTGGGCTATGGGGACATCTGCCAGTTTTCCCGAATCTTCAAGCGGTTTTACGGCCTGGCGCCCCGGGAATACTGCAAGCGTCACGGGGGCTGACGCGGCCCTGGCGCGGGGGCGCAAAGTGTGGTATACTGCCTGTAACCGGGATGGAAAGGAAGAACCAGATGAAGGACACATTTTTGCTCATTGACGGCAACAGCTTGATGCACCGGGCTTTCCACGCCCTGCCCTTGATGGGCTATGGCGGCGTGTATACCAGCGCTATCCACGGCTTTTTGACCATGCTGCTCAAGGTGGTGCGGGAGGAGGACGCCCGCTACTGCGCCGTGTGCTTTGACGAGCACGGCCCCACCTTCCGCCACGTGGCCTACGCGGATTACAAGGCCGGGCGTACCCCCACGCCCCCGGAGCTGGTGAGCCAGTTCAAGCTCATTCGGGAGCTGCTGCCCCAGCTGGGCATCCGGCAGTATTCCCTCCAGGGGTACGAGGCGGACGACCTGCTTGGCACCCTGTCCCTGCAAGGGGAGGGCATGGGGGTCAAGCCCCTGCTGCTCACCGGGGACCGGGACGCCCTGCAGCTGGTGGACGGGGTGACGGAATTGATGTTCACCCGCAAGGGCATCACTGACACCGTGCGCTTTACCCCGGAGACCGTGCGGGAGACCTACGGCTTCGGCCCGGAGCAGGTCACCGATTGGAAGGGCATGGCCGGGGACTCCAGCGACAACATCCCCGGCATTCCCGGGGTGGGGGACAAGACCGCCGTGCGCCTGCTGCAAAAGTACGGCACCCTGGAAAACACCCTGGCCCACGCGGCGGAGGAAAAGGGGAAGCTGGGGGAAAAGCTGCAAACCTACGCCGACCAGGCCCGCAGCTGCAAGGAGCTGGCCCGCATCCACCGGGACGCCCCCGTGGAGCTGCACCTGGAGGAATGCACTTTGGACGGACTGAAACAAGGCGTCCCTGCCCTGGAAAAGCTCCAGCTGCGCAAGGTGGCCGCCATGATCGCCGGCAAGGACGCCCCCGCTGGGACCCCGGCGCAGACGGTTTCCACCACCCCCGCCCCCGCGGCGCAAACCGCGCAGGCGCCCCAACAGGAGGAGGCTGACGCGCCCCTGTCCCCTCTGCCCTATCCGCCCCTGACGGAATTGGCGGGGCTTCCCGCCTGGGAAAGCTTCCTGCAGGCCCTGACCCCCGCGGCCTATCCCCTGGCCCTGTGCCTGGAGGGGGACTGCACCCTGGCCACCGCCGACGGGCAATGCTGCCGCCTGGCCCTGGGCGGGGATCTGCTCTCCCCCGGGGTGGACCCGGCGGAGGCCCTGCGGGCGCTGGCCCCGGCGCTGCTGGCCGGGCCGGTGGTGGTGCACGACGGAAAGAAGCTCCTGCACACCCTGCGCCGTCACGGCCTGCCCCTGCCCGAGAGCTTCCACTGGGACACCATGCTGGGGGCCTACGTGCTCAATCCCCAGGAAAAGAGCTACGCCCTGGGGGCGCTGCTGGGGGGCCTCCCCGCGGATGCCCGGGGCCTCATGAGCCTGTTCCGCTGGCAGGAAGGACGCACCCGCCGGGATGGGGTGGAAAAGCTGCTCAAGGAGGTTGAGCTGCCCCTGAGCCACGTGCTCTTCCGCATGGAGGAGGCGGGCTTCACCGTGGACGGGGACGCCCTGCGCGCCCTGGGCCAGGGCTATACCGCCGAGATTGAGGCCTGCCGGGAGCAGGTGTATCAGGCGGCGGGGGTGCGGGACTTCAACCTGAACAGCACCCAGCAGCTGGGGGAGGTGCTCTTTGACCGCCTGCAGCTGCCCCACGGGAAAAAGACCCAGAAGGGCTATTCCACCTCCGCGGAGGTGCTGGAGAATCTCCGGGACATCGCCCCGGAGATCATCGACCCGCTGCTGCGCTACCGCCAGCTCACCAAGCTCAACGGTACCTACATCGAGGGCCTGCTGCGCCTGATGGGCCCCGAGGGGCGCATCCATTCCACCTTTGACCAGGTGGCCACGGCCACCGGGCGCATCTCCTCCAGCGAGCCGAATTTGCAGAACATTCCCGTGCGCACCGCCCAGGGCCGGGAGATTCGCCGGGCCTTTGTGCCTCGAAAGGGCTGGGTGCTCCTGGACGCGGACTACAGCCAGATTGAGCTGCGGCTCATGGCGCACTTCTCCGGGGACAAGGCCCTGGTGGAGGCCTTCCGCACGGGGCAGGACGTCCACGCCCGCACCGCCAGCGAGATCTTCGACGTGCCCCTTTCGGAGGTGACTCCCACCCTGCGCAGCCGGGCCAAGGCGGTGAACTTCGGGCTGATTTACGGCATCAGCGGTTTTGGGCTGGCGCGAAACACCGGCGTCACCCAGAAGGAGGCCAAGGAGTTCATTGCCCGGTACTTCGCCAAGTATCCCGGCGTGAAGCGCTTCATGGACGAAGCGGTGCGGCTGGGCCAGGAGCGGGGCTACGCGGAAACCCTGCTGGGGCGGCGGCGCTATCTGCCGGAACTGGCTTCCTCCCGCAACGTCATTCGGGAGTTTGGCCGCCGGGCGGCCATGAACACCCCCGTCCAGGGCACCGCCGCGGACATCATCAAGCTGGCCATGGTGCGCGTGGACGAGGCCCTGCGCCGGGAGAACATGCAGGCCACGCTGATTTTGCAGGTGCACGACGAGCTGCTCATCGAGTGCCCGCCAGAGGAGGCGGAGCGCGCCGCGGCGCTTTTGCGGACATGCATGGAGCAGGTGATGACCCTCTCCGTGCCCCTGGCCGCCGAGGTGCATCAGGGCGCCAACTGGTACGAAACCAAATAAGCAAAAAATTGCCCCCGCCGCGGGACTGTGCCGCGGCAGGGGCGGTTTTGTATGTTCAAGGGGTCGCGGTGGGCTGGGCTTCCCCATGGTTCAGGGCTACCTGGTGGGCCAGGGCTGCTTGCCCTTCCGGGGAATACAGATCATCACGATTTCGTACCAGTTCATCGCAGGCATAAGGGATTTCATCCCCGGCACGATAGATCACTTCATAATACTTTCTGATGCCCTTTCGGATTTCCTGCACACTTGTTTGCCAGCCTTCCTGATCCGTTTCAAAGGTCCAGTACGCATACTCGTTCTCCTGAGGTCCCGTGTAATCCTCTGGTGCCGTCTGTATGTAAAAATACATGATATCATGCGCGCCGCTTAATTCATAGTTGAACGAGTAGATAAAAATCGGGCGAAGCGCATGATAAATCCCCATAAGGGTTCCATCCTCAAACTGCACCAGAGAAACGTCGTAATCCTCCAAGGGAACGGCATCGGAAGGCACCGGGTCTGGCGCGCCGGAAGGCGCCGGGTCCGGCGTGACAGCAGGATTCTCTGGCGGTGGAAAGAGTGCCATCCCCAGGGCAAACAGCACCGCCGCCACCACGATGCCCAGCAGGATGTACCTGGCCCGCCGCTTTGCGCGCATTTTGCGCAGCTGCCCCAGGGAAACGGCAAAGCTCATGTCTTCCTCGTCCGGGGCAGGCAATGGGGTGGGCGCGCGCATATCCTGCAAAGCACGGCGGCACTCGTAGCAGGTGGCCACATGCGCCTCCACTGCGCGGGCGCTTTCCTTGCTGGCGGCCCCGTCCACGTACAGTGGCAGCAGGTCACGAATCAAATCACACTTGCTCATATTCATCCCTCCTGATGGCTTCCTGAAGCTTCACCTTCGCCCGGTAAAAGGTCACCCGCGCCCAGGTATCAGACTTGTGGAACAGCTCCCCCAGCTGGCGAAAATCCAGCTCCGCGAACACCCGCAAGGTGAAGATTTCCCGGTAGGGTTCGGGGAGCGTATGCAACAGGCGATGGAGCCGGGCTTCCCCCTCCCGGGAAAGCAGCAGCTCCTCGGGGCCGGACTGCGCGTCGCGGCTGTCCTGGGGCAGGGGGCGGGCATTCTCCCGGCGGCAGCGGCTGAAATACAGCCGCTTGGCAATGGCGCACAGCCAGGTTTCCACGGCGCAGTCCCCGCGAAAGTCCCGCCAGTGAATCATGGCCTGCATAAAGGCCTCCTGGCACAGCTCCTCCGCCAGGGGCGCGCTGCGGCACAGCCCCAGCAGAAAGCGGTACACCGCCTGAAAATGCGCTGCGTATACCGCATCAAACTTCTCCACCTCCCTCGCCTCCTTTCATCTGTTGGACGCAGCAAGATAGCATTGATGGGCTAAGGCTGCCTGCATCTCTGCTGAAAACATGTCTCCTTTGGCTAAAGCCTGCTGCAACTCCTCACAGGCGGTAGGAAGCGTGTCTCCGGGCTGATAGAGAAGCTGGCAGTTTCCCTCTGAACCCTTGTAGATTTCCATTTCCTGCCATCCCTCCTGGTATGTGATGAAATACCGGTACAGGCTGTCCGCCTCATCCGCAGTCTCCTGGGGCTGACGCGACAGCGCGGTAAAATAGATCTTGTCATAATAGTTCCCGTCCAGTGCCGGCGTCATGGAAAAGCTGTAACTGTACCACTCAATCGACTTGGGAGCATAGAAGATCGCCATCACGGCATCGCCCTCCAACTCCAGCTCCTCCAGGATATCGCCCTTCAGCTCCACCAGAGAAACCTCGTACTCCTCCAGGGGCCTGGTGCGTGGAAGCTGTGCCTCCGTGGAGGGAAAGAGCACCATCCCCAGTGCAAACAACACCGCCGCCACCACGATGCCCAGCAGGATGTACCTGGCCCGCCGCTTTGCGCGCATTTTGCGCAGCTGCCCCAGGGAAACGGCAAAGCTCATGTCTTCCTCGTCCGGGGCAGGCAATGGGGTGGGCGCGCGCATATCCTGCAAAGCACGGCGGCACTCGTAGCAGGTGGCCACATGCGCCTCCACTGCGCGGGCGCTTTCCTTGCTGGCGGCCCCGTCCACGTACAGTGGCAGCAGGTCACGAATCAAATCACACTTGCTCATATTCATCCCTCCTGATGGCTTCCTGAAGCTTCACCTTCGCCCGGTAAAAGGTCACCCGCGCCCAGGTATCAGACTTGTGGAACAGCTCCCCCAGCTGGCGAAAATCCAGCTCCGCGAACACCCGCAAGGTGAAGATTTCCCGGTAGGGTTCGGGGAGCGTATGCAACAGGCGATGGAGCCGGGCTTCCCCCTCCCGGGAAAGCAGCAGCTCCTCGGGGCCGGACTGCGCGTCGCGGCTGTCCTGGGGCAGGGGGCGGGCATTCTCCCGGCGGCAGCGGCTGAAATACAGCCGCTTGGCAATGGCGCACAGCCAGGTTTCCACGGCGCAGTCCCCGCGAAAGTCCCGCCAGTGAATCATGGCCTGCATAAAGGCCTCCTGGCACAGCTCCTCCGCCAGGGGCGCGCTGCGGCACAGCCCCAGCAGAAAGCGGTACACCGCCTGAAAATGCGCTGCGTATACCGCGTCAAACTTCTCCACCTCCCTCGCCTCCTTTCATCTGTTGGACGCAAAAAGACAACGTTCGTTACAGCCCGCACCGCCATTTTTCGCTTTTTTCTGTGGGCCAGGCGAAAATCCCAAGGCTGGAAACGCAGCGAGGAACAAGGGCGGCGGCCGGTGGGGAAAGGCTTTTTCCACCGTGCCGCGAAGCATCATGGGCATGTGCTGGGCGTTTGCCAGGCATGAGACCTGTGTTTTTCACTGGGGGCCATATAATATGTAACTATACCAGATGGGCGCTGAAGTTTCACGCTTTTTTTCACAAAGTTGCCATACCCCGGGGAAACCGTTTGCCTACACCGCTTGACAGCGGCTGCGGATGCTGTACAATAGGAGTCAGCAATCAAGCACTCATAGCCACCCAAGGCATTCAACCACACGGAAAGGAAGGCTATACCATGGCTGTGCAATTTCAAGGGCTGGGCGTTACGCCCACCAACCTGCTGCTGCCCCGGGAGGGCATCCATCCCACCACCTGGGCCGTGCTGGCCTGTGACCAGCATACCTCCGAGCCCGCCTGGTGGGAGGAGACCGACCTGGAGGTGGGGGACGCCCCCTCCACCCTGCGGCTGATTCTCCCCGAATGCTATCTGGGGGAGAGCGACACCCGCATTCCCGCCATTCATCAGGCCATGGGGGAATACCTGCGGGAGGGCATCCTGACCCAGGCGGTGACGGAGGGCATGATCCTCACGGAGCGGTACACGGCCTCCGGGGCCCGGGTGGGCCTGGTGTGCGCCGTGGATCTGGAGCAGTACGACTATGCCCCCGGCAGCAAAACCCTGGTCCGCCCCACGGAGGAGACCATCGCCCAGCGGATTCCGCCCCGGCTGCGCATCCGCGCCGGCGCGCCCCTGGAGACCAGCCACATCCTGCTGCTCATGGACGATCCCCTGCAAACGGTGGTGGAGCCGCTCTACGATGCCCGGGCGGAGCTGCGGTCCCTGTATGACTTCCCGCTCATGCGCGGGGGCGGACACCTGCGGGGCTGGGCCGTGGAGGACGATGCCCGCCTGGAGCAGGTGCGCCAGGCCCTGGTGAAGCTGCTCAGCCGGCAGACCGACGGCGCGCCCCTGCTTTTTGCCGTGGGGGATGGGAATCACTCCCTGGCCACGGCCAAGGCGCACTGGGAGGCGGTGAAGGCCACGCTTTCCCCCGCGGAGGCGGCGGTGCATCCCGCCCGGTATGCCCTGGCGGAGATTGAGAACATCCACGACGACGCCCTGACCTTTGAGCCCATCCACCGCTTCCTCACGGGCATCAACGGCTATGAGCTCATGCAGGACTGGACCTATTACTGCGAGACCCACGGCATGGACCTGAGCGAGGTCACCCAGCAGGGCGACGCGGAGCAGGCCCTGCAGGTGATTTACGGGGGCAGCCAGGTGATTGCCGCCATCTCGAAGCCCGACGGATGCATGGCCGTGGATACCCTCCAGCGCTACCTGGATGATCTCATGGCCCGGCGGCCGGGCCTGACCCTGGACTATATCCATGGGGAGGATACCCTGCGCGCCCTGTGCGGGGACGCGTACGACCGGGTGGGCTTTGTGCTTCCCGCTATGGACAAGGAACAGTTCTTCCCCACCCTGCGCCGGGTGGGCGTGCTCCCGCGCAAGACCTTCTCCATGGGAGAAGCACACGAAAAGCGGTACTACATGGAGTGCAGAAAGATCCGGTGAGGCGTGCTTATGCGCCCACCAAACAGGAAAGGAAGCGAAGAATTTTTCATGGATATTCAGCAGATTATCAGCCAAATGACCCTGGAGGAAAAGGCGGCCCTGTGCCAGGGGCGCAGCTCCTGGTTTACCCGGGCGGTGGAGCGCCTGGGCGTGCCGGAAATGATGATGTCCGACGGCCCCCACGGCCTGCGCAAGCAGGACCTGGAAAAGGAAAACGGCGGCGTCAACGACGCCATCAAGGCAGTGTGCTATCCCACGGCGGTGGGTACGGCATGCTCCTTTGACCGGGCGCTCCTGGAGGAAATGGGCTCCCTGCTGGGCCAGACCTGCCAGGCGGAAAAGGTGGGCGTGATCCTGGGCCCGGCGGCCAACATCAAGCGCACCCCCCTGTGCGGCCGCAACTTTGAGTATTTCTCCGAGGACCCGTATCTCTCCGGGGAGATTGCGGCGGCGCACATCCGCGGCGTGCAGTCCCAGGGGGTGGGTACGTCCCTGAAGCACTTTGCCGCCAACAACCAGGAAACCCGCCGCATGACCATTTCGGCCAACGTGGACGAGCGGACGCTGCGGGAAATCTACCTGGCCAGCTTTGAGGGCGCGGTGAAGGGCGGCCATCCCTGGACGGTGATGTGCGCCTATAACAAGCTCAACGGCGTATACTGCAGCGAGAATCCCTGGCTTTTGACCCAGGTGCTGCGCAAGGAATGGGGCTTTGACGGCCTGGTCATGAGCGACTGGGGCGCGGTGAACGACCGGGTGAAGGGCGTGCCCGCGGGCCTGGAGCTGGAGATGCCCGAGAGCGGCCCCGCCCACGACCGGGACCTGGTGGCCGCGGTGCGGGAAGGCCGCCTGCAGGAGAGCGACCTGGACACCACCTGCGAGCGCTTGCTGACCCTGGTAAAGAAATATCTGGACAACCGCCGGGAGGGCGAGGTCTTCGACCGGGGCGTGCAGCATCACCAGGCCCGGAAGATTGCCCGGGAGGCCATGGTCCTGCTCAAGAACGACGGCGCGGTGCTGCCCATCCGCGGCAACAGGAAGGTGGCCTTCATCGGCCGCTTCGCGGAAAAGCCCCGGTATCAGGGCGGCGGCAGCAGCCATATCACCGTCAGCGAGGAGCTCTCCGCCCTGGAAGCCGTGCGCTCCGTGTGCCCGGTGACCTATGCCCCCGCCTTCTCCCTGGAGGAGGACGTGGTGGACGAGGCGCTCCAGGCCGAGGCGGTGGAGGCGGCCAAGGCGGCGGACGTGGCGGTGCTGTTCCTGGGCCTGCCGGAGTTCATCGAGAGCGAGGGCTTCGACCGCAAGGACATGGCCCTGCCCCGGTGCCAGCTGGAGCTGGTACAGCGGATTTTGCAGGTGCAGAAGAACGTGGCCGTGGTGCTGCACAATGGCGCCCCCGTGGAGCTGCCTTTTGCCGACGATGTGCCCGCCATCCTGGAGGCGTATCTGGCCGGCCAGGCGGGCGGCGGCGCGGTGGTGGACCTGCTCTTTGGCGCGGTGTCCCCCTGCGGCAAGCTGGCGGAGACCTTCCCCCTGCGCCTGGAGGATACCCCCGCTTACCTGAACTTCCCCGGGGATGGGGACAACGTGAACTATGCCGAGGGCATCTATGTGGGCTACCGCTACTACGACAAGCGCAAGCTGCCCGTGCGCTTCCCCTTCGGCCACGGCCTCACCTACACCACCTTCCGCTATGACAACCTGCGCCTGAGCGGGGATGTGTTCCGGGGCGAACCGCTGAAGGTGGAGGTGGATGTGACCAACACCGGCGCCATGGCCGCCAAGGAGATCGTGCAGTTCTACGTCCGGCCGGATCATCCCGGCAAGGACCGCCCGGTGCGGGAATTGAAGGGCTTTGACAAGGTATTCCTCCAGCCCGGGGAAACCGCCACGGCCTCCTGCACCCTGGATGCCCGTTCCTTTAGCTACTGGGAGGAGCGCATCGGCGACTGGTACGCCGAACCCGGCCTGTACCAGGTGGAGGCCGCGGCCAGCAGCCGGGATATCCGCCTGAGCGCCCCTGTTACCGTGGAAAACAAGCCCCTGCCCGTGCGCGTCACCCTGGATACCCCCTGGGGGACATCTGGAAGATCCCCGGCGGCAGGGAAGTGCTGGGCAAGCTCATCAGCGGCGTGAACGAAGCCTCCAATGACGACAACCTGGGCGCGGCCAGCCAGGCTATGATGGAAGCCATGCTCCGGGATACGCCCATGCACAACCTGATCGGTTTTTCCTGGGACAAGCTGACCCTTCAGCAGCTGAAGGACACGGTGCGCCAGCTCAACCAGATGCAGGGTCTGCAAGACGGAGAATAATAAACCAGATATAAACCACGGCCCCCGGCGGTATGCGCCGGGGGCCGCAATCTGCTCCCAAAGACCAGGAAAGTACCCCAGGGCCCGCAGCCCCTCCGTCCCCACGCAAACCACAGGCTTCCATTCCCCAAGCATTCCACCAAGTATGGGCCCGAAGGTTTCCAAAGGGCGAC
>USCR01000053.1 GCA_900553295.1 uncultured Eubacteriales bacterium | reverse complement strand
GCCGGATGAGCGCTTAAACGTGCTTGCAAAAATGCATAACCCTGAAAAACTTACGCCCACTACCATTGAATTCGTGGATATCGCGGGCCTGGTGCGCGGCGCCTATAAAGGCGAAGGCCTCGGCAACAAGTTCCTTTCCCACATCCGCGAAGTGGATGCAATCGTGCATGTGGTGCGCTGCTTTGAGGATGAAAACATCATCCATGTGGACGGTTCCATCGATCCGGCCCGGGACATCGAGACCATCAACCTGGAGCTGATTTTCGCGGACATGGAGACGGTAAGCCGCCGCCGGGACAAGGCCGTGAAGAACATGCGCGGGGGTGACAAGAAGAGCGCGGTGGAAGCCGCTCTGGCGGAAAAGCTCTATGCCCACCTGGAGTCCGGCAAGCCCGCCCGCACCTATCCCTACGATGAGGAGGAACGGGAGATCGTGGACAGCTGGTTCCTGCTGACCACCAAACCCGTGATTTACGCCGCAAACATTGCCGAGGACGATTTGGGGAAGGATATCGACCAGATTCCCGGCCTGGACCGGGTGCAGGCCATTGCCCAGGCAGAGCATGCGGAAATGCTGGTGATCTCCGCGGCCATTGAGGAGGAAATTGCCCAGATGGAGCCGGAGGAAAAGGCGGAATTCCTTGCGGAGCTGGGCATTGGCCAAAGTGGTCTGGACCGGCTGATTACTGCCTGCTACCGTCTTCTGGGGCTGATTTCCTTCCTTACCGCCGGCGAGGACGAGTGCCGTGCTTGGACCATCCGGGAGGGCACCAAGGCGCCCCAGGCGGCCGGGAAGATTCATACCGACTTTGAAAAGGGCTTTATCCGTGCGGAGATTGTGCCCTTTGAGACGCTCAAGGAGCTGGGCTCCATGGCTGCCTGCCGGGAAAAGGGCCTGGTGCGCAGCGAAGGCAAGGATTACGTCATGAAAGACGGTGACGTAACCCTGTTCCGTTTCAATGTATAAGCAACCGGAGGAGGCGCTCCACCATGGGCAGGTTGAGCTATTTTTTCAAGCGGCTGGTGAAGATGGACTGGAAGGCCATGTGGAAAACCACCGGCCTGCTCAAGGAGCGCAGCGGTAAAAGCCGCCTGTGGCTGATGGCGGATATGCTTCGCTGCGCGATCAAATACAACGCGGGTTATATCGACTACAAGATTGCGCAGATGTACCGCCTCAACGATGCCCAGCGGGCAACGGTGATTACGCGAGGCATCTCCAACAGCATTGTGCGCCGCATGAACGACAAGGCGTATTGGCATTTCTTTGATGACAAGACGCAGTTCAACGCCCTGTTCCGGGAATACATTCCTCGAAAATGGCTGCTGATTACCCCGGACACGGAGCTTGCGGCCTTGGAGGACATCACCGCCGGGCAGACGCAGCTCATTGGTAAGCCGCTGGAAGGCTCCAGCGGTCAGGGCATCCTGAAATTTACCCAGGAGGATTGGGCCAAGGGACCTGCGGCCTTCAAAGCGCTGCTGCTGGAAAAGGGCATTGGCATTCTGGAGGAAATTGTGGTGCAGCACCCGGACATGGCCAGTCTGTGCCCCACGTCGGTGAACACCTGCCGTATTGCCACGCTGCTGGGGGATAAAAAGCAGGGAATTGTGTATGCCTTTTTGCGCATTGGCAATGGCAAGGTGATGGATAACGTGGACTGCGGCGGCATGGCGGCGCGCATTGACCTGGAGAGCGGCAAATTGCTGACCGTGGGTGCGGACAAGCAGGGAAATACCTTTACCAAGCATCCCATGACTGGAACGCCCATTGTGGGCTTCACCATTCCCTACTGGGAGGAAGCCAAGGCCATGTGCCTGGAGGCAGCCAAGAAGGTGCCGCAGATGCGCTTTGTGGCCTGGGATGTAGCCATTACCCCGGACGGCCCCACCTTTATCGAGGGGAACTCCTTCCCCAGCCACGCCATTCCCCAGTTTGCTGCCCACTATCCGGACGGCATTGGGATTCTGCCGGAATTCCGCAAGTTCATCGACCTGTAAAACCGGCAGCGAAACTGCTGTATGCCCAAGCGGCCTTACGCCGGGTCCTGCCGGATGTAAGGCCGTTTGTCGTTGGCGGCGCCCCGCGGCGCATTTCCCCGGGGCGTGCTTCCCCTCTTTTCTTTTTCATAGAAATGGGGTACAATAAAAAGCCGGATTGTTTTTCATTGGCGGAGGTGAGGGCATGGAAGCGGAAGTGAACGGTGTGCGCCTGCACTACGAACTGGCGGGAAACGGAGAAAAACGCATCGTGCTGCTCCACGGGTGGGGCTGCGATGGATCGCTGATGGCGCCGGTGGCCAGGGTGCTCATCGGGGACGCCCGGGTATTGACCGTGGACTTCCCTGCCCATGGGAAAAGCGGCCGGCCTCCGCAACCCTGGGGCGTACCGGAGTTTGCGGCATGCCTGCGGGAGCTACTGCTCCGGCTGAACTTTCTGCCCTGCGGCGTGGTGGCCCATTCCTTTGGAGGACGGGTGACCATCCTGCTGGCGGCGGAGCATCCGGAGATGTTTACCCGCCTTGTGCTAACGGGGGCGGCAGGCATTCGTCCCAAGCCCACGGAAGCAGCCCGTAAACGCTCGGAAACCTATCGTAAGCTCAAAGGGCTTTGCGAGGGCGCCAAGAAATGGAAAATTTTTGGTACGCTGCCGGAGCGTGCGGAGGAAAGCCTTCGCAAGAAATTCGGCTCCAGGGACTATAATGCACTGGATGCGGAAATGCGGCAGACCTTTGTGAAGGTAATCTCCCAGGATCTTACCCCCTATTTGCCGCGTATTCAGCAGCCAACACTGCTGCTGTGGGGCACCGAAGATACGGAGACACCCCTGTGGATGGGCCGGGAGATGGAACGCAGCATCCCCGATGCGGCGCTGATTCCCCTGGAGGGAGGCAGCCACTTCGCTTATGCGGAGCAGCCGGCCCGGTTCAATGCCATTGTTCGCAAGTTTTTATTGGAGGAGTAACGCATGACCATTGCCATCTTTGCGCGGGTGCTGCTGGCCTTGGGCGTGGCCGGAGGCTGCACGCTGGCCTCCAGGAGCTTGATTCATCTGTTTCAGCTGGAAAGCTACCAGTTTCCCGGCTATCGCCGCAGTATACTGCGCGCCTGGCGGCGCAGCGTGGCGCCGGGACTGATGATGACCGTGCTGTCCGTGGCGCTGCTGGCGGCGCACCGGACCCTGGATATGCATGCATCCGAGGGTGTGCAGCTCTTTCTGGCGCTGGCGGTGCTGGCGCTGATGGTGCTGGGAGGCGGCTGGTGCGCCCGGCTCTACCAGGATAAGCAGGCGAAAAAGCCCCTGGTGCTTACGCCGCGGGTAAAGCGGCTGTACGGCATGATGGCTGTGGTCTATGCGCTGCTTTGCCTGGCCCTGGACAGTACCGGCTGGGCCTATGCGCTGTGCCTGTTTCCACCTTTTCTGCCACTGTGGACCGCGTTGGCGGGCTTGGCGGCCTGGCCCGTGGAAAAACTGATCAGCGAGATGTATTTCCGGGATGCCCAGCACAAGCTGCGCGAACGGCCGGATCTGATTAAAATCGGCATTACGGGCAGCTATGGCAAGACATCGGTGAAGTTCATCCTGGGCACGCTACTTCAGGAAAAATACCAAACGCTTGTGACGCCCGCGAGCTTTAATACCCCCATGGGCGTCACCCGGATTATCCGGGAAAAGCTGCGGCCTGCGCATCAGGTGTTTGTGGCGGAGATGGGCGCGCGCCATGTGGGCGACATCCGGGAGATGTGCCGCCTGGTGCATCCCACCCTGGGGGTGCTGACCTCCGTGGGCCCCCAGCATTTGGATACCTTCAAGACGCTGGAGCGCATCAAGCAGACCAAGTATGAGCTTATGGAAGCCATCCCCCAGGACGGCTGCTGCTTTTTCCCGGAGGACGGGGGCATCTGCGCGGAGCTGTACGCTCGCACGGCCAAGCCCAAGCGCAGGGTTGCCATGAATGATCCCACAGCGGACGTATGGGCGGAGAAGGTAACGGTGTCTCCCCAGGGGAGCCGCTTTGTCCTGCATGCGGGGAAAGATTCCGTAGTGTGCCAGACCCGCCTGCTGGGGGCGCACAACATCCAGAATATCCTGCTGGCTGCCAGCGTCTGCCTGGAGCTGCACATGACCCTGGCGCAGGTGGCCCGGGGAATTGGCAAGCTGGAGCCGGTGGAGCACCGCTTGCAGCTGATTCCCAGCGCGGGAGGAACCACGGTTATCGATGATGCCTTCAACAGCAACCCCCGGGGCGCCGAGGCCGCGCTGAACGTGCTCAAGGATTTCCCGGGGCGGCGCATTATTGTGACGCCCGGCATGGTGGAGCTGGGCACGCAGGAAGCGGAGTTCAACCGGGAGCTGGGCCGCTTTATGGCGGATAAAACAGATCTGGCCATCCTGGTGGGAAAAAAGCACACCCGGCCCATCGCGGAGGGGCTGGTGGCGGCGGGCTTTCCCGAGGAGAAGATTTATCCGGTGGGCAGCCTGCGGGAAGCCACCGAAAAGCTGGGCGCCTTAGGCCTGCCCGGGGACGTGGTGCTTTTTGAAAATGACTTGCCGGACAATTATAGCGAGGAATAAGGAGGGGAAGATTCCCATGAGCAAGCTGCAGCTGGGTGTTTTTTTCGGTAGCAGAAGTTGCGAAAGAGAAGTCTCCATCATAAGCGCGCTACAGATGATGAATCACGTGGATACAGAGAAGTATGATGTGGTCCCGGTTTACATCGACCAGGATGGTGCCTGGTATACGGGCCCGGCGCTGCGGGAGCTGCGTACCTTTGCGCCCTTCCATGCCGATGCAAAGGGCGTGGAAAACGTCAATCTGGATCTTACCAGCGGCTCGGGAGCGCTGCTGGCCTACCGGCCTGGCAAGGGGCTGTTTACCCCGGCAAAGCTGGAGGTCGTTGCCCGGCTGGACGTATGTTTCCTGGTGCTGCACGGCCTGCATGGCGAGGATGGCGCGCTGCAGGGGCTGCTGGAAATGGCAAACCTGCCCTATACCTCCACCGGCGTGGTGGGCAGCGCCGTGGGCATGGACAAAATCATCATGAAGCAATTCTTCCGCGGGGCGGGATTGCCCGTGCTGCCGGGGTGCTGGTTCCAGCGCTCCGCCTTTGAAAAGGATGGGCAGAGCGTGGCGGATCAGGTGGAGAAGGAACTGGGCTATCCGGTATTTGTGAAGCCGGCCAATCTGGGCTCCTCCATCGGGGTGAGCCGCGCGGATAACCGTGAGGAACTGATGGATTCCCTGAGCCTGGCCTTTGAATACGATCGCCGGGTGCTGGTGGAGAAGGGCCTGGACCGTCCCATGGAGCTGAACTGCTCGGTGCTGGGCTGGGATGACGAGGTGGAGGCTTCGCCCATTGAAATGCCCCTGCGCCCGGAGGGGGACAACATGCTGGACTTCAAGGACAAGTACCTGCAGGGCGCCGGCGCATCGAAGGGCATGGCGTCCCTGAGCCGTGTGCTGCCCGCACAGATTGGCGAGGAATTGACCGGGGAGATTCAGGAGATGTCCCGTCAGATTTTCCGTATGCTGGATTGCAAGGGCGTGGTGCGCATCGACTATATGTTTGATAAGGCCACGGAAAAGGTGTTCATTACCGAGATCAACACCATTCCCGGTTCCCTGGCCTTCTATCTGTGGGAAGCCAAGGGCGTGAAGTATCCGGAGCTGATTGACCGCATGGTTACCTATGCCCGCCGTGCCCACGAGGAGAAGAACAGCCGCAACTATGCCTATACCTCCGACATATTGAAGAACTATGCGGGCGGGAGCAAAGGCGCCAAGGGCGCCAAAGGCAGTAAAATGACCTGAGAGGAGGCGTTTTATGCAGCGTCGCAATGATGGACAGGGGCGGTATGGACGCCCCGCCTATGGTCCCCAGCAGGATCAGGCGTGGGAACAGCAGCCCATTTATGAGGCCAGGCCCATGGATCAGATGGATGATCCCTATGCGGAGTATCCTTACGAGGAAGTGCCCCAGGAACCCTATGATGATGAGACGCCTGTGGAGGAGCCGGAGGTGATTGCCACCAACGGTACCGTGAAGCTCACATGTACTCTGGCAGCCTTTTGCAGCTTGCTGGCACTGTTCTTCGCCTTTGCCGACAAGCGGAGCAGGGCAATTCATCACTTCTCGGTGCAGTCGTTGGGTTTGGCGGCGGTGCACATTCTGGGGGCGGCGGCGCTGGTGTTTATTGGCGGGCTGCTGGGCGCTATCCCGTTCCTGGGTTTCCTGATTACGATTCTGTGCTGGTTGCTATACATTGCGCTGCTTGTGGTGTGTGTGGTGGTGCGTGTGCGCCTGATGCTGGCAGCCTATGCGGGCATACGTTTTACCCTGCCGCTGATTGGAGAGCGGCTGGCAGTTCTTTTTGACAAACGCTAAAGAGAAGGCTGAGCGGCACGCCGGCGGAAGGGGGCGTCCATGGGTGCATTTGGATGAGCTGAAGGGACCACAGGACTTGAAGGAGCTTTCGCAGGCGGACTTGACGGAGCTTGCCACGGAGATCCGCCGGGAGATTATTGAAACGGTGGCGCACCGGGGGGGACATTTGGCTTCCAACCTGGGCGTAGTGGAGTTGACGCTGGCGCTGCACCGTGTGTTTGACGTGCCACGGGATAAAATTGTGTTTGACGTGGGGCATCAAAGCTATGTGCACAAGCTCCTTACCGGCAGGTATCCCGTGTTTCGCACGTTGCGTTCCTTCGGCGGGCTGTCCGGCTTTCCCAAGCGAAGCGAAAGCCCCTGTGACGTATTTGAAACGGGGCATGCTTCCACGGCGATTTCAGCCGCCCTGGGTCTGGCCCGGGCCAGGGACTTTCAGGGGGAGAAGCACCACGTGATTGCCCTGGTGGGGGACGGCGCGCTGACCGGCGGTATGTGCTATGAAGCCCTGAACGACGCGGGCAACAGCAAGACGCGGCTCATCATTATTCTCAATGATAACGAAATGTCCATTGCCCCCAACGTGGGAGCGCTGAGTCAGTACCTGACCAGGCTGCGGGTGAGCAAGGGATGGACCAGCACCAAGAAGGCGGTGGAGCAGGGCCTGGGAAGCATTCCCCTGGTGGGCAAGCCCTTACGGCAAGTGGTGCTGTGGATGAAAAACACGGTGAAGTCCATTTTTATGAGTGAGGGCTTTTTTGAGGCGCTGGGTTTTCACTATTTTGGGCCCATCAATGGCCACGACATCGCTGCCCTGGAGCATACCCTGGAGCGCGCCAAGGATTATGACGAGCCGGTGGTCATTCATGTGCTCACGCAGAAGGGACATGGCTACGGGAAGGCGGAGGAACGCCCGGAGATTTTCCACGGAACGCCGCCCTTTTACGTGGAGAGCGGGGCCAAGCGCAAGGACTCCCCGCTGCCTTCCTTCGGGAAGGTAGCGGCCAGGACCCTGGTGGAAATGGCCCGGGAAAATCAGCGCATTGTCACCGTGACCGCTGCCATGCCTTCCGGTACGGGACTCAGCCGCTTTCAGGGCGTTTTTCCGGATCGCATGATTGACGTGGGCATTGCGGAGGAGCACGCGGTGACCATGTGCGCGGGTATGGCAGCGGGCGGCATGCGCCCCTACTTTGCTGTATATGCCTCCTTCTTCCAGCGGGGATACGATCAGATGATCCATGATGTGTGCATGCAAAAACTACCTGTGTGTTTCCTGCTGGACCGGGCGGGACTGGTGGGCGAGGATGGCGCCACGCATCATGGGGTATATGACCTTGCTTCCATGCTGCCCATCCCCAACATAACGGTGCTTGCCCCCCGGGACATTCAGGAACTGGAGCACATGGTGCGCTGGACGGAAACCATGACCGGCCCGTGTGCGATCCGATACGGGAAAAAGAGCGTGGATATGAGCGGCAAGTACCCTTACGGGCACTTCACCCCAGGCAAGTGGGAAATCCTGGAGGACGGCGCTGACTGCGTGCTGCTGGCGGTGGGCTCCATGGTGACGGAAGCGGTGGAGGTACGGGAGCTGCTGGCACGGCATCATGTGGACGCGGCGGTTGTGAACTGCTCAACGGTGAAGCCCATGGATGAGCAGATGCTGCGCTGCCTGGCAGGCCGGCCATGGATGACCATGGAGGAGCATGTGCTCACGGGCGGTTTTGGCGCGCAGGTGTGCTCCTGGTGCGTGGGGGAGGAATGCCCCCCGCCGGTGCTGACCTTTGGCATTGCGGATACCTTTGTGCAGCACGGCGATCGGGACCTGCTGCTGAAATACCTGGGCTTGCAGCCCAAGCAGATGGCCCGGCGCATACGCGCCGCGCTGGAGGAAAAGAAGAATGGCTGAAAAGGAACGGGCGGACGTGGCCCTGGTCAAGCGCGGATTGTGCGAGAGCCGGGAAAAGGCCCAGGCGAACATCATGGCCGGACTGGTGTATATTGGCCAACGGAAGGTGCTCAAGGCGTCGGACCCTGTAAAACCGGAGGATGAGCTGATGCTGCGCGGCAAGGCGAATCCCTTTGTGAGCCGGGGCGGACTGAAGCTGGAGAAAGCCATTGCCGCCTTTGACGGTACGGTAAGCGGGCGTGTATGCATGGATATCGGTGCGGCCGCGGGGGGATTTACCGACGTGCTGCTGAAAAACGGCGCAACTCACGTGTATGCCATCGACGTGGGATATGGTCAATTCGACTGGGGCTTGCGTAACGACAGCCGGGTAACGCTCATGGAGCGTACCAATGCGCGCTATCTCACCGCGGAACAGTTTCCGCTGCATCCCACCATGACGGTGATGGATGTATCCTTTATCTCCATTAAGCTGATTTTGCCGGTGGCGGCACAGATTATGGGCCCGCAAGGGTACTTCTATACGCTGGTCAAGCCACAGTTTGAGGTGGGACGGGACCGCGTGGGCAAAAAGGGTGTGGTGCGCGACCCCAAGGCCCATGAAGAGGTGCTGCTGGATATCGTGCGCTTTGCGCCCACCTTTGGCTGGCAGGTTCATCAGCTGGATTACTCGCCTATTACAGGGCCGGAGGGAAACATTGAATTCCTGGCCCATATCCTCCCGCGCAGGGAGGATTGCCCGGAGGTCACGCCCGCGGAGGTTACCGCCCTGGTGGAGCGCGCCCATGCCGCACTGAAAAAGCACGGGGAATAAAAGGCTCTCTCTTGCATGAATATGCATAGTGTGTTATACTTTTGCTATTACGAGGAAGGATGGAAACCTTGAAGCGGATCGGCTTGATCGTTCACGGCGGACGGGCTGATGCCCCGGCTTACGCCCGGCGCGCGGTGGAGGCGCTGCAAAGCGCGGGCGCGCAGGTGTGGGCGGAACGGGATGCGGCTGCAAAGCTGTCGCTCCCTGCGCTGGAAGAGATCCAGAGCGTGGATGCCCTGGTGTCCCTGGGGGGCGACGGTACGCTCCTGCGGGCGGTACAGCAGGCAGTACGCCTGCAGGCGCCGCTCATGGGCATCAACCTGGGGCGCGTGGGCTTTTTAACGGAAACGGAGCCCGAGCGCCTGGAGGAAGCGGCGCAGGCGCTGGTGGCAGGGCGTTACACCCTGGAGGAACGCAGCCTGCTGCATGCCCAGCGGCAACGCACGGGCGAGGGCTATCTGGCACTGAACGATGTGGTGGTCAGCCGGGGCGGCTATGCGCGGCTGATCAACCTGGATGCCTGGTGCGGGCAGGAACTGGTGGGGCATTATGTGGCCGACGGACTGGTGGTAGCCACGCCCACGGGTTCCACGGGGTATTCACTCTCCGCGGGAGGCCCGATCATTCATCCGTCAGTGGATTGTATGGTCATTACCCCCATTTGTGCCCATTCGCTGCAGCACCGTCCGGTGGTGGTCCCCGGGGAGGAACGGATTCGCCTGACCCTGGTGACCGAGGAGGAAACCGCAGTGGTGCTCCAGGTGGACGGCCAGACCCGATGCATGCTTCAAGGCGGAGAAACCATCCTGATTCATAAGGCCGAGGAAACGGTGCGCCTGATTCGCCTGTCTCCAAGACGGTTTTTCCCGCTGGTAAGGGAGAAACTAACGGAGTGGAGCCGGTAAAGCGCGCCATCCCCCAAGATAAAGGAGAAGCATGCATGAAAACTGTCAGACAGGTTGCCATCCTGGATATTATTGAAAAGCAGGATATCGAAACCCAGGAGGAGCTGGCGGAAGCGCTGCGCAAGCGGGGCATTGCCGTGACGCAGGCTACGGTTTCCCGGGATATTAAGGAACTGCGCTTGTTGAAGGTGCTTTCCCCTCATGGCGTATATAAATATGCCACGGCAGACAAGGCGGAGCATGGGCTTTCCGACCGCCTGATTCGTATGCTGACCGATTCGGTGCTGTCCATTACCTCTGCCAACAACCTGATTGTGGTCAAGACGCTTTCGGGCAGTGCCAATGTGGCAGGGGAGGCGCTGGACAGCATGCACTGGCCCGAAGTGCTGGGGACCCTGGCGGGAGACAACACCATTTTGATGATTATCCGCAGCAACGAGGAAGTGCCCGTAATCATCTCCCGCATACAGGATTTGATGAAGTGACAAAGGAGAAACCATGCTGCTGACGCTGAGCATGCGCAATGTGGCGCTGATTGAATCGCTGACGCTGGAATTCCAACGCGGGTTGCATGTGATGACCGGCGAGACCGGCGCGGGCAAGTCCATTGTGGTGGATGCGGTGAATCTGGTACTGGGCGGACGCGCAGACCGGGAACTGATTCGCACGGGCACGGAGAAGGCCTGGGTGGAAGCAGCGTTTGACATATCGGACTGCGCAAAGGCGCAGGAGCTGTTGGCATCCCAAAGCCTGGAGGCAGAGGGTGGCACGGTCACGCTGTACCGGGAGATTACCCGCAGCGGCCGGAACCTATGCCGGGTATGTGGCGTAACCATGCCGGTAGCCTTTCTACGAGAGCTTGCGGCGCTGCTGATGGACGTGCACGGGCAGCATGAGCACCGGTTTTTGATGGAGCCCAAATATCACATGCAGTTTCTGGACGCCTTTGGCGGGACGGAGCATCAGGCCATTTTGGCGCAGACGGCACAGGCATACCAGGCATTTATCACCAATCACCGCGCCTATGCGCGCCTGGTCAAGGAGAATGAGCGGAAGAACCGCCGCCTGGAGGAGCTGCGTGCCGATCTGGCAGTTATGAAAAAAGCGCATTTGAAGCCAGGGGAGGAGGAGAGCCTCACCCAGGAGCGGGACCGCCTTCGCCATGGGGAAAAGATCCGTTCGGCGCTTTCCGCGGCGGAGAGCGCGCTGAGCGCCGGGAGCGAAGAAGGCGGCGGCGTGGTGTCCGCCTGGCGGGGAGCCACCCAGGCATTGCATGGCATCGCCGGACTTGCGCCGGAGTATCAGGCCATTCAGGAGCGCATGGAAAGCCTTGGGTATGAGATAGAGGAAGTTGCCTATGATTTAAGCCGCTTGCGGGATGCCAACGAATTTGATCCCCAGCGGGCGGAAACCGTGGAGAGCCGCCTGGATCTGATACGCCGCCTGGAACGCCGCTTTGGCCCCACGTTGGAGGACGTGCTGACGGCCCAGAAGAGCATGCAGGAAGAATATGAGCACCTCAACGGTTTGGAGGACCAGGTGGAGCGCATGGGGGCGGAGCACAAGCGGCTGCTTGCGGCCTACCGGCAGTGTGCCCGAACCTTGACCCAGCGCCGCACAGAGCTGGCACGCAGCTTTGAGGCGGCGATGATGGAACAGCTCAAGGACCTGGGAATGGAAAAAACCGTGTTTCAGGTGGCCTTTGCGCCCCGTCCCCAGCGCCAGCCCATGCCCCAGAGCGACGGGGATGACGTGATAGAGTTTATGATTTCCCCCAATCCCGGCGAGCCGTTGAAACCCCTGTCAAAGATTGCATCCGGGGGCGAGCTGAGCCGGCTGATGCTGGCTGTCAAGAGCCTGGAGGCAGCCCAGGGCGGCGTGGGGACCATGGTGTTTGACGAGATTGATACGGGCATCAGCGGACGGATGGCGCAGGTGGTGGCGGAGAAAATGGCCGCCATTGCGGCGCGCAGGCAGGTGCTGTGCGTGACGCATCTGCCGCAAATTGCCGCCATGGCAGACCATCAGCTGCTGGTGGAGAAGCATCAGGAGGCGGACCGAACCCACACCACGGTGCGACTGCTGGACCATGAAGGCCGCGTGGCGGAGCTGGCGCGCATGATTGGCGGGGCAGGGGACAGCGGCGAAAGCGCCCGTCAGCATGCGGAGCGCATGCTCATGGAGGCCAAGCGCGCGGCGGGCCGGACGCAATGAGATACCATGTGCCGGGCGACTGAATCCGTCACCGGTGCCTTGGAGGGAGGACATACCATGGGAACCTTCGCCATAAAGGACGATTTCTACCTCAACGGGGAAAGGTTTAAGCTGATTTCCGGTTCCATTCACTACTTCCGCGTACCGCCGGACTACTGGCGGGACCGTCTGGTGAAGCTCAAGAACATGGGCTGCAATACGGTGGAAACCTATATTCCCTGGAACGGGCATGAGCCCCACAAGGGCAAGTTCTGCTTTACGGGGCTATACGATGTGGAAGCCTTTGTGCGCCTGGCCCAGAGCCTGGGACTATGGGTAATACTGCGTCCTTCGCCGTACATCTGCGCGGAGTGGGAGTTCGGCGGCCTGCCCGCATGGCTCCTTCAGCAGGATGGCATGCGCCTGCGGTGCAGCGATCCGGCTTACCTCGCGCATGTGCGGGAGTACTATGATGTACTCATCCCGCGCCTGGTTCCGCTGCAAATTACCCATGGGGGACCGGTTCTCCTGATGCAGGTGGAAAATGAATACGGTTCCTATGGGGATGACAAGGCGTACCTGGCTGCGCTGCGGGACATGCTCAGGGAACGGGGCGTGGATGTGCCACTGGTTACCTCCGATGGCCCGGAACACGACATGCTTGCTTGTGGCAAGTGCGAGGGCGTGTTTCAGACGGGAAACTTCGGCTCTCAGACGCAGGCACGCTTCGGCTTTATGGCTGAGAAGGGTATACAGCCGCTGATGTGCATGGAGTACTGGTGCGGCTGGTTTGACCACTGGGGATGCGGAAAGCACGCGCGGACGGACGGTGCAGCTTCCGCCCGGGAATTTGGGGAAATTCTGGACCGGGGGCATGGCAACATCTACATGTTCCACGGTGGAACCAGCTTTGGCCTGATGAACGGCGCCAACTATTATGATGAGCTCACGCCGGACGTTACCTCCTACGACTATGATGCGCTGCTCACCGAGGATGGGCGTGTCACGGAGAAATACAGGCTCTTCCAGGCGGAAATTGCAAAGCGGGTCGGCCCCACGCCGCAGATGGCGACCGAGGACATCCCGCGCATGGCTTATGGGGAAGCGAAGGAAGTGGCGAGCGCGCCGCTGATGACGCTGGCAGAGCAACTCCCGGCGGTACAGAGCCTTGTGCCGCGCAGCATGGAACGCCTTGGGCAGAGCTATGGCTATACCCTGTACCGCACCACCCTGACCAACGAGGCGGAGCTGACATCCATCCGCTTGGTGGATGCCAACGACCGTGCGCATGTGTTGTTGGATGGGCACATAATTGCGACGTTGTACGACCGGGAACTATTGACGGCATACACCTTTGCGCAGCCTGTTCCCGTGCGTTCCGGTGCCCGGCTAGAGATCCTGGTGGAGAACATGGGCCGGGTGAACTATTCCTTTATGCTGGAACGGCAGCGCAAGGGCATCGATGGCTGCGTGGTTCTCAATGGTCACCAGCATTACGGATGGGAGATGGTTGCGCTGGATGAGGCTGCCCTGTGCTCGCTCCAAATGGAGGGGCAGTCCGCCGTGACAGGTGCCCCCAGCGTACGCCGGTTGAGCTTCCGGGTGGAGCAGCGGGGAGATACCTTCCTGGCGCTGCCCGGCTGGGGGAAGGCCACGGTATTCCTGAATGGCTTTTGCCTGGGACGCATGTGGGAGATTGGCCCGCAAAAGCGGTTGTACGTTCCCGGCCCCATGCTACGGCAGGGGGAGAACGAATTGCTCATCGTGGAGACTGAAGGCCACACGGGAAAGGCGCTTCTGCTGGATGAATCGGATCTAGGTTAAAAGACAAAGAAAAGTAGCGCCGGCAAGAACGTCAAAGTTCTGCCGGCGCTCAGACTGTCAAAAAACCTTCAGGAGGTGTCGGAGGGGCCGCAGCCCC
>USCR01000052.1 GCA_900553295.1 uncultured Eubacteriales bacterium | reverse complement strand
CCTGGCCGCGGACGCTCCCGCGGCATCCTGCGCGGTGGGCATCCTGGCCCGCGGCGGACGGCTGCTCCGGGTGGCCTATGCCCTGCCCGGCCGCGCTGCTGCCTTGCCCCCCGGTGGATTGCGGGATTACTGCTGGATGCAGGGCCGCCATGGGCAAGGCTACTGGGTACGCTTTCAAACCCTGAGCCCCAACTATGCAGTGCTTCCCCCACAGCAGGATGCCTATACCGCCCCGCCATGAAAAATCCGGTGCACAGCGCGGCCAATTTTCGCAATGCCGGTGGTATACGCCCCTCGCATTTTTGTATTTTTATTCTGTTTTTATACATTGCCCTTGCTTGTGGAAGGATTTGCGGACAGGTTTTTGTGCCATTTTTCGGGTTATCGTCCGTTTTTCCACAAAAAGTACGTTTGTGAAATGGAACTGTGGAAAACCTGTGATAACTGTGGATAACCATGGGAACATTTCCTGAAGTTCTTCATTTTTCAGGGATGAGCCCTGTCTGCCCTGTGCAAAACCCTGTGAAAAATGTGGAAAGCCCGCAAAAGTTTTCCACAGTCTGCCTGTGGCGCTTGTCCTGCGCCCATATTCCGCTTATGCATTGCCTAAACTGCTCCCCAAAAAGGACAGGTTATCTACGCCGGCGCTCCGGCTGCCTGCGTTCCCCGGCACCGGGACGGATTATGCAGACTTCTGTATGTTTTGAAAAAAAGGACGGTGTTACTTCATGGCGTCTACCGCATCCCTTCGCCTGCTGGAACGGCGGCTGCGCTTGCTTGCCGTGCTTACGGTTTTCTTTGGCGTTGTGGTGACCGCCGGGCTTTGCCTGCGCACACCCACAACCGTGACCACCCTGGACCCTTTTGTGGACGCGCCCCTGAAGGATATGGTCATCCTGGTGGACCCAGGTCACGGGGGGTACGACGGCGGGGCCCGCGCCCAGGACAGCGGCGTGTGGGAAAAGGAAATCAACCTGGCCGTGGCGCTTCAGGTGGAGAAGGCCCTCACCGCCCGGGGAGCTTCCGTCACGCTTACCCGGCGGGAGGATATTGCCCTGTGCGACGAAACCACCGCTTCCGGCTCCAAAAAGCGCGAGGACATGGAGCGCCGGGTGGCCCTGGGGGAAGAAATCGGCGCGGACATGGTGCTCTCCATCCACATGAACGAATACCGGGATCGCTCCCAGTCCGGGCCGCAGGTATTCTACCGCCAGGAGAGCGACGAAAGCCGCCTGCTTGCGGGCTGCATGCAGGCGGCTTTGATCTCCGCGCTAGCTCCGCCGAAGGAGCGCGCGGCATTGGCAGGGGATTATTTCATTCTTCGTCTTCCGGTTCCTTCGGTGCTGATTGAATGCGGCTTCATCTCCAACAGCGCGGAGGAAAAGCTGCTGCTGGACAGCGCCTATCAGGCCAGGCTTGGGGAAGCCATTGCCCAGGGGGTTATGGATTATCTGTCCCTGGAAGCCCGGCGGAGCGCAACCCCCGGCTGAAATCCTCCGGCCAGGGGGCGGTAAACGCCATACGCTTTCCCGTGCGCGGATGCGTAAAGGCCAGGGAATAGGCGTGGAGCATCAGCCGCCCCACCGGTACCCCATGGCGGGTGCCATACAAGGGATCCCCCGCCACGGGATGATAAATGGCCTGCATATGTACGCGGATTTGATGGGTACGCCCGGTGAGGATGCGCACATCCAGCAGCGTGGCGGCCCGGCCTCGGGCCAGCACCCGCCAGCGGGTCAGGGCATCCCGTCCCTGCGGGTCCACGGCCATTTTCTTGCGGTCCGTCTTGCTGCGGCCCAAGGGCAGGGCCACCTCGCCGGCGTCCTCCTTCATGACGCCCTCCACCAGGGCACGGTAATGCTTTTCCATTTCCCGGGCGGCCAGTTGCCGGCTCAGCTCCCCATGGGCAAAGTCGTTCTTGGCCACCAGCAGCAGGCCGGAGGTATCCTTGTCCAGCCGGTGGACAATCCCCGGGCGGATCTCCCCGCCAATGCCCGAAAGGCTGTCCAGGTGATACAGCAGGGCATTGACCAGGGTGCCCTCCTCATTGCCCGCGGCGGGATGCACCACCATGCCGCAGGGCTTCACCACCACGGCCAGGTCCTCATCCTGATAAAGGATTTCCAGGTCAATATCCTCCGCCTGTGGACGGGCCTCCCTGGGCGGCGGCTCCAGCAGCGTCAGGAGCGCGCCGGCGGCGGGTTTGGTCCCCGGCTTGGTCAGGGGTGCGCCCTGCAGCGTGCAGCAGCCTTGCTCCATCAGCGCCGCCACCCGGCTCCGGCTTAACCCCGAGGCAGCCGCCAGCAGCACGTCCGCCCGGCTCGTGCCGTCTCCCAGGGCTTCATACCGCTTCCCCTGTTGTATCTCCATGCTTTTTCTCTCTCCATTCCTTGGGCATCCATAGTATGGTAATCCCCAGCAGCACCGCTCCCAGGGTCAGCGCCACATCCGCCACGTTGAATATGGCGAAGCGGAACAGCAGCACCTCGAACATATCCACCACGTAGCCGGTAAAAAAACGGTCCACCAGGTTTCCCACCGCGCCCCCCAGCATAAGCATTGCCGCTGCCCCGGCTACCTTCCCCAGCTCGTAACGCCGCAGGAACAGCCACGCCAGCACCAGCAGCCCCAGGGAGCACAGCCCCAGCAACCAGCTTCGCCCCGCAAACATGCTGAAGGCCATACCCGTATTTTCCGCGTAGCGCAGGCCCAGCACCCCGGGAATCAGCGTCACCGGCCCGGACGGCGCCAGATAGCGCACCGCCAGAAATTTGCTGCCCTGGTCCAGGGCAATCACCCCCAGGGCAATCCACAACCGCTTCATCCGGTACGCCTCCTTCACTCCAGCCTGCGCTGGACGATGCTCACAATTTGCGCCAGAAAGTCGCCAATCACCGGCAGGTTCCGGCTGGCCAAGCGCTGCAACATAATCACCAGCATGGCGCCCAGAATGGTAAAGCCCACCGCCATGCCCAGTCCCCGGGCCACACCGCCCCAGAAATGGCTGCGCATCAGCCGCTTTCTATCCCCCAGAAAGTGAATATATTCCCGCAGGCGCATCTGCTCCAGGCTGAGCAGATAGCTCTCCAGGCGGGACATGAGCTTTTCCAGGCGCTCCCTGTCCTCCGTCCGTTCCTGATCCTCCGCCATGGCGCACCTCCCCAAGCAGTATGCCCGGGAATGCCCCCGTATATGAAAAAGAAGGGCCGCCGACACTGACGTCGACGACCCTTCTGCGTGTTGCTTAATAGCGGCTCTGACGATGGGCCTCGAAGCAATCGCGGCAGTACACGGGGCGATCTCCACGGGGCTGGAAGGGCACCTGGGTGGTGCAGCCGCAGCCATCGCAGATCACTTCGTACATCTGACGGGGGCCATTGTTGCCGCCGTTGGCGTTACGGCGAGCGGCGCGGCAAGCGGGGCAACGGCCGGGCTCGTTCTGGAAGCCCTTCTCGGCAAAGAAAGCCTGCTCAGAAGCGGTAAACACAAATTCGGCGCCGCAGTCACGGCACTTGAGGGTCTTGTCCTGATACATGGTGGTATACCTCCTAAAAATTGTTGCACCCTATACCGTGTGCCATTCAGTGCTTCCATGGTTTACGACCGGATGCGTGACAACCAAAGGAGGAATGAATTTGCATACCTGGCTGGGCTAACGTGGTATATTATAGCACGTTTTTATAGCCTTGTACAGACCTGGAAAAAAATTCTTTTTCTGCCAAATTCTTTCCATCCCGCACAATTCTACGAGAAGCAAAGAGGGCTTATGGTCTGTTCATCGAGAAAAAAAGGTACGTTAGAATGATAGAAACCTATCTTCGGGAGGCAAAAACATATGGACTATATTGACCTTGGCCTCAAAATTCGACAGCTACGGCGGCAGAAATCCATGACCCAGGAGCAGCTGGCAGAAATGTCTGGCATATCCCCCTCCTTTCTTGGCCATATTGAGCGTGGAACCCGCGTTGCAAGCGTGGATACCCTTGTCGCCCTGTGTAACGCCCTGGAGGTCACCCCGGATTATTTGCTTTCAGCATCCCTGAACCAGAGCAACACTTATCCCGACACCCTCTCCTCCGGTCAGCGTGCCCGTCTCAGCGAGTTTCTCCGCCTGGCGCAGGATGCCGTGCGGGACTGGGACAAGTGACGCCCGCCTCTCCCCATACGGCCGCCTATCACCGGATGATTGATCGCCATGACGCAAAACACCGGATGGCCGCTGCCATCCGGTGCTGCGTTTTTATACTTTCTGATTATGCAGTTTTCCGATGCCCGTTTTTACTCTTCTTCTTCGGCGTCGTCTTCAGCACTGAGCTTGGTTGTTGCAACCTCAATCAGTTTCGCTTCCAGAGCATCATCTACGGGGACGAATTCCTCGACTTCTTCGCCGTCTTCCTCGGTGCTGGTGATCACCTTCATAATATAGCAGGTGATTTCTTCATTGTCGGTTTCTTCGTCCGCGCAGTCATCGCATTGGCAATGATCGTCATGTTCGTGGTCGGAACAGGCATCGCATTCGCAGGTGTCCTCGTCCTCTGCATCGGTTAAAATCGCGTATTCTTCGCCATTGTAGAAGAAATAATCCAGGACCTGCAGCAGGACTTTATTTCCATCCTCATCGGTGCCTTCGATCACGCCGAAGTCTTGCTCTTCCTCTTCGTACAATGGTATCACCCTTTCTATGTTCGCATGCTCTCACGGCGGCGCTGGTCGGTCAGCTATGTGCCAATGTACCATACGCTCCTGAAGTCTTTACCTCTTGTACCATCGCCATCAACCTGGGTCACTGCTTACCATGAATCGTTTTCATCCAACTTGTTGCGAAATTCGGAGGATGTTTACCATTCAGCTGGAAGTTCCAATTGCTTGGTTTTGACCTGGTCTCCATTGGGGGATGGCCGCCGTGTGATGCTTATTTGCTTTCTTTCCTTGGTTCCGGCTTTATTATAACCCAAGCCGTCGTATTTGGCAAGGTTTTTTCCCAAAGTTTTTTCTTTGACTTTTCCACGGAAATGGGGTATGCTTTTAGTTAGGGCGTTTCTTTTGCAGGCGTTCGATGGTACCGTCCGGGCGCTGGATGCGCACGTTGTCCAGCACCTGCTGCATGTTGGCCCGGAAGCCCTCCAGATATTCCTGGCGCAGGGCGGCCTGCTCCTGTACCTCGCCCTCCGTCAGACCGACGGTTCTTTTTTTACGGGCCAGCTCGTTGATCCGCTCAATTTTTTTCGGGTCCACCGTGCATTCGCCTCCTGTTTGTTTTGGAAAGGATGTCGCCCATGATCGAAGGAAAGTGGTTTGCCCCCGGCACGGACCTCAGCCAGCCCCTGGCCCTGCGCCGCCTGATCCTGAACCAGGAAGCCGACGCCCTGGACCCCATGGCCTGGAACGTGGTGGTGTACCGGGAAGGTCAGCCCGCGGCCACCGGCCGCATCTGGTGGCAGGATGGCGCCTTCTGGATTGGCAGCATCGCCGTCCTGCCGGCCTATCGGCGCCAGCAGCTGGGGGACCTTACCCTGCGGCTGCTGCTCTTCAAGGCGCAGAGCCACAGTGCCCGGCGCATCCGCACCCTGTCCCCGGTGGCGTTGGTTCCCTTTTTCACCCGCTTGGGCTTCCGCCCCGAAGGCGAGGCCAGCAACGGCATGCAGCCCCTGCTGCTCCTGGGGGAAGACCTTTGCCTGGATACCTGCCAGGGCTGTCAAAAGGACTGCCCCAACCGCCGCTGATTTACCGGGCGGGTTTCAGGCTGCCCTTGCGGCAGATCAGCGCCAGCGCGGCGATCACCGCCACGCACAGGCTCATCACACTGTAATACAGCAGCTTGTCCGGGCCGCGGTCCACCAGGAACTCCATGGCCACCGCCACGCCCACGCAAGCAAGCGCCACCGGCCAGACCCACAGGGTCCGGCCTTTTTTCATGCCCGGAACCCGGCTGAACCGCCGCTGCCAGCGCAACAGCACCGCCAGCACCATCAGCAGTTCCACCACCTGCTGCACAGGCACAAAGTGCACCACCATGTGCAGGTCGTTGCGCAGGCATTCCATCACAATCTGCGTCACGCCAAAAAACAGCAGGAACAGCCCGCACAGATCTCCTGGCGCGCCGGTATCGCCCCGGCGGCGCAGCACCCATACCAGCAGCCCCAGGCCGATGATCCCCGCCAGGGCCGCCTCATACAGATACACGGGATGCACCCATTCCCCGGTGAAGGTATCCTCCACCCCCAGGAACAGCAGCGCAGGCGTGGCAATGGTTTTCCCCATGCCCATGCCGGTGCCCGTCTCGCACAGGCGCTCCACCAGGATGCCCGCTGGCAGGGCCAGGGCCAGGCCGTCCATCAGCAGCCGCCGGGGCACGCGCAGCAGCTTCTCCGCGGCCCAGGCCGCCAGGAGCATGCCCAGCAGCGCCCCCACCAGGGAATAACCGCCATCCCAGAAGCGCAGGGCCAGCGCAGGATTGGACAGGGTGGTGAGGTAATAGGTGCTTTCCGCCAGCACGAACAGCAAGCGGCTGCACAAAAGCGTCAGGGGTACGGCCAGCGCCGCAAAGCGGATGAACACGCCATAGCTCACCCCGCGCGCCTTGCACCAGGCCAGCTCCACCCCCAGCGCCACCAGCAGCGCCCCGGCTATGCCCAGCCCGAAGCCCGTTACCGGCAGGCCCAGCACCGTAAAGAGCGTATCGGTCATGGTCACTCTTCCTCCGCGGTTTCGTCCAGGCCGTAGTCAATGGCAGTGGAAAAATAGATGATGTCAGACACGGAGCGCTCCGCCTCGAAGGACTTGCGGGAGTAGTTCTCCCCGTTGAAGTACATCAGGGCGCTGTTGCCGCCGTCCAGGTTATAGGCCTGGGTGCATCCCTGGTCATACATGAACTGGGCCAGGGTGGCCACGTCGCAGCCCTCGGAGTCCGCCGCGCCCCGGCCGTCCACTACCACCAGCAGGTATTCCAGCTCGCCCAGCTGGCCAATGGCGCAGCGGGGTTCCTTGCCGCGGATGTTATAGTTGTACGTTTCCGGCATTTCCTGGAGCACCCCGTCGATGACCAAGGCGGGGCCGAAGTTGAACACGTTAACGATGGGGTCCTCCGCCTCCATGAGCGCCTGGAGCTGCGTGGCGTCGGAGTTTTTCAGGATATGGAAATTCCCCTTGCTGTCAGTGACCAGCATGTCCCGGCTCTTCAGGGGCTTTTTCCGGTAGGCTTCGCCCATGCGCACCACATAGCCGCCTTCCTCGTTGGCGAAGTAGTCGCCGCCGATGGCCACCACCGCGTTATTGTCCCGGGCAATGGTGGAGACGCGGTTGGTCTTCTTGGTGCCAAAGGGCGCGGCCAGGCCAATGCGCAGCTGGGAGGGATCGGCAATCTTCACCCGGGCCACGTTGAACTGCGCATCCCCCACCCAGACCCGCTCCATGGTCACGGAGAGGGTTTCGTCCTCATAGCCGTTTTCGGTATAATTCGCCGGATCGGCCACGTGGCCGGGGGTAAAGTCCATGGGCAGCGCCGGCGTCGCCTCTCCCAAGGCCAGTGCGGGCAGCAGCACCGCGCAAAGCAGAGCCAACCATTTTTTCATTTGCGTTTCCCTCCAAATGTTCATCATTCCAGCCGCCGCTTATTCAAACAGGAAGGCATATTCGTCCTCCACCGCGGGGCCCTGTTCCAGGTAGCTGCGCTGGGCCTCCTGGGTAATGCTCCCCTGGGGCACGGCCAAGGCCACCCCGGCGATGAGCGCCAGCGTCAGCAACGTAAACAAAACGTTTTTCAAGCCCGACTTCATGCCGTTTCCTCCTCACGGAATACCCAGCGGTTCTGCACGCTGTAATTCAGGAAATACAGCACCGTGTCGCAGATGATCTTCGCCACGCCTTCCTCCATGCCCACGGCGCTGAGCAGCTGCACGCACAGGTTGCTCACGCAGATCACCGCCACGCACAGCAGCACGTACCGCCACACCGCCGTCCGGGCACTGCCCCGCAGCTTGAACACCAGGGACTTGTTCAGCTGGTAATTGCACACCGAGGACACCAGCCGCGCCAGCAGCCCGCTGGCCCAGATCAATCCATTGTGATCGATGCCCAGGTTCAGCAGCAGCACGTCCCGCAAAAGCCACGCCAGTCCCTGGTCAATGGCCACGCACAGGATGCTGGTGCCCATAAACTTCACAAAGCTTCCCAGAATCACCTTGTAAATGCGGTAGCTGTCCCGCAGGGGATGGAAGTGGGAGCCCTCGTTGTTGTTCTCATACACCGTTTCGATGGTGATGGATTCCATGGGAATCCCCGCCCGGGCGCAGGCGATAAGCACCCGCATCTCATACTCGTAGCGCTCGCCCTCCACCTGGCGCATCAGCTCCAGTTCCTCCCGGCGGAAGGCCCGCAGGCCCGTTTGGGTGTCGGGCAGCCATTGGCCGTAAAACAGGCGGAACACCCCGCTGGTAATCCAGTTGCCGTAGCGGGATTTCTTGGGCACATGGGGTAGGGAGAAGTCCCGGCTGCCCAGGTACAGCTTGCGCTCCCCCCGGGTCAGCGCCTCCGCCAGGCGCCATACGTCCGCCACGGTGTGCTGGCCGTCCGCGTCCGCGGTGATGACGCCGCTGCACGCCGGGAAGCGCTCCGCAATCAGGGCATACCCCGTTTTCAGGGCAGCACCCTTGCCACGGTTTACCTCATGCCGGGCCACTTCGCAGCCGGGCATGGCCGCCAGGGCATCAAAGATGGGCCGGTAGTCGGGGCCGGAGCCGTCGTCCACCACCACAATGTGTTCAACCCCCTTTTCCAGCAGCGCTTCCACATACCGGGGGAGCCGTTCATCCGGCTCCAGGGAGGGAATCAGCACCACCGCATCCTGGGGGCGATTGGCCATAGGTTTCTACATCCTTTCACGTCAATTCATCCGTGTATCCAGGTAGTCGCTCATCAGCGCGCTCCAGTCCTGCCCGGTGTAGTCTGTGAGCAGCCGGGTCAGGTCCTCCCGGGTGGCGCGGCCGAAGCGGTAAGCCTCCACATAGGCGCGCAGGAAGCCGTCCAGCTCCTCCTTACCCAGGGCCAGTTCCAGGGCCGTCCACAGGGCCGCGCCCCGGCGGTAGCACACCAGGGTGTACTCTTCCAGGTTGGCAAAGTAATCGATGGGGCTTCCAGGGGTCACCGTCTGCGCGGTGCCCGTGCGCAGGGCGGCTTCCACCCGCTGCACCCGGAAATCCTCCCGGGCCTGGGCGCTGTACCACTGCCCCACGTAGTCCATCACCGCATACTCGCACAGGGATTCATCCTGCCAGGGCTGGTAGTAGCTGTCCGATCCCACCATGGCGTACCACCACTGATGCGCCACCTCGTGGGCCACGGTAAGCTCCAGGTCCTGGCCCCCAGCTTCCACCAGGGAGCCGCCCATCATCACCATACGGGGGTACTCCATACCCCCGAAGGGGAAGTCCACCTCCGCCAGGGTCAGGCTGGGATACAGGTACGTCCCGTAGCGCTCCCCAAAGGTTTCCAGGGCCTGCTGGGCGTATTTCACCATTTCCCGAGCCTTTCCGGCGTCCCGGGCATAGGCCGTGACCAGGGTATCCCCGGCCATGCCCTGGGCCATCTGAAATCCGTCGCTGATGACCAGGGCAAAGTCACGCACCGCTTCGCTTTCAAAGGTAACGGTCTGCACGTCTCCCACCCGGAGGGCTTCCCCCCAGCCGGAGGCCGCGGCGGTATACCCCTGCGGCAGGGTCAGGCGTACGGTCCAGTTGGCGCATGCCGACTGGAAGGGATCGCCCACGGACAGGTACGCCTCCGTCCGCCAGGCTCCATCCTCATACAGGGCCGGAAGCATGAACACGTTGCCCAGGGCCCAAATGCCTTCTGTTTCCCCAAAGCGGCTGGCACACCGGGGAATGTCCACCCGGTAGTCTATGGCCAGGGTCACGCTTGCCTCCGGGGCCCATCCTCCCTCCACCGTCAGGGACAGCGCCGTCTGGGCGTCGTCCAGCCATTGGGCCTCCACCGCCTGGCCATTGACCGCCAGGCTTTCCAGCGCAGGCCCGCCGGGATCAAAGCCCTCGGGGTAGCAGTTCCAGTACAGTTCGTTGGTGGTGCAGGGGCTGGTCTCGCCCGCCAGGTATGCCCCGGTCCAGCTGCGCACCACCGCCTGGGGCAGGGTTTCCCCTGTACGGTTGTACAGGGTCATGCGCTGCTCCACGGCCAGGGTCCGCGCCACAGGGTCAAAGGAAGCGTCCACGGTGATCTCGTCTAATCCCCGGGCAGCCTTCGTCACCAGGGGATTGGTCTCCCGCAGCTCCACGGGCGTCATGTTCCAGCTTCGGCTCCACACCAGCAGGGCGGCCACCGCCCCCATGCCCAGCACAATCAAAAAGGCATACAGCCACGCCTTGCGGTTTTCCTCCCGTGTAAGCCCGTTCTTGCTCATGACCGGCCCCTTTCCCACAAAAATTCAAACATTTATCATTATACTACAATTCCAGCAGGTTGAAAAGACCGGCCATCCGGTACAAAAAAAGGCAAACCGGCCCCTTTGTTCCGGTTTGCCACCAAAATTTTTTTTTACTTGCACACCCGGCAGATAAGTTCCGCCGCCAGGTCGATCTCCTGATCCACCTTGTCCAGGCTGCCCCATTCCTCCACCGTATGCACGCCGCCGCCCTCCAGGCCCAGGCCGTCCAGCACGCCGATGCCCGCCTGGCCCACAATGGCGATGTCTCCCGCCCCGCCGGTACGCACATGGCGCAGCTGCCGCCCCTGCCGGGCAGCGATCTCCAGGGCGATGTCCAGCAGCGCCTGGCTCTTTTCGTTCAGGTCAATGGCCGGGTGGGAGGCGCCGAAGGTCACCGTGGTGGTTACCCCGGGCACCGGCTCCTCCGCGCAGATGGCCTGAATGCGCTCCATCAGCGGCTTTTGCAGGCTCTGGTCAAAGTAGCGGAATTCACACTTGCAGGAGGCGTCGGGCGCCACCACGTTCTCCGCCGTACCCCCGCGGATCAGCCCCGCGTTGAAGGAAATCTCCCGCGCGTTGTCCCGCAGGGCGTAGAGCTTGGTGATCTGGGCGCACAGGGCCTGAATGGCGCTGGCGCACTCCTTGTACTGGGAGCCCGCGTGCCCGGGAATGCCCTTGCAGGCAATGAACGCGCTGGTAACGCCCTTACGGGCGCAGGTAAGCGTTCCGTCCCCGGAGGGCTCAAAGCTCAGCGCCGCAAAGGATGCCTTGGCGGTTTCCAGCAGCAGATCCGCGCTGGAGGGAGAGCCGATCTCCTCATCCGGGTTCAGCACCACGCAAAGGCGGTAACGCTTCAGGTCCAGGGCAGGCAGCGCCTTGCGCAGGGCATACAGCATCACCACCAGGCCGCCCTTCATGTCCGTCAGGCCGCTGCCCTTGGCCCGGCCGTCCCCCAGGGGGGTGAAGGGTACGCTCACCTCATGGGGAAAGACCGTATCCATATGCCCCATGAGCATCAGCTGCTTTTCGCCTTCGCCGATGGTGCAGCGCAGGGTGGGGCCCAGGGTGGGATGGGTGAGCTTTTCCACCGCAAAGCCCAGGTCGGCAAGCTCCCGGGCGAACATCTCCGCCACCCGGGTGACGTCCTCCTGGTCCAGGGAGCCGCTGGGCTGGTCTATAACTTGCTTGAGGGTTTTCAGGGGCGTGGTCAGCATGGGTCAACGTCTCCTTTTTTTACAGTACCTTTTTCAGAAAGTCCTGGGTGCGCTTCTGCTGGGGATGGTCGAAAATCTGCTCCGGCGTACCTGCCTCGATGATTTGCCCGTCGTCCATGAACAGGATATAGTCCCCCACTTCCCGGGCAAAGCGCATCTCATGGGTCACCACCATCATGGTCATGCCGTCCCGGGCCAGGCTTTTCATTACGTCCAGCACCTCGCCCACCATTTCGGGGTCCAGGGCGCTGGTGGGTTCGTCAAAGAGCATCACGTCCGGGTCCATGGCCAGGGCGCGCACAATGGCTGCGCGCTGCTTCTGTCCGCCGGAAAGGTTCTGGGGCCAGGTGTCCCACTTGTCGATGAGGCCCACCCGGGTCAGCAGCTTCCGGGCCTTTTCCTCGGCCTCCGCCTTGGGGGTGTTGCGCACGCGGATGGGGGCCACGGTGATGTTGTCCTTCACCTTCAGGTGCGGGAAAAGGTTGAACTGCTGGAACACCATGCCCATGCGCTGGCGCAGCTGGCTGAGCTCCTTCTTGCCCGCCTGGGTTACATCGTTGCCTTCAAAGATGATTTTGCCCGCGGTGGGCTTCTCCAGCAGGTTGATGGAGCGCAGCAGGGTGCTCTTGCCCGACCCGGACGGGCCGATGAGCACGATCACGTCCCCCTTGCGCACGTTCAGGTCGATGCCCTTGAGCACCTCCAGCTTGCCGAAGTTCTTCACAAGCCCTTCCATTTGAATCAGTATTTCCTGGCCGGAGCCGGAATCAAGCGGCTGACGTGTCGGCACGGCGCATCCTCCTCTCCAGCAGGCCCAGCAGCTTCGTGGCCACATAGGTGAGCACGAAGTAAATCAGCGCGGCCACGATCATGGTTTCAATGTAGTAATAGTTCACCGAAGCCAGCTTGTAGGCCTGGTAAGTCAGCTCGTACACGCCCACGGCGTACAGGATGGAAGATTCCTTGATAATGGCCACAAACTCATTGCCCATGGCCGGCAGGGTCACCTTCACCGCCTGGGGCAGAATGATGTACAGCATGGTCTGTCCCGAGGACATGCCCAGGGATTCCGCCGCCTCCACCTGTCCCTTTTCCACGGATTGCAGGCCCGCCCGGATCAGCTCCGCCATATAGGCGCCGGAGTTGATGACCAGGGCAATGATGCACAGGGTCATGCGCGGAAAGCGAATGCCCAGCTGCGGCAGGCCGTACACCACCAGCAGCACCTGCACCAACAGCGGCGTGCCGCGGATAAAGGCCACATAGGCATTCATCAGCCACCGCAGGGGAAGCAGCCGGGTGCGGCGGCATACCGCCACCACCAGCCCCAGCAGCGAGCCGAACAGCACCGTGAAAAACGCCAGTTGCAGCGTGATCTCCACACCCTCCATAAAGGCGGGAAACTTGGTAATGAGAATATCCCAGATTTTTGCAAAATTGATCATAACGACTCCTTACCTTTGGCAGCGCCAACGAAGGGGGAAAGGGCTATTCCCTTTCCCCCCTGCGCGCCGGTGTTGCTTACTCCTCCAGCAGCGTAGCGTTCAGCGCGGTGGCTTCGTCCACCCAGGCATCAAAGGTGCCGTCGGTGGTCACGCGCTCGATCACGGAATTGATAACCTCCAACAGAGACGCGTTGTCGCCCTTGTTCACGGCCACGGCCACGCCGGCGGTATTGTCATACTCCACAGGCACCTGGGAAATCACCAGCTGGCCGGGATACCGGGCAATGTAGGTCTTGGCCACCAGGTCCGTGAGCAGCACGCCGTCCACGCTGCCCTGGAGCAGGTCCATCACCATCAGGGAGATGTTGTCCATCAGCTGGGGCTCGGAGTCCGCAAACTGCTCTTCCAGGATGGTCGCCTGCAGGGCGCCCATCTGCGCGCCCACGCGCTTGCCGGCCATGGACTCCACGGTGGTCAGGGTGTCCGCATCCTCGGCCCGAACCATCATGATCTGTCCGCCCACGTAATACGGATCGGAGAAGTCCACCACTTCCAGCCGGTCCTCCCGGATGGCCATGCCGGAGGCGATCATGTCAATCTCCCCGGCACGCAGGGCGGTGATCAGTCCGGCGAAGGTCTGGTCCGCCAGCACCATTTCCACGCCCAGCTCGTCGGCGATGGCCTGCGCCAGCTTCATATCGAAGCCCTGCAGCTCCTCCTCGCCGGTTTCCGGATTGGTATAGTAGAATTCATAGGGAGGGAAACCCACGTTGGCGCCAACCACCAGCGTGCCCTTCTCCTGGATATCGGAGAGCATGTCCGCCATGGCAGCCTGCGCCACGCACAGGGTCATGCACAGCGCCAAGACCAATGCCAATACCTTTTTCATAAAGTCCGTCCTCCTTGCGCACTAAAGATTACTGCATAAATATACACCCAATTTTTGATTTGTCAATACGCTTTGCATATTTATTCTGTTCTTCTCCTGTACTAATGGTTGTTTTTTTTCTGTTTAAGCGGGTGCCTGCCGCGCCGGAAGCCGGGGCGCGGGGGGGTGGCTGTAGGTTTGTCAAACATATTGGACAGTAAAGGAAGAGAGGACATCTCTGGGAGCA
>USCR01000051.1 GCA_900553295.1 uncultured Eubacteriales bacterium | reverse complement strand
CCTGAAAATAACAGCGGGCAAGCCCTTGGGCCTGCCCGCTATCATATCACAATTATTTGTTGGCGTCCAGATACTTCATGATGGCCTTGGCGGCTTTCTTGCCCGCGCCCATGGCAAGAATAACCGTTGCGGCGCCGGTGACAGCATCGCCACCGGCATACACATGTGCTTTGCCGGTTTTGCCGGAGGCATCGGCGGTAATGCCACCCCATTTCTCCGTGGGCAGGTCGGGGGTGGTCTTTTTAATCAGCGGGTTGGGACTGTTGCCAATGGCAACAATGACCGTTTCAACGGGGAGATCAAACGCGCTGTCGGGCTTGGGAATGGGCCGGCGGCGGCCTCGCTCGTCCGGTTCACCCAGCTCCATTTCCACGCAGGTCATGGCGCGGACAAAGCCATTCTCATCCCCCAGGATGGCGGTGGGGTTGGTAAGCATGCGGAAGATCACACCTTCTTCCCGGGCGTGATGCACTTCTTCCAACCGAGCGGGCATCTCCTTTTCACTGCGACGGTAGACGATGGTGACCTCTGCCCCCAGCCGGCGGGCACAGCGCGCCGCGTCCATGGCCACGTTTCCGCCGCCGATCACGGCTACCCGGTGGCCAACCTTAACGGGGGTATCATGCTGGGGGAAATCGTAGGCTTTCATGAGATTGATGCGGGTAAGGAATTCATTGGCGGAATATACGCCGCACAGGCTCTCACCAGGAATGTGCTGGAAATTGGGTAGGCCCGCGCCGCTTCCCACAAACACGGCGTCGTAGCCCTGGGCCAGCAGTTCATCCACGGTCATGGAGCGGCCCACCACGGCGTTGGTAATAAACTCCACGCCCATGGCCTTGATGGCGTCGATTTCCCGCTGCACCAGGGCCTTGGGCAAGCGAAACTCGGGAATGCCATACATGAGCACGCCGCCAGGGGTATGCAGGGCTTCATATACCGTCACTTGCCAACCACGCTGGGCCAGATCAGCGGCACAGGTGAGCCCCGCGGGACCGGAGCCAATCACTGCGGCACGCTTTCCCTTGGGGGATGGATGCTGGGACACGGTGGCGCCATGCTCCATGGCCCAGTCGGCCACAAAGCGCTCCAGCCGGCCAATACCCACAGGTTCGCCCTTGATGCCGCGGACACATTTACTCTCGCACTGCGTCTCCTGGGGGCAGACACGTCCGCAGATGGCCGGCAAGCCATTCTGGGAACGGATAGTAGCATAGGCACCGGCGTAATCTCCCTGACGGATCTGCGCAATGAAGTCACGGATGGGTACATTCACCGGGCAGCCGGACACGCACGGGGCATTTTTGCACTGCAAACAGCGGGCCGCTTCATCCTGGGCCATTTGGACGGTGTACCCCAGGGCCACTTCCTTGAAGTTGGTGGCACGGATGGCGGCATCCTGCTCGGGCATGGGCGTTTTCGTCATGCTATTCATGAACGGACACCTCCTGTCAGGCGGCACACATGTGCCTTTTCCCGGGCCTGGGCCTCCTCGGCACGGTACATGCGGGAGCGGGCCATGGCCTCGTCCCAGTCCACCTGATGGCCGTCGAAGTCCGGCCCATCCACGCAGGCAAACTTGGTTTCGCCACCCACGGTAATCCGGCAGCCGCCGCACATGCCCGTACCGTCGATCATAATGGGATTCATGCTGACAATGGTTTTGATGCCATAGGGACGGGTCAGGTCGCAAACGGCTTTCATCATGGGCATAGGACCAATGGCCACCACCATGTCGTACTGCGTACCGGCCTGGAGCTTTTCGGCCAGGGCCTGCGTCACAAAGCCCTTATGCCCGTTGGAACCGTCATCCGTCATGATGGTGAGGTCGTCGCTGGCCGCGGTAAGCTCCTCCTGGAGGATAATCAGCCCCTGGTTGCGGAACCCCACAATCAGGTCCACCTGGGCGCCGGCCTGGTGCAGGGCTTTGGCCTGAGGATAAGCAATGGCCACGCCCAAACCGCCGCCGATCACCGCAGCACGGCGCACTCCTTCCGTGTGGCTGGGCTCGCCCAGGGGACCCACAAAGTCCAGCAGCGCGTCGCCTTCCTGGAGGGTATCCAGCTTTTCGGTGGTATAGCCGACTTTTTGGAAAATAATGGTGACAGTACCCTTTTCCCGGTCATAATCTGCAATGGTCAGCGGGACACGCTCGCCTTCCTCATCAATGCGGAAGATAATGAACTGTCCGGGCTGCGCCTTCCGGGCCACCAGTGGCGCCTGAATCTCCATAAGCGTCACGGTTTCGTTCAATACACGCTTTTTGACAATGGGAAACATGCCAGAACTCCTTTCCATACGGGGATACCGCGCCATGGCGGTATAGGTATCATAATACGCCATATTTCCCCGGAATGCAATCCTCTTTCCTGTGAAAAAACATAGGAATACAGCGTATGACGGAAAAACCGGCAGAAGGGCAGAAAATAACAAAAAATGACGCTTTGAGTCTTGACATATATAATAGGAAGGGATTAGAATAATCAACGGTCTGAAGCCGTGCTTTTTGAGGAAAAGGAGGATGCCTATGTTTTTCCTGCTCTTTGCCCTGTGGATCGTTTTTAACGGTCTATGGACGGCCGAGATTGCCATCACAGGCGTGGTGCTCTGCGGTATCATCTATGTTTTCATCTGGAAGTTTATGGACTATTCCCCGAAGAAGGAATGGCAGACCTTCCTGCGGCTGCCCAAGCTGCTGATGTATGCCGTTTACATGCTGAAGGAAATTTGCCTGGCAGTATGGCAGACGCTGCATTTCATCTGGACACCCAAGGAAGAGGTGGAGCCCCAGCTGGTTTCCTTCCACACCCCCCTGAAGACGGAGATGGGGCGGGTTGCGCTGGCCAACTCCATTACCCTGACCCCTGGCACCATTACCGTGGATGTGCAGGATGACCTGTTCCTGGTACACTGCCTGGATGCCACTTATGCCCAGGGTATTGAGGACAGCGAGATGCAGCGGCGTATTGCGCGGCTGGAGAAGGGAGGAAAATCAGCGTGAGTGGAGCGTACGAAGCACTGTTCAATGGTTCGTTGGTAGTTCTTGCTATTTTGCTGTTCCTGTGCCTGATTCGTGCCATTCGTGGCCCCCGCATCTCCGACCGCATTGTGGCGGTGAACATGATGGGCACATTGATCGTCATTATCATTTGCGTGCTGGCCTTCCTGATGGGGGAAGGGTACCTGGTGGACGTGGCGATTATCTACACCATGCTTTCCTTCCTGGCGGTGGTGCTGCTGACGAAGGTGTACATGGGCATCTACCGGCAAAAGCGCCGGGAGGAAAAGGAGGACGAGAAGCATGCTTGAGCTCATACGCTTTGTACTCAGCGCGTTGTTTACGCTGGCAGGGCTGTTTGTGCTGGTTTCCGGCGTGGTGGGCGTGTTCCGCTTCCGGTATAGCATGAACCGTATGCACGCGGCGGCGCTGGGGGATACGCTGGGAATTCTGTGCGTGCTCCTGGGCGTGATGATCGCGGAAGGGTTGACCATTGCCACGGTGAAGATGCTGCTGGTCATCATTACCCTGTGGCTGACCAGCCCGGTGGCTTCTCACCTGGTCAGCCGCCTGGAGGTTACCATCAACGATCATTTGGAGCGTCACATGAACGTGGTGGATAAAACCGCCGTGGTGCGGGAGAAGGAGGGTAACTGAAATGAGCTTTCTGAATATTCTCCTGCTGGTATTTATCATTGTGTGTGCTATTTCCGTTGCGCTGAGCAAAAATTTGCTGGTGGCCATTGTGATTTTTATGAGCCAGTCCCTGGCCATGAGCGTGATCTGGATGATGCTTCAGTCGCCGGACCTGGCCATCACGGAAGCCGCGGTAGGCGTGGGCATTGATAGCCTTTTGTACTTTGTGACACTGAAGAAGATCCACGCCATTGACGTGGAAAAGGAGAAGGAGAAGGAAGGGGAGGAGAACCATGGCGAAAATCCGTAAGGATTACGAGAACAGCTGGTTGCCCCGGTTCCTTCGCTGGCTGAGCGGCGGTTCCACCCGGCTGGACAATCAGCTTCAGGAAGAGCTGGTGGAAAGCAGCGAGGCGCATCTGGTGCAAAGCCCCGAGGAAGCCGCGCAAATGGAGCGCCAGGCGGAAGAACGGGTGCAGAAAGCGCTCCAGGACGAGCGCAACATGTACGACCATGTGCATCAGTGGGCAAAACTCAAGGGTACCCGGCTCACCCGGGCGCTGTACAGCATCTTGGCAGTGGTCACCTGCTTTGCCATCATTTATGTGCTGCTGCGCACCACGTCCTTCCTACCGCCCTTTGGCAACCCTGATAACCCCGTAAACAATGAGGTTTCCCAGCGGTACATCGAGCAGGGCATGCAGGAGACCGGCGCGGTGAACATCGTTGCCGGCATGATCCTGGACTACCGTGCTTTCGATACCCTGGGCGAGAGCAACGTGCTGTTCATTGCCGCCTGCTCGGTGCTGATTCTGCTGCGCATCAGCCGGGAGAAGGATGGCAGCCAGTCTGCGGAGCAGCTCCTGGTGGAAGCCAACGACCGTATGTATGAGCCCAAGAACGACACCATCCTGCAGCACGTGACCAAGCTGCTGGTGCCCATCGTGCTGCTCTTCGGTATGTACGTAATCATGAACGGCCATATCTCCCCCGGCGGCGGCTTCTCCGGCGGCGCGCTCATGGGTGCTGCGCTGATTTTGTACCTGAACGCCTTCGGGTTCAAGAAAACGGAACGGTTCTTCACCTTCCGGGTGTTCCAGATCGTGTCCCTGTGCGCACTGAGCTTCTATGCGGTATCCAAGGCGTATTCCTTCTTCACCGGCGCCAACCATCTGTGGAGCTTCATCACTCCCGGCACGCCCGGCAAGCTGTTCTCCGCAGGCTTGATTCCGTACCTGAACCTGGCGGTGGGCCTGGTGGTTTGCTGCACCATGTATGCCTTCTATACCCTGTTCAGAAAGGGGGACATGTAACCCTATGAACTTCTTTACGAATTATGAAGAGATGGCGGCCATGATCCTGTTCGGTATCGGCTTCACGACGCTGCTGCTGGATCGGAACATGATTAAGAAGATCATCGGCTTCTCCATGATGGACAGTGGTATGTACCTGTACCTGGCAGCCAAGGGCTATGTGGAGGGCAGAATTGCTCCCATTGTGGTGAACGGTATTCAGTCCATGGAGTATTACATCAACCCCATTCCTGCGGGTCTGGTGCTCACGGGCATTGTGGTGAGCGTATCCGTTTCGGCGCTGATGCTGGCGTTGACTGTGCGGCTCTACCGTCGTTACCACACCCTGGACATTGACGAGATTACCGCGCAGGTCCGAAAGGAGGAGGCGTGAGCATGGCGCTTTGGCAATCCATTCCCTTTGCCTGCATCCTGCTTCCCCTGGGCAGCGCAGCCATGACCTCGGTGCTCAAGGGTAAGTTTGCCCGGCGGTGGGTGTTCATTGTTCTAACGGTGGTAACGGCGCTGTCCGCCTGCTTCACTTATTTCATCTGGGGCTATGGCGAGAGCTACACCTACATGATGGGCCACTTCCCGGCGCCTTGGGGCAACGAGATCCGTGGCGGTCTGCTGGAAGGCATCACCGCGCTGTTTTTCTCCCTGATTATGCTTTTGTCCCTGTTGGGTGGCGTGAAGAAGCTGGACGACCACGTACTGCATGACAAGCACAGCCTGTATTACGTGATGATCCTGCTGCTCACCGCGGCGCTGATGGCGCAGGTGTACACCAACGACGCCTTCACCGCATACGTGTTTGTGGAAATCATGACCATTTCCGCCTGCTCCCTCATTGACGCCCGGACCAAGGGTCGTACGCTGGTGGCGGCTACCCGGTACATGATTATGAACCTGCTGGGTTCCGGTCTGTTCCTGCTGGGTATCATCCTGCTCTACGACCTGACTGGCCACCTGCTCATGAGCAACATGAAGGAAGCGGTGGCGGAGCTCCATGCCACCGGGGAATACACCCTGCCCCTGACGGTGGTGGTGGCGTTGATCTCCATTGGCCTGAGCATCAAGAGCGCACTGTTCCCCTTCCATACCTGGGTTCCGGATGCTTACGGGTACACCACCCCGGCATCCTCGGCGATTCTTTCTTCCCTGGTGAGCAAGGGTTACATTTTCCTGCTGATTAAGATCATGTACCGGGTTATCGGCCTGGATGTGATCATTGCCACGGGTATTCATAACGTGCTGTTCATTTTCGGTCTGGTGGGCATGATTATGGGTTCCATTTCCGCCATCCGTCAAAACGATATCCGCCGGATGATTGCATTCTCCTCCGTGGCACAGATTGGCTACATCTACATGGGCATTGGCATGGGCACCGAAGCAGGCATGCTGGCGGCGGTGTTCCACATCTTCTCCCACGCGGTGTGCAAGGCCATGCTGTTCCTGGCGGCAGGCGGCTTGGCGGATGCCTCTGGCAACAGCAAACACTTCCGGGAACTGCGCGGCTCCGGTTTCCGCAGCCCGATTGCCGGCGTTGCCTTTACGGTAGGCGCGCTGTCCATGGTGGGCTTCCCGTTCCTGGGCGGCTTCATCAGCAAGCTGAACTTTGGTACGGCGGCCATGGAGCTGGGAGACGTCAAGACCATGCTGGTGCTGGTGGCGCTGGCCATTTCCACCTGGCTGAACACGGTGTACTTCCTGCGCACGGTGATTACCCTGTACCGTCCCGCGCTGCCCGGCAGCAATTATCCGGTGGAAAAGGGACGGCGGGGCTTCTGCTTCAGCCTGAGCTGCGTCGCCTTTGCGGCGGTAAACGTGGCGCTGGGCATTCTGTCTCAGCCCATTGTGAGCGCGATCCGCATGGGCCTGGATATGTTCGCGTGAGGAAGGAGGGCTTGACGTGTTTGGAGACTGGTATCTTCTGGTTCCCGTGCTGCTGCCCCTTCTGAGCGGGCTGCTCCTGACGCTGTACAAGCCGCTGGGGGAGGGGAAAGCCCGCAACCCGGTGACGCTGGTTGTACTTTGCTTGAATGTGGTGGCACTTTTGCCGGTACTGTTTGGCGGTGAGCGCACGCTGACGCTCTTTACCCTTTCAGACAGCCTTCCGGTATTCCTGCGGGTGGATGACACGGGCCGCTGGTTCAGCGCGATCATGGCCTTTGTCTGGGCTGCGGCCGGTGCGTATTCCTTTGAGTACATGGCCAAGGAGGAACACCTGCGGCGGTACTACGGTTTTTACCTGATGACCTTGGGGGTGCTCATGGCGCTGTGCTTCGCGGGCTCCATCGTCACCTTCTACATGTTCTATGAAGCCATGACCCTGCTGACCTTCCCGCTGGTGCTGCATACCATGAAGCGCGACGCGGTGGCGGCGGGCATCAAGTACCTGATTTACTCTGTGGTGGGCGCTTCCCTGGCGCTGCTGGGCATTCTGGTGCTCAGCCCCTATGTCACCACCTTTGACTTTGCGGTTGGCGGCGTGCTGAACCTGGAAGCGGTGGCAGGCCACGAGGGACTGGTGCTGGCCATTGCCTTTGTAATGCTGCTGGGCTTTGGCACCAAGGCGGGTCTGTTCCCCCTGCACGGGTGGTTGCCCACGGCGCACCCGGCGGCCCCCTCTCCTGCCAGCGCGGTGCTTTCCGGTATCATTACCAAGGCGGGCGTGCTGGGTTGCCTGCGGCTGATCTACTGCTTCATCGGCGTGGACTTCCTTCGCGGCAGCTGGGTGCAAACGGCTTTCATGAGCCTGACGCTGTTTACGGTGTTCATGGGTTCTCTGCTGGCCTATCAGGAGCGTGGGCTGAAAAAGCGCCTGGCCTATTCCTCTGTCAGCCAGGTGAGCTATGTACTGTTTGGCCTGAGCACCATGCATCCCGTTGGCTTTGTGGGAGCCATGCTCCATGTGCTGTGCCATGCGCTGGTAAAGGATACGCTGTTCATGAGCGCCGGCGCCGTAATCAGCAAGACCGGCAAGACACAGGTGGACGAACTGGACGGCATTGGCAAGCAGATGCCTGTTACCATGTGGTGCTTTACCCTGGCAAGCGTGGGCCTGGTGGGTATTCCGCCGGCGCTGGGCTTTGTAAGCAAGTGGTATCTGGCCCAGGGCGCGCTGGAGATGACCGGCGTGGCTGGGTTCTTCAGCTGGTTCGCACCCATGGTGCTGCTGCTGAGCGCACTGCTGACGGCGGGGTACCTGTTCCCCATCAGCATCCGCGGATTCCTGCCCGGACGCAACGCGGACGGCTCCCTGAAGTTCTTTGAGAAATGCGAGCCCACCCACGTGATGCTTATCCCCCTGGTGATCCTTACCACGCTGTCCCTGCTGGCGGGCATGTTCCCCGCGCAACTGACGGCCTTCCTGACGAACCTGGCTTCCACGCTGATGTAAAGGAGGAACTGATATGACGCTTTTGTTGCTAGCTGTCCTCCTGCCGCTGGTGGGCGGGGCGGTGCTGCCGCTGTTCCGCTTTCAGCAGGAGCGGCCCCGCAGCCTGTATGTGGAGGCGGTGGTGCTCGTTACTTCGGCGCTGACCTGGTGGGCTATTTGCCTAAGCCCCGAGGGGGAACTGCCCCTGCTGCGGATGACCGATACCCTGACCCTGACGCTGCACCTGGATGGCATGAGCAAGGTGTTTGCCGGTCTGGTGAGCTTCCTGTGGCCCTTGGCCTCCCTGTACGGTTTTGAGTACATGCGCCATGAGAACCGGCCCAATGCCTTCTTCGCCTACTACACCATGAGCTATGGCGTAACCCTGGCGGTGGCGCTGGCGGGGAACCTGTTTTCCCTGTATGTGTTCTACGAATGCCTGACCATGGTTACTCTGCCCCTGGTGACCCACAAGAAGGATGTGCAGAGCATCCGCGCCGGGCGCAAGTACCTGATCTTCTCTATCAGCGGTGCGGCTTTGGCCTTCATTGCGCTGATCTTCATCATGCACTACGGCGTCAGCACGGACTTTGTGCTGGGCGGTGTGCTGGACATGAGCAAGGTTGCTGGGCATGAGGTGGTGCTGCGGCTGGTGTTCCTGCTGGCCTTCATTGGCTTTGGTACCAAGGCTGCGGTCTTCCCCATGTATGCCTGGCTGCCTGCGGCTTCCGTGGCGCCCACCCCGGTAACGGCCCTGCTGCATGCGGTGGCGGTGGTAAACGCGGGCGCGTACGCGGTGATCCGCGTGATCTATTACTCCTTTGGCGCCAGTTTCCTTTATGGTTCCGTGGCGCAGATCATTGCGGTGTGCCTGGCCTGCTTTACCATTCTCTTTGGTTCCACCATGGCTGTGCGCGAGCAGCACTTCAAGCGCCGTCTGGCCTACTCCACGGTGAGTAACTTGAGCTACATGCTTATGGGTGCGGCGCTGATGACGCCCGGCGGCATGGTGGGCAGCCTGAGCCACCTGATCTTCCACGGACTGATGAAGATTGGTCTGTTCTATTGCGCTGGCGCTGTGCTGGTGCAAACGGGCAAGGAATATGTGCAGGATCTGCGCGGCATGGGCCGTGTGATGCCCTTCACCTTTACCTGCTTTACCATCGGCAGCATTGCCATGGTGGGCATTCCGCCCCTGTGCGGCTTTGTGAGCAAGTGGAACCTGCTTACCGCTGCGGCGGATACGGGCAGCTGGTGGGGAATTGTGGCCATTGCCACGCTGATTATCTCGGCGATCCTCACGGCGGTGTACCTGTTCACGGTGGTTTCCGTGGCGTGGTTCCGTCCGCTGGATGCCAGCGACGCCGCCCTGGCGGGAAAGAATACCGATCCCGGCTGGCAGATGAAGCTGCCCCTGGCGCTGCTTTGCGTGATGGTGGTGCTCTGCGGCGTGTTCTCCACTCCTCTGGTCCAGTGGCTGCGCAGCGTGGCCGCCGGGCTGGTGCTGTAAGAAAGGGGGCGTTCCGATGCTGTTGTATCCTCTGCTTTGCTTTGGACCCATGGTTCTGGCGGTGGTGTGCTATGTGCTCGGCCGCTTCTCCAAGCCGGGCCGTGACGTGACCATGAGTCTGGCGGTGACGGCGACGTTTGTAGGTGCGCTGGCGGTGAATTTCCTGCCGGGCAGTTTTGCCTGGGAAGGTTTCTGCGGCCTGGGCCTGCACCTGTCGGCGGACGGCTTCCGGGGCGTGTATGCCACGGTGGCGGCCTTCATGTGGATGGCGACCGGCTGGGTTTCACCGGAATACTTCACCCACTACCGTAACCGGAACCGCTATTATTTCTTCAACCTGATGACCCTGGGCGCCACCCTTGGCGTGTTCCTTTCCGACGATCTGTACACCACGCTGATCTTCTTTGAGATCATGTCCCTGACCAGCTATGTATGGGTGGCGCAGGAGGAAACGCCTGGCGCGCTCAGCGCTGGCGCTACCTACCTGGCAGTGGCCATTATTGGCGGCCTGACCACGCTCATGGGCCTGTTCCTGCTGTATCATCAGCTGGGTACGCTGTCCTTTGCGGGCATGAAGGCAGCCGCCGCGACCCTCACGGACCGCTCCGGACTCACGGTGGCGGTATGGCTGACCCTGGTGGGCTTTGCGGCCAAGGCGGGCCTGTTCCCCCTGCACATCTGGTTGCCCAAGGCGCACCCGGTGGCCCCGGCCCCGGCCAGTGCGCTGCTGAGCGGTATCCTGACCAAGTCCGGCGTGTTCGGATTGATTGTAATTTGCGCCAACCTGATGCAGGGCGACTGCTGGTTTGGCGACGCACTGCTGACCCTGGGCGCCATTACCATGTTCCTGGGCGCGTTGCTGGCGCTGTTCTCCGTGGACCTGAAGCGGGTGCTTGCCTGCTCTTCCCTGAGCCAGATTGGCTTCATCACCGTGGGCCTGAGCATGATGGTTATGCTGGCCCAGGAGGGTTCCCTGGCGGCCTATGGCAGCGTGATGCACATGATGAACCACTCGCTGATCAAGCTGGTGCTGTTCATGGCGGCGGGCGTTGTGTACATGAACCTGCATAAGCTGAACCTGAACGACGTGCGCGGCTTTGGCCGTAACAAGCCCTTGCTGCACATTGTCTTCCTGCTGGGTGCGCTGTCCATTGCCTGCATTCCCTTTGTGGGCAGCGGATATCACTCCAAGAGCCTGATCCACGAATCCATCCTGGAGTACATTGCCTATCTCAACGGTATGGGCGTTTCCACCGCGAACTATCAGTTTGTGGAAGGGTTGTTCGTTTTCTCCGGCGGGCTTACGGTGGCCTACATGCTCAAGCTGTATATTTGCCTGTTCTGGGAGAAGAATCCTGAACACCAGGCGGAATACGATGCCATGGGTGGCAAGTACATGAACAAACAGACGGCTGTGGCGCTGCTGCTTCCCGCGGTGATCCTGCTGGCGTTTGCCGTGTTGCCTGGACAGCTGCTTTCCCCGCTGGGTGCGCTGTGCGCGCCGTTCTTTGGCCAGGAGGCCATTGGCGGAGAGATTGCGTACTTCTCCGGTGAAAATTTGATGGGCGCGGTCAAGTCCATTGCCATTGGTGTGGTGGTCTACTTCCTGGTGGTGCGGCTGCTGCTTATGGCGAAGGATGAAAAGGGCGTGCGGGTGTATGTGAACCGCTGGCCCGAGAAGCTGGACCTGGAAGACCTGGTGTACCGTCCTGTGCTGCTCAAGCTGCTGCCCGGGGTGTGCACCCTGGTGGTCCGCTTTGTGGCGGAACTGCCGGAGACGGTGGTGGTGTTCCTGCGGGATACCATTTTCAGCAAACGTAAAAAGCACCGTCCTGTGCCGGTGGGCAACCGGTTTACCTATGCCTGCGGTAAGGCGGTTAACGGCGTTGCGATGGCGCTGAACGCTACGTTCCTCAAGAGCCATCCCGTACGCACGGACTTTGAGTATGTGTTCGATGCCTCCTGGAAAGAGTTCATGGCGGGCACGCACCTGATTACCCGCAGCGTGTCCTTCGGACTGTTGCTGCTGTGTATCGGCCTGTATATCACCTGCGCCTATCTGATGATGCATTAAGCGCACAAAGAGGGACGGAGGAGCCTGATAAAGGTTCCGCCGTCCTTCTTTCTTTGTCTTGGCGGGCGCTTTTTGTGCGTTCCCGTTGCATTTCTGCAAGAAATTCGGTATCATATAATGCATGAACTTGTGCCCAAGGGGCGATGGAGGGACAGCCTTGACCAATGATCGGCTTGCGAAAATTCGCAATTTCTGCATTATCGCGCATATTGACCACGGTAAATCTACCCTGGCGGACCGCATTCTGGAGACCACTGGGGTGTTTGAAAAGCGGGAAATGGTGGATCAGATCCTGGACAGCATGGAGCTGGAGCGAGAGCGGGGTATCACCATCAAGAGCAAGGCCGTGCGCATGCGCTACAAGGCCAAGGACGGGCAGGTTTACACCCTGAATCTGATTGATACCCCCGGCCATGTGGACTTCACCTACGAGGTCAGCCGTGCCCTGGCGGCATGCGAAGGCGCGCTGCTGGTGGTGGATGCCACCCAGGGCATTGAGGCGCAAACCTTGGCCAATGCCTACATGGCCATTGACCACAACCTGGAGGTTGTACCGGTGATTAATAAAATCGATCTTCCTTCCGCGCAGCCGGAGGAGGTCCGCAAGGAGATCGAGGATGTCATCGGCCTGGATGCTTCCTATGCCCCGTGTGTTTCCGCAAAAACGGGGCTGAATATACAGGATGTGCTGGAGGCCATTGTGCAGCATATTCCCGCCCCCGAGGGGGACGAGGAGGCGCCGCTCCAGGCACTGATTTTCGACGCCTTCTACGATAATTACAAGGGGGCCATCTGCTTCGTCCGGGTGATGCAGGGAAGGCTGAAAACCGGGATGCGCATGCGCCTGATGGCAGGCAAAGGCGAGTTTGATGTGGTGGAAGTGGGTACCTTCCATCCAGGCTATAACCCCTGCAATGAGCTGCTGCCCGGGGATGTGGGTTATGTATGCGCCTCCATCAAGGATGTGCGGGATACCCGCGTGGGCGACACCATCACCGATGCGGCACGGCCGGCGGCACAGCCGCTGCCCGGTTACCGTCATGTGACGCCCATGGTATATTGCGGGGTGTATCCGGCCGATGGCGCGGACTATCCCAACCTGAAGGATGCCCTGGAGAAGTTGCGCATGAACGACGCTTCGCTCTCCTTTGAGCCGGAAACGTCCGTGGCCCTGGGCTATGGTTTCCGCTGCGGGTTCCTGGGGCTGCTGCACATGGATATTATTACCGAGCGGCTGGAGCGGGAATTTGACCTGAACCTGGTTACCACCGCGCCCAGCGTAATCTATCACGTTACCAAAACGGATGGCACCGTGCTGAACATCGATAACCCCACCAACCTGCCGCCCATTGGAGAAATTGCCAAGATGGAGGAACCCTATGTCCACGCGGAGCTGTTCACGCCGCAGGAATATGTGGGCACGCTGATGGACCTTTGCCAGGACAAGCGGGGGACTTTCATTGACATGCAGTACGAAGGCAGCCGGGTCAAGCTGAACTACGATATTCCCTTGAACGAGATTATCTTTGACTTCTTCGACCAGGTGAAAAGCCGCAGCCGGGGCTATGCCTCCTTTGACTATGAGCTCAAGGATTACCGGGAGAGCGACCTGGTAAAGCTGGATATTTTGCTCAACGGGGATATTTGCGATGCTTTTTCCATTATTGTGCACAGGGACAAGGCCTACGCCCGTGGCCGCTCCATTGCGGAAAAGCTGAAGGAAGTCATTCCGAGGCAGATGTTTGAAATACCCATCCAGGCGGCGATTGGCGGTAAGGTGATTGCCCGGGAGACGGTGAAAGCCATGCGCAAGGATGTGCTGGCCAAGTGCTACGGCGGCGACATCACCCGGAAGAAGAAGCTGCTGGAAAAGCAGAAGGAAGGCAAGAAGCGTATGCGCCAGTTTGGTACTGTACAGGTGCCCAGCGAGGCCTTCCTGGCGGTGCTCAAAATGGACACGAACTAAGCTGCAATGGAGAAGCAGGGGAGGGAGGGTGCTGTGCCGCAGCGGGAACAGTGCGTCTGCTTTACCGGCCACCGTGAGCTGGAGGAAGCGGAGCTCCCGGGGCTGCGCCAGGCGCTGGAGCTGACGCTGGAGGCGGCCTGGGCTCAGGGATACCGCTACTTCTACAATGGCGGTGCCCTGGGCTTTGACCTGGTGGCGGCGGAGGCGGTATTAGCCTGCAAACGCCGCCACCAGGAGATAGCACTGGAAATTGTTGTTCCCCATGCGCATCAAACCTCCGGATGGCCGGAGGTTGAACGCTGCCGCTATGAGCGCCTGAGGTATATGGCGGATCGGGTAGAGCAGCTTTCTCCCCTGTATTATCGTGGGTGCTATCATGTGCGGAACCGCTACATGGTGGATCGCTCAGGGCTGTGCCTGTGCTACTTTAACCATATGCAGGGTGGAACGGCCTACACCGTAGCCTACGCTGCCCGGGAAGGGGTCCGCCTGGTAAACCTGGCGCTGGAGAGCAGCTGGCAGGGCTTTGTGGAATCAAAGAAAAAAGACGGCTAGGGAAATAAATTTCCATAGCCGTCTCAGCGTGTCGAAAAAGTGGCAGACGCCACTTTTTCGAGAAAGCAAATTCGGTCAA